>NZ_JBMDJL010000010.1:0-225301 GCF_057809175.1 Pseudomonas sp. FG43
CCGCTCTGCTGGGCGGTGAAGAAGGGCGATCCGAAAGGGTCGCCCTTTTTTCGTTTGCGCAGATTGAAACCCGACCCTATTTGGGCCGGGCAAACGATTTGACGATGGATTTGGTCGCTGTGCTTGCCTTGAGGTCGCTGATGTTTCCAGTCGCGAGCCATTTGCAGGCGGCAATCTCGTTCCGTGGCGAGGGCTCGCTGGAGGAGGGGATCACGGCTGTGAATATGTGGTGAATGACCCGATCCTTTTCGTATTCATCCACATACATGAGGTCCAGGTTTTCAAGGCCCGTTTCCTCACTCAGTTCGCGCACGGCTGCCTGGGCTGGCGTTTCTCCCGCTTCGATCCTGCCGCCGGGCAATGCCCATTTCGATTTTGGTTTGCGAACGTAGAGGATCTGGTCGTCACGCTTGCAGATGACTGTTGCTCGTTCTTTCATCTTTCCACCTGTTAACGTCCAGTCATTCTTGATATCTGCACGCTTGCCCTGAAACTTGAATCTGTTGAGATAACAGATATCAATGTCATAAAAATGTAATAAAAAGTTAATCTTTCACCAAGCACAATCGGTGCCAGAACGCTTGTTGAAAAAAGAATAGTCGGGGCATAACGAAAGAGCCCGGCGCAGGACCGGGCTCTTGTCAGGCAGTGGGGGCTTTTACATGAAGTCGGACACAGGGATATCCTGCGCCATTTTGCGGTAGGTTTTTTCATCGGTGGCAGCGAGCAGGCTTCTGCCGTCCTTGAACGTTGCTACAAAGGTTATTTCTTTCTCCTCGCTCGCCAGGAGCATGCCAGCGGCAGCTCCCACGGGACCTAGCATCAATGCGCCTGCCAGACCGAATCCGATGGTGTCATCCATTTTCCTGTTTGACGCTTTGCTGGCAATTTCCACTGACTTGATTTCGTTCTGCTTGAAACAGATTCCAGGCCATGGAAAGAGGGGGGTTACAAGAGTAATGGTGCCAGAGCGGTATTCCCCATTACCTTGAAGAAAATCACCCGCTAAAACATTGATCTTAGCCATGTGTGTTTCCCCGTCGTTTCATCCAGCACCTATTGCGCGCCCCATAAAAGGGCGTGTCAACAGCGGGAAGTGATGGATAAGGGCTTTATGATGAATGGTTTGAGGAAGCGTGCAGTTATTTGCAGCAAGATATTTCAATGATGAGGTTTGTTGTTTAAATGCGCTGAATCGAGACTTTTTGTCATATGGCCCTGATGATAAAACAGGCTGCCCGATCCTGTCGGACAGCCTGAATGTCCGCTATCAGGCAGCAGACGCTTCCTGCTTCAGAGTGGCCATGTCGATCACGAAGCGATATTTCACGTCACCCTTGAGCATGCGCTCGTAGGCGTCGTTGATGTCCTGCATGGCGATGATTTCGATATCCGAAACGATGCCGTGCTCGGCGCAGAAATCCAGCATTTCCTGGGTTTCCTGAATGCCGCCTATCAATGAACCGGCCAGGCTGCGGCGCTTGAAGATCAGCCCGAACACGGCCGGTGATGGGTGAGGCTCCGCAGGGGCGCCGACCAGCGTCATGGTGCCGTCACGCTTGAGCAATCCCAGGAAGGCGTCGAGATCGTGAGGTGCAGCGACGGTATTGAGAATGAAGTCCAGGCTGTTGGCCTGTGCTGCCATTTCGGCAGGGTCTTTGGAAACCACGACTTCATCGGCGCCCAGGCGCAGGCCATCTTCACGCTTGTTGGGCGAGGTGGTGAACAGCACCACATGCGCGCCCATGGCGTGGGCAATCTTCACGGCCATATGACCCAGCCCGCCAAGGCCGACGACACCGACCCGTTTTCCTGGCCCGACTTTCCAGTGGCGCAGCGGTGAGTAGGTGGTGATGCCTGCACAGAGCAACGGAGCGACAGCAGCCAGATTGTCGCTGTGGGAGATGCGCAGGACGAATTTCTCCTTGACGACGATATTGTCGGAGTAACCGCCAAAGGTGTTTTCGCCACCAAAGACCGGGCCGTTATAGGTGCCGGTAAAACCGCTCTCACAGTATTGTTCTTCACCTTCAGCGCAGGAGGCGCAGTGTTGGCAACTGTCGACCATGCAGCCGACGCCCGCCAGGTCTCCTAACTTGAAGTTCTTGACGTCGGCACCCACAGCGGTGACCCGGCCAACGATTTCATGGCCCGGCACCGAAGGGTAGAGCGTGTTGTGCCATTCGTTGCGTGCGGTATGCAGGTCCGAGTGGCAGACGCCGCAGTACAGAATATCGATCTGCACATCGTCAGCACCTGGGGTGCGGCGTTCAAAGCGGTAAGGTTTCAGGGTGTCGGACGGTTCTTTTGCGGCGTAGCTGTATGTCTTGACCACTGCGATCACCTTTGGAGTGGGGTTGAAAGAAACCGGAAGCCAGCATAGCTGTTGATCAGGCTTCGAGTATTGCAATGTGACCGGGTTTGACTTGCTGAATGAACCGATAGTGCCGGGCGCCGTCAGCTTTTCTGATGGGCTGAGGCCTTGATACGCTCGGTAATACGTATTTTCTTGTGTTCAATCGCACTTCCTGCTTGCCACCATTGGGGGCTGCCGATGAAGATAGCCGCAGTCAGCTTCAGGATTTGGTGTTTTTCATGCAGGTTCCCCCTTTGTCCCCAGACTTGTACCAGTCCACTGATGACTCTTGTGCTGTATCACCTGCACCTTCAGATGAAGACTCCGTGGAAGCCTTGCTGCGCGAGGCGAGAAGCCGCATGCCCAATGTGGCATGGGCGGCCTACGGTGCCGGGTCACACAAGCGTCTGCTGGGGAGCGGGTGTGTACAGGCTGACTGGCTTGGGGAAATTGCCTGTGACGGTTTCGATGACTTCTGTCGCTCGCGGCAGTTGCATCGCTGGGTCATGGGGATGGGCGAAGCGGCGCTGGGCTGGTTGCTGGCGCCCCTGTCCGAAGCCGATAACCCGCAATTGGCCGATCTGGCCCTGCGATTGGGGTATCTCTTGCAAAGTGCTGCTCTGGTCAGGGCGCAGAATACCCAGCGCGTCCTTTATGAAATCAGTCATCTGGCCAGTTCGACACGGGACCGTAGCACCTTCCTCAAAGGCATCCATAAACAGCTGGCGACTCTGATCGATGCCGAGAACTTCTATCTGGCGCTGTACGACGGCCAGCGAGACAAGATCACTTATCCCTATTACATCGATGTAGCCGACCACGAAGCGCTGGAGCCGGAGAGCTTCGAGTATCTCGACCGCTCACGGCTATCCATGACGGGCTATGTCCTGACCACCGGCCAGCCGATGTTCATTGATGCCATCGCTATCAGGCAGGCTCAGGCTCAGGGGCGCTTTTTCTGCGAGGGGCGTCATCCCGAGTTCTGGATGGGCGCACCGCTCAAGAAGTCATCTGACGAAGTCTTTGGCATGCTGGCCATGCAGGTCTACGACGTCTCGCGGATTTACAGTGTCGAAGACCGTGCGCTGTTTCTGGTGGTTGCCCGGCATGTGGCGATGGCGCTGGACCGGATTCTGCACCGTGCCGATCTGGAGCATACGGTTTTGCTGCGCACCCAGCAGCTTTCGGCCGCCAACGATGCACTCAGGCAGGAAGTGGCGGATCGTGAACGGGCGGAGCACCTGCAGAGTGCGTTGTTCCAGATTACCGAGCTGTCCAGCCAGCCGGGCGATATGGCGGAACTGTTCCACAGCCTGCATATGATCGTCGGCGAGTTGCTGGTGGCGTACAACTTCTATATCGCCCTGTACGACAGTTCTACACAAGAAGTGACCTTCCCGTATTACAGCGATGAGCGACTGGCGACGCCTCCCAGGTCGCGGCGGGGGCAGCGTGGCTTTACCGAATACGTCATCCGCCAGCGCCGTCCTTGCCTGATCGATAAAGAAGATGCTTACAGGCTGGAAAGGGAAGGTGAAATCGAGATTCAGAATGAATCCAATCGTTCGTCATCCTGGTTGGGCATCCCCCTGTTCGAGGGGGACGATGTACGAGGCGTGCTGGCGGTGCAGAGCTATTCGCAGAACGTCAGCTACACCCTGCGCGATCAGGAGTTGCTGACCTTCGTCTCTCGCCATATCGATACGGCCTTGTCCCGGCGTAGCGCTGCCGAGGCGATACATACCGCTAATCTGCGCCTTGAGGCACGGGTTCAGGACCGTACCCGTGAGCTGGATCTGGCCAATGCCCGGCTTCAGCATGAAAACTCCCATGACTCACTCACCAGCCTGCCCAATCGCAGCCAGTTGCAACAGCGCTTGAAAGAAGCCTGGCAGGCTTTCAATAAACATGACCAGCAATTGGTGGTCATGTTTATTGACCTGGACCGGTTCAAGGTCGTCAACGACAGCCTGGGCCATCACTTTGGCGATATCCTGTTGGTCCAGGCGGCTGCGCGGTTGCGCAGTTGTATCCGCGATTGCGATCTGCTTGCGCGTCTGGGGGGCGATGAATTTGCTGTGCTGGGGATCGGTGCGCCGCTGGCTGTCGGGGTCGGGATTGCCGAGCGCATTCTTGAAGCGTTCGACCTGCCGTTCTTTATCAGCGGCCATTCGGTCTTTTCTTCGTGCAGCATCGGTGTGGTCGGGGCTGATCGTCAGTTTCACCAGGAGCCAGCCGATTTGCTGCGTGATGCGGACACGGCTATGTACCGGGCCAAGAATGGTGGGCGTGACAGCTTTGTCGTGTTCAATCAGGAGTTGCGTCGCGAAGTCTCGGACCAGGTCGAGCGCGAAGGCGCATTGCGCAAGGCGCTCAAACATACCAACGAACTGATTCCGTATTTTCAGCCCATCATTTGCGTCAACACCGGCAAGCTGCTGGCGCTTGAAGCCTTGATCCGCTGGCGTCAACCCGATGGTCGGGTCATCGCTCCCGGCAGCTTTCTGCCAGCTCTGGAAGGGTTTCGCCTTATCGGGCGTCTGGACCTTTACATGTTGCAGCGGGTGATTGCCATTCTGGCTGATCCGGCCAATGCTCAATGGCCGCCGGTGCATGTGAACTGCTCCAGTTACAGCATCACCCGTCCCGAGTTCGCCTCCGAAGTACTGGCCTTGCTGGCGGAATACGACGTTGCGCCTTCGCGGCTTTGCCTGGAACTGACCGAAGGCGCGCTGGTGGCAGATCCCGAGCAGGCTCGTCAGTCCATGAAACAATTGGCTGACAGGGGCATGTCGGTGGTACTGGACGATTTCGGCGCGGGCTTCTCATCGCTCAGCTATGTGCATCAGTATCACTTCAGCGGCTTGAAGATCGACAAATCCTTCATTCTGGAGCTGACGACCAGCGCCAGAAGCCGGGCCATTGTGCGCGCTATCGTACGAATGGCCGAGTCGCTGGATCTGACGGTGGTGGCCGAAGGGGTTGAAGACCGCGCTACCCTGGAGCTGCTGCGCGGTATGGGAGCGGGGCAGGCTCAGGGGTATCACTTTGCGATGCCGTTGCCTCTGGAGCAGCTCGACCTGAACAAGGATATCGAGTTGGGCCAGCACTGGAACCAGACCGGCAATGACTTGCCATGACCGGCATTGTCTTTCCTTTCCTGTCAGGCTTTTGGCCGGACCTCTGCAATAAAGTCCTTCTTAATCAGTCGGTTATATTTTTTGAGAGGGCTGGCACTGGTTTTGCTGCGAAAGGGGCGCACCCACCGCAGGAGGTGAAAGATGATTATCAACAACGGCACGCTTGAAGGTCTGGTTTCCAGATTCGTCGGGCGCAAGACAGTGGATGAGGTTTCCCAGAACTCATTCAGTACTGTTGCGGCTGCTGAGAGTCTGGTTCCGGCAGTCACTCCGGTGACCGCCAGGGCAGACAGTTCCGCATCTCAGGACAGTACCAAGAGCAACAATGGGTATGACGAGTCTTTTGCCCGGATGATGTTCAACATCAAGACCCTGGCCGAGAAAACCCTGTCCGAGGCGACTGCCGACAGCGATAACGGTTTTATCGCCTCGACCGGTTCAACCAGTGCAATCAACACGGGTACTCCGACTGGCTCTGTTCAGCAGGAATTCATGGATTACATGAAGCAGTCTGCCGAAGAGAAAATGCGTGAAAAACTCACTGGCGTCAGCAAAGAGGAATACGACGCCATGACGCCTGAAGAGAAACTGGCTCTGGACAAGAAAGTCCAGGAGGCTCTCAAGGAGCAGCAAACCGCTGCCGTTGATGACATCAATGCCAGAATCAACGGCATCAAGGCCGGGATGGTTGCGTAGCGTATCTTTCGCGAATGAATTCGCTCCTACGCGGGTGTAGGAGCGACTTCAGTCGCGAAAATCACGCCAGCTGATGCCGATACGGCAGATCCGGCCCCACCTTGGTACAGGTCAGTGCCGCTGCCCTGACGGCAAAGCCGAGCATTTCATCCAGGGTTTCCCGCGACAGTGATTCCAGGCTTTGCGCGTTGTCCAGTTGGCGTTCGCTGAGGAACGTCAGCAATGCTGCCTGAAAGGTATCTCCTGCGCCCACCGTATCCACGGTCTTGACGCTTTGTGCCGCCACCGACCAGTTTCCGTGTTGCCGGGTAAAAATGCTGGCACCTTCCGAACCCCGAGTCAGGACCACGAACTGGCAGCGCTTGTTCAGCCACTCTTGCGCAATGCTTTGCGGGGTGCTGTCCGGGTAGAGCAGGTGCAGGTCTTCGTCGCTGACCTTGATGATATGCGCGTGCTCGGCAAAGGCGTGGATCCGGGTGCGCCAGCGCTCTATATCCGGCTCCGGATTGAGCCGCACATTCGGGTCCAGGGTGATCAGACGGTTGTTGCTTTCCCGGGCAACCAGCGCCAGCAAGGTATCGGCGACCGGCTGCACAACCAGTGAAAACGAACCGACATGAATGCCGCGCACTTTTTCATCCAGTGTGGGCAAGTGTTCCAGGCGCAGTTGCCGGTCGGCACAGCCTTCGCCCCGGAAACTGTAGGTGGGCGAGCCATTGGCACCGACTGCGACCATGGCCAGGGTCGTAGGCGCTGCAAAGTCGATCAGGTAATTGGGGTTGACCGCTTCCTGCTCCAGCACCGCCCGCAGGCGCTGTCCGAGATAATCGGTGGACAGCCCGGCAAAAAAGGCCGCTTCGACCCCCAGACGGCGTAAACCTATCGCCACGTTGAAGGGGGAGCCACCGGCAATGGCTTCAAGGCCCAGCCGGTTGAGCGAGCCGTTGTCGTCCGCTCGGGTAAAAATGTCAAAAAGCGCTTCGCCGCAGACAAGAAACATAGGTGCTCCGTGAAAGGGCAGGATCAGGCTGCCCGCAATTGATCTTGATAACGTGAATAGACTCGCTCGTAGGCGGCCACGTTCTCCTGGACTGGATGGGTTTCGCTATCTGGATCAAGCCTGACACAACGTTCGCAAAGTGCTTGCAGATCCGCTGTCTGCCCATGCTCGCCAGACCAGCACCAGGCCGCCTGAATCGCCGCACCCAGTGCCGCCGCTTCGGCGTATTCGGTGCAGATGACGGGAGTATCCATGATGTCGGCAATCATCTGTCGCCAGATGGCGCTTTTCGAGCCGCCGCCGATCAAACGGATGGTCTGGCTCTTGATGCCGCTGGCCCGCAGCAGGTCCAGCCCGTAGCGTAACCCGAGGCTGGTCCCTTCAACCACGGCCCTGCACAGATTGGCCTGGGTCAGGTTGGTGCTGTTCAGACCCAGAATGCTGCCGGTGGCATCGGGGAGGGCGGGGACCCGTTCGCCGTTTAGAAACGGCAGCATAAGCACGCCCTCCGCACCAATCGGGGCCTGGGCTATGGCCTGATTGAAGCCGTTGATATCCAGCGCGAACAGCTCGCGAATCGCACTGGTGGCATTGGTCAGGTTCATGGTGCAGATCAATGGCAGCCAGCCATCGGATGAGGAGCAGAAGGTTGCCACCGACGCTTGCTCGCTGACAAATGCCTGATCGGCAAAGGCGTAGATGGTGCCTGACGAACCGAGGCTCATGGTAATCAGGCCCGGCTGGATATTGCCGGTGCCGATGGCTCCCATCATGTTGTCGCCGCCACCGCTGGACACCACCGCTTCGGGATTCAGGCCCAGCCGCCTGGCGACTTCATCCCGAATCGTGCCGACCTTGTGTTGCGCCGGCAGTAGTTCTGGAAGCGCCTTGCCCAGGCGGCCGGTCGGGTCGATATGCGCCAGCAGCGGCAGATCCCATTCCCGGCTGCGAACATTGAAGTAGCCCGTTCCCGACGCATCCCCATAGTCCGTGCAGCAACGCCCGGTCAGCCAGTAATTGAGGTAATCGTGAGGCAGCAGGATCTTGTCGATGCGCCCGAACAGTTCCGGGTGCTGCTCCTTGGTCCACAACAGCTTGGAAACCGTATAGCCCGGTGCAATGACCAGCCCCAGACGTTGCAGCGAACCTTGCTCGCCGCCCAGATAATCCAGCAGACGCTGGTTCTCGGGAGTGGTTTCGGTGTCGCACCACAATTTGGCCGGGCGCAGCACCTGGCCCTGAGCGTCCAGCAGCACCAGACCGTGCTGCTGGCCCGAAACGCCAATGCCCTTGATCTGCTGGCCTGAAATGCCAGCCTGTTTCAGAGCGCTGCGGGTCGCCTGTTCCAGCGCGTCCAGCCACTGCTGCACATCCTGTTCGCGTCGGCCATGGGCGTTGCTGATCAGGCTGTGCGGGGCTGAGCCTTCGCCCAGCACCTGACCGCTATCAGCATCCAGAACGATGGCTTTGGTACCTTGGGTCCCGCAATCGATTCCAAGAAACATGGTTGCCTCTCAAGGGCTGTTGGCCAGTATTTTTTCCAGTGTGCCGCTGACTCCCAAGTCCCGCAGGTTATTGAGGTTCTGCTCAAAGGCTGCGACGAACTCGGCGGAGCGGGGGATTGCCAGACCAAAGATTTCTTCCACGCCCAGCAGCCGCTGAGTCAGCAAAACATCGTCGGCCACCAGCGCCTGACAGAAGTCAGCCCGTGGATCGGGAATCCTGTAGGTCGTGCCGTTCTCGTCCACGCCCTTGAGGTACAAGGCCCAGGCAGCCACCACCAGTGATGCGCGCTCCAGATTGCCCTGATCGAGAATCAGCCGGTTAATGGTCGGAATGGTGAACTTGGGGAATTTCGACGAGCCGTCCGAACACACACGCTCCAGTTGATCGGCAATCGCCTGATTGGAGAAACGCTCGATCAGCGTGTCCTTGTAGCCTTCCAGATCGATGCCTGGCACCGAAGCCAGCTGCGGGGTGACATCCAGGTCCATATAGGCCCGGATATAACGCACGAACAGCGGGTCGTTCATGGTTTCGTGGACGAAGCGGTAACCCTTCAGAAAACCCAGGTAGGTCAATGCAAGGTGGCTGCCGTTGAGCAGCTTGATCTTCATTTCTTCGTAGGGCGTCACGTCGTCGGTGAACTGTACGCCGACCTTTTCCCAGGCCGGGCGGCCATTGACGAACTTGTCTTCCAGCACCCATTGCACGAACGGCTCGCAGACCACTGGCCATGCGTCGTCGATATGCTTTTCATCGGCCAGTTTCAGGCGGTGGGCCGAGCTGGTCATGGGCGTGATGCGGTCGACCATGGCATTGGGGAAGCTGACGTTTTCGGCAATCCAGTCATGCAGGTCGGCATCGCGCAGGGCAGCAAAGGCCAGCAGTGCCTTGCGGGTAACGGCGCCGTTGTGGGGCAGGTTATCGCAGGACATCAGCGTAAAGGCCGGTATGCCCGCAGCACGCCGACGGGCCAGCGCGGCACACAGAAAACCGAATACCGTGCCGGGAGTATTGGGGTGGGTCAGGTCGTGGCGGATCTGCGGCAGGTGCGCCATGAACTGGCCGTTGCTGTCGTCGATGCAATAGCCACCCTCGGTAATGGTCAGGGACACAATGCGGATGTCCGGGCTGGCCAGTTTGTCGATCAAGGCCTGGGGATCTTCCTCGGCCAGCAACATGCCACTGATGGAGGCGATGATCCGGGTTTCAGTGTCTGGCGTGTCACCCAGCTCATACAGGGTGTACAGATAGTCCTGGCCGGCCAGTGCATCGCGCACGGCCTGGTCTTCGGGGCGCAGGCCGACGCCGCAGATGCTCCAGTCCAGACCTTCACCGCTGTTCATCAATGCATCGGTGTAAAACGCCTGATGTGCGCGATGAAATCCACCGACGCCAATATGGGCAATGCCCTGGCGGGTTTCGCTGGCAGAGTAGGCGGGGCGGGCAATATCGGCGCCCAGTTGTGACAGGTTCTGTTTGTTCAGTTTCATGTCAAAGGCTCTCCAATACGTTAGGCAGCGACCGGCAAGGCCTTGGCAATGACCAACCCCTGATCGTCGAACAGATGGCAGTGGGCGCTATCGAGATGCAGGTTCAGGGTTTCGCCGTACTGGCTGGCCAGATCGCCACGGATACGCATGGTCAGCGCTTCGCCCGAACGGGTGCGGACATGGCAATAGGTATCGCTGCCCAGACGCTCGCTGACATCGGCAGTAACCTGCAACTGGCACTCGCCGTTCTGGGCAATGTTCAGATGCTCGGGACGAATGCCCAGCGTGACCGGAGCCCCGACACTCAAGCCGGCACGTCTTACCGGCAGGGTGATGCGTGTACCGGCATCCAGTTCGACTTCGCAGTCCTGGTTGTCGACGCGGCTGATCCGGCCCTTGAGAAAGCCCATTTTCGGCGTGCCGAGAAAACCCGCGACAAACAGGTTGGCCGGATGGTGATACAGCTCCAGTGGCGAGCCCACCTGTTCCACCTTGCCGCCATTGAGCACCACCACCTTGTCGGCCAGAGTCATGGCTTCGACCTGATCGTGGGTGACGTAAATCATCGTTGCCTGTAACTCTTTGTGCAGGCGCGACAGCTCCAGTCGGGTCTGTACCCGTAAAGCAGCGTCGAGGTTGGAAAGCGGTTCGTCGAACAGGAATATTTTCGGGTTGCGCACGATGGCCCGGCCAATGGCGACCCGCTGGCGCTGACCACCTGAAAGCTGCTTGGGTTTACGCTCCAGCAGTGGCCCAAGCTCCAGGATGCGTGCGGCTTCATCCACTTTCTTCTTGATCTCGGCCTTGTCGCCGCCCGCCAGGTCCAGGGCAAAGGACAGATTCTTGCCCACGGTCATGTGCGGGTACAGGGCGTAGGTCTGGAACACCATGGCCAAGTCGCGCTTGGCCGGTGTGACCTGGGTGATCTCGCGGCCATCGAGTTCGATGCTCCCCGAGGTGACTTCCTCAAGCCCGGCAATCAGGCGCAGCAGGGTGGACTTGCCGCAACCCGACGGGCCGACAAAGACCACGAACTCGCGATCCTTCACATCCAGATCGATGCCTTTGATGATCTGATGGCCGTCGAAGCCTTTTTGCAGATTTCTGATACTGAGATTAGCCATGCTTGACTCCGTTTTTATTCTTGAATTCGGGCTATTTGACTGCGCCGAACGACAGGCCGCGGACCAGTTGTTTCTGGCTGATCCAGCCGAAAATCAGGATCGGTGCGCAGGCCAGGGTCGAGACGGCCGAGAGCTTGGCCCAGAACAACCCTTCAGGGCTTGAGTACGAGGCGACGAGTGCTGTGAGCGGCGCGGCGTTGGACGAGGTGAGGTTCAGGGACCAGAAGGCCTCGTTCCAGCACAGGATCAAGGACAGCAGCGCCGTCGAAGCCAGGCCGCCCTTGCAGATCGGCATCAGTACCCGGAATATTTCCTGGCGCGTGCTGGCACCGTCCAGACGCGAGGCTTCGAGGATTTCTCCCGGAATGTCCTTGAAGTAGGTGTAAATCATCCAGACCACGATCGGCAGGTTGATCAGCGTGTAGATGATGATCAGCGCCAGACGCGAATCCAGCAGGCCGAAGGTCTTGGCCAGCAGATAGATCGGCATCAGCACGCCCACCGGCGGCAGCATCTTGGTCGAGAGCATCCACAGCAGTGTGCTCTTGGTGCGCTTGGTCTCGAAGAAGGCCATGGAGTAGGCAGCAGGAATGGCCACCAGCATGCTCAGGATCGTGGCACTGAACGAAATCAGTACCGAGTTCCAGGCAAAGTGGAAGTAATCGCTGCGTTCCTGAATGTGCAGGTAGTTTTCCAGCGTCGGCGTGAAAAACAGTTGCGGCGGCGTCGCGAAGGCGTCGATCTCGGTCTTGAAGCTGGTCAGCACCATCCAGAAGATCGGGAAGAACACCAGTGCGGCGATAAGCCAGGACAAGACCCCGAGCAGCAGGCTTTGCAGGCGGCGTGATTGTTTGAGCGTCATCATGGCAAGGCCCTCATGACTTGTCGGTGAGGTTTTTGCCGATCATCCGGATCAGGATGATCGCCGCGATATTGGCAATGACGACCGCAATCAGGCCGCCAGCCGAGGCCATGCCGACATCGAACTGCAGCAACGCCTGGATGTAGATCAGGTACGCCAGGTTGGTCGAGGCAAAGCCCGGCCCGCCATTGGTGGTGGTGAAGATTTCGGCAAACACCGAGAGCAGGAAAATCGTTTCGATCATCACCACCACGGCAATCGGCCGGGCCAGGTGGGGAAGGGTCAGGTGCCAGAAAATCGCAATCGGCCCGGCGCCATCGAGTCGGGCGGCCTCTTTCTGTTCCTGATCCAGCGACTGCATGGCGGTCATCAGGATCAGGATGGCGAACGGCAGCCATTGCCAGGAGACGATGATAATGATCGACAGCATCGGGTAATGAGCAAACCAGTCGACGGGCTCGGCCCCGAAGAAGCGCCACACGGCGGCCAGTACGCCGGAAACCGGGTGGAAAATCAGGTTCTTCCAGATCAGGGCGCTGACCGTTGGCATGATGAAGAACGGCGAGATCAACAGCACCCGCACGATGCCGCGGCCGAAAAACTCGCTGGCTTCCAACAGGGCGGAAATCAATACACCGAGGATCACACTGATCGCCAGTACGCTGCCCACCAGCAACAAGGTATTACCGGCACCGGGCAGGAAACCGCTGTCGGTGACGAAGTACGTGAAGTTTTCCAGCCCGACGAATTCGTTTTCGCCGGGGCTCAACAGGTTGTAGCGAATCAGCGAGAAATAAATGGTCATGCCCAGAGGCACGATCATCCAGACCAGCAAGAGCGCCACGGAAGGGCTGACCAGAAACCATCCGGGTTTGAACCTTTTGTTTCTGGCCTTGGAGGCATCGCCGGACAAATCCGGGCGAGCAGGAATGGCTGAGGTCTTCATGGGGAACTCCGAACCGGGATTTGCCTGTCAGCGGGAGTCGAGGGGCAAGTGCCCCTCGGCTTGAGTCGTGAGGCCTACTTTTTCGGGTAGCCGGCTCGTTTCATGTCGCGCTCGGTGGAGTTTTGCGCCATTTTCAAGGCGTTCTCCACTGTCGACTGACCGATCAGTGCAGCCGAGAACTGCTGGCCGACACTGGTGCCGATGGCCTGGAACTCGGGAATGGTCACCAACTGGATGCCCACGTAAGGCACCGGCTTGAGCGTTGGTGTCTTGGGCGTCACGGCCATCAGCGATTTGAGGGTGATATCGGCGAATGGCGCGGCTTTCTTGTATTCATCCGTGTAGGTCGATGCCCGCGTACCTGGCGGTACGTTGGATACGCCGTCTTTCTCGGCGACCAGAGCGGCATATTCCTTGGACGTTGCCCACTGAGTGAAGGCCTGGGCGTCCTTGGTGTTCTTGGCACTGGTCGGAATCGCCAGCGACCAGGAATACAGCCACGACGAGCCTTTTTCCGTCACTTGATGAGGCGCATAGGTAAAGCCGACATGGTCGGCAACCTTGCTCTGGCTCTTGTCGGTGACAAAGGAGCCGGCCACGCTGGCATCGACCCAGATCGCACACTTGCCGCTGTTGAACAGCGCCAGGTTCTCGTTGAAACCGTTGCTCGATGCGCCCGGCGGGCCGGACTGTTTCATGGTGTTGACGTAGAAGTTGAGGGCGTCTTTCCATTCCGGCTGATCGAACTGGGGTTTCCATTGTTCATCGAACCAGCGTGCGCCGTAGGCGTTGGCCACTGTGGTAATCAGCGC
Organism: Pseudomonas sp. FG43; assembly: GCF_057809175.1. Lineage (NCBI taxonomy): Bacteria > Pseudomonadati > Pseudomonadota > Gammaproteobacteria > Pseudomonadales > Pseudomonadaceae > Pseudomonas > Pseudomonas sp. FG43. The sequence goes on from NZ_JBMDJL010000010.1 coordinate 13,933, forward strand.
CATGTTCTCGCCCCAGCCGGCCTTGCCGCGCAGGCAGATGCCGTATTGCTCCTTGGACTTGTCAGTGAGCTTGCCTGCGAACTCGGCAATCTGGGTCCAGGTCGGACGCTCCGGCATGGTCAGCCCTGCGTTCTGGAACAGATCCTTGCGGTAGTAGGTAATCGAGCTTTCTGCATAGAACGGCAGGGCAAACAACTTGCCGTCCACGGACAGGCCGTCGCGCACCGACGGGAAAACATCATCGAGCTGGTAGCTGGCAGGCAGATCCTTCATTTCCTGCAACCAGCCCTTGGCGCCCCACAGTGAGGCTTCGTACATGCCGATGGTCAGCACGTCGAACTGGCCGCCCTTGGTGGCGATGTCGGTGGTCAGACGCTGGCGCAGGACGTTTTCTTCCAGCACGACCCAGTTGAGCTTGATGTCAGGGTGTTGTTCTTCAAAGGTCTTGGAGAGGCGTTGCATGCGAATCATGTCGCTGTTGTTGACCGTGGCAATGGTCACGGTCCCTGCAACAGCGTTGCCGCCGAACAGGAAACCGGCGCTGAGGACTGAACTGGCAAGCAGTAATTTTGCTGGGGTCTTCATTGATCACTCCTCGTCCATGCTCTGGGAGTCATGGAGGGTCGGTTATTGTTTTTGTCTCTTCCGGAGGTGAGGAAGATGTGAGCTGATTACAACGACCTTGAGACGCGATGACAAATCCTGCACCGCACTTCAACTGATACTTTTTTGCATTCGGCAGTGCTTTGAAAACGCACCGCAACCGCGCTCAGGCAGGCTGCAATGCAGAATCAGCGTAGACGAGATGGCCGCAGGCAGGGTGAATCAGTACAGGTTCTGCTCGGTCAGGCGCTGGACGGCAAGGCGTCGATAGTGTGACGGCGTCATCCCTTTGAGCTGCTGGAAGCGGCGGTTGAAGTTGGAAATGTTATTGAATCCCGACTCGAAGCAGATATCCGTCACCGGCTTGTCGCCATCGGCCAGCAGCTCACAGGACTTGCTGATGCGCAGGCGATTGACGAACTCCACGAAGCAGCGACCGGTAGCCTGTTTGAATACACGAGAGAAGTACGTCGGTTTCATGCCCAGGTATTCGGCGACCTCTTCAAGGGGCAATTCGCGCCCATAGTGGGCAAAAATGTAATCCACCGCCCGGTTGGTGCGCTCAACGCTGTGCTCGTCGGCCATGTGCGACACCGTGGTTCCCGAGAGCAGTTGAAAGTCGTCGCTGGCCGCCAGCAGCTCCAGCAGAATCAGGAAGTGCCCGAGCCGGGTGATACCGCTGGAGTCGGCGATTTTCTGCATCAGCTTCATGGCCTGACGGATCGTGCGCTTGCAGCGGAACTCGATGCCGTACCGGGCGCGCTCCAGCAGCGGGGTCAGGCTCTTGAGTTCGGTAAACACCTGGTTGCCGCTTTCCAGCAGTTCATCGGTGAAATTGACCAGCATGTCGCGCTTGGTCACTACTTCATCTTCCTGAATCTGGCTGATCCAGTTGTGCGGCAGGTTCGGCCCGGTGAGGAACAGGCTGCCGGGGTTGAAGTTGCCAATGTAGTCACCGACGAACACCTTGCCTGAACTGGCGACGATCAGATGCAGCTCGTATTCCTTGTGGAAATGCCAGCGCACCAGCGGGCAGGGGAAACCGTGTTCGCGGTAGATGATCGACAGGCCATTGTGATCGTCCATCAATTCGTAGGAAGGGTCTGTGATTCTTGTTGTTCTTGTCATGGTCTGACCGCCTTCAGAAGTTGCCAGTCTGCTAATGTGCCTTAATTGTTCTATTCATGCCCAGTCGTCTAATGCTGTCCGCATCGAAACCGGAGTCATTGCCTGATGAAACAGATCCTTCTGATCGGTATTGGTGCCGGAGATCCCGAACAAATTACAGTGCAGGCCATCAATGCCCTGAACCGCGCCACGGTGTTCTTCCTGCTGGACAAGGGCTATGCCGAGGATGATCTGCTGCGCCTGAGAAAAGACATCTGTCAGCGTTATATCCAGAACGACAACTATCGACTGGTGCAGGTCCGGGACCCGCAGCGCGAAGATGATCCTCAGGGCTATGAGCGCGGCATCGAACATTGGCATGAGCAGCGGGCGGTTCTGTTCGAGCGGCTGATCGGTGATGAACTGAGAGCGGGGGAGGTCGGGGCGTTTCTGGTCTGGGGGGACCCGTCGCTGTACGACAGCACCCTCAGGATTCTCGATCAGGTACTGGCGCGTGGCCGGGAGGTCTTCGAGTATCAGGTGATTCCCGGCATCACCAGCGTTCAGGCGCTGGTAGCACGACATCGGGTGCCGCTGAACCGCATTGGCGAACCGATCCGCATCACCACCGGCAGGCGATTGGCTGCCATGCCCGAGAGTGAACTGGATAATGTGGTCGTCATGCTCGATGCACACTGCACTTTCGAGCGCTTTGTCGGGCAGGGGCTGGATATCTACTGGGGGGCTTATCTGGGCACGCCGGACGAGATCCTGCTGTCCGGCCCGCTCGATCAGGTCTGTGGGCAGATCAGGCGGCTACGGGACGAAGCCCGCAGCCGCAAGGGCTGGATCATGGATACCTATCTACTGCGCAAATGTTGATCAATCCTTGCGATTCTTCGCCTCGATCCACTGCGCCATGTACTGAGTACTTTTGTGGTGGTGATGGCGCAGCATCGCGCCGGTGAAGTTGGTGAGGCGATGGCGCGACAAGTCCTGACGCAGGGTTTCGATACGTTCGATCAGGCTCGCGCAGTGTTGCCTGTGCTGAAAGCGTGCCTGAAGGATGGTCCCGCCCGCGGTCTGGGCTTCAGTCCACAAGGTCTGATCCTGATACAGGCGCACCGCCGCGCTGGCGATTTCGCTGGCGCTGCGGGCAATTGCGCCAGGCCATGGCAGGTCGCCGCTCATGGCTTCGGCGCCCACGGGCGTCGTTACCGAAGGCGTGCCGCTGAGCATGGCATCCATCAGCTTGCCCTTGATGCCCGCCCCGAAGCGTATCGGTGCCAGGCATATGCGCGCGGCAGACATCACTTGCAGGGCGTCTTCGGCCCAGTTCATGACATGAAAACCCTGCGCCGCGTTATGCAGAGCGGTGGCCTTGGGCGGTGTGTAGGCGCCATAGATATGCAATTGCGCAGTCGGCAACTGTTGGCGAATCAGCGGCCAGATGGCGTTTTTCATCCAGAGCACGGCATCCCAGTTGGGCGCATGCCGGAAGTTGCCGATGCTGAGAAAGTGCGCCCGCTGCTCGAACGGCGTCACGCTGTCCGGTACGCCATCGAGCATCAATGGGCACCAGTGCAGCAGGGATTTCGGCACGCCGAACTGGCCGCTCAGCAGGTCGATCTCCACGTCAGAAACCATCAGGTTGAGGTCGCAGCGATAGAGTGAGGCCACTTCGCGCTGGGCCAGATCGCTGCTGGCGATTCGGGCAAAGAGGCTTGAGTGGTCGATCGCGAAAAAGTCATTCAGATCGTCAGGCTCTGACGATTCATTCAAATGATCCTTGAGAATCTGATGGCGTGTATGGCGCAGGCTCTGAAAGTCGGAAGTTTCCAGTACCCGCAAGGCATTCGGGCAATGCTTTTCAACGCGCCAGCCAAATTGCTCTTCGATGAGAAACTGGTCGAACAGCACGATATCGGGCTGTAGCTCACTGACGAAGGTATCGAAGCTGCTGCTGTTGAGCTCGATATGGACTTCTTCAATCCCCAGGCTTTTCAGGTCGGCCCGGTGTTCACCTTCGGTGGCCGGGCTGGCGAAGGTGATGTGCCAATCCTGTTCGAGAAAACACTGGATCAGTTGCATGACATGGCCGCTGGCCGCGGAGGAACGGGGCTCGGGCCATACATAACCAATGATCAGCAGGCTGGTTTTTACTCGGGGCGGAGTCTGTGCAGGGTGAACGTCATGATTAGCCAAGGATGCTTTTTACCTTGTCGCGCAGGTCATCGATGGAAAACGGCTTGCCAATCGAATGCATGCCATCTGGGACTTCGATGTTTTCCGAATAGCCGCTGGCAAACAGGACCGGCAGTTGCGGGCGCAGTTGCCGGGTTTGTCTGGCCAGCTCCGTACCACGCATGTCAGGCAGGCCCTGATCGGTCATCAGCAAGTCGATGTGAGTGGCCTCGTCCTTGATATGGGCCAGCGCCTCCTGGGCGTCCGACGCTTCAAGTACCTGATACTCCAGTTCTTCAAGCACATCGACGATCAGCATGCGTACGATGCTGTCATCTTCGACCACAAGAATGGTGTTGGCTGCGTCAGGCATGGCGATTTCCTAGAAAATGGTAGTGAAGGCTACGCACTGGCGCAGCCTGCGGGCTTTTGTACGAAAAGTCACTGCGTTTGGATCATGCAGCCGTCAAAAACAGCCTGGTCTGATCGGGACGGGTGATTTCTTGCCCATTCCTTCCATCAGTAAATAAAACACAACCAGAAGTTCCGTCAGAATCGAATCGAATAGCTATCCTTTGCCAGCAGGCTTTATTCGCTTGATGTGGGCGAGCTTATCGCCGATTTATGTGTGAGATTTCAATCCTCTATGTGAGAAAACTGAGTCTTTTTCTTGCCGTTGCGGCAAACTCTAACGTTTTGATATATCGCCAGGGACTTTTCATGATCCGGACGTCTGTCGTCGATGAACAGCGCTTTCGCAAGTTATTGGTTCGTAATGTCAGTCTGCCGCTGGGTGTTGGCGTTTTAAGTGCGTTTTTCTTTGTCTTGCTGATCACCTATCTGCTCTCGGTCATCCAATGGGTCGAGCATACGGATCGGGTCATCAATAGCACCAACCGCTCCATGAAACTCTCCATCGACATGGAGACGGGGATGCGCGGTTTTCTGCTGACCGGCCAGGAAAGCTTTCTTGACCCTTATGAAGTCGCAAGACCTGTGCTCAAGGCAGAGCTGAAAACCCTGGCAGAACTGGTTGCCGATAACGCGACGCAACTGGATCGTTTTCGCCGACTGGCCACCCTGCATGAGGAGTGGGAGCGTTTCGCTCAGGAGATGATCGATCTGCGTCGTCAGAGTGGGGATTATCGGACGGCTACCCAGTCAGGGCGTGGCAAGCGTATTACCGATGAAATCCGCTCCGAGTACGATCAGGCCATTTCCATGGAGCAGCAGTTGCGTCTTGCACGCAATGCCGACGTGACCCGCACGACCATTGCGTCGGTGGTGCTGTACCTGATCTTTGTGCTGACGGTCAGTGGCATCCTCGCTTACTTCGGAAGGCGTGATCTGCTTTCTCTTTCAAATACCTACAGCGCAAACCTCAGTCAGCTCGAAGATAACGCTGAGCGCCTGCAGAAGGTCGCCTGGTTGCGTAATGGTCAGAGCGAACTGGCTGAGCAGGTCCTGGGGCAACTGACTCTCAACACCCTCGGGCTGCATATTCTGCAATTCTTTGCCCAGTACCTGGGCGCGGTTGTTGCGGCTGTTTATGTTCGCCAGGAGCATGGTGGTCTGCAGCGTGTGGCCTCTTACGGCCTTTCCCGAGAGCAGGAGCAGCAGGAGCAGACAATCTTCAGCGGTGAGGGCGTTATCGGTCAGGCCGCGCAGCAGAACCGCATCGTCACGCTCAATGAACTGCCCAGCGATTACTTCAAGTACAGCTCGGGTCTGGGCGAAGGTCTGCCGCGCAGTGTCGTGATCGTGCCCACCACCAATGACGATCAGGTCAATGGTGTGGTCGAACTGGGCTTTCTGCGGGCGCTGACCGACAAGGACACCGAATTCCTGGAGCTGGTGGCAGCGAATGTAGGGACTTCCATCGAAGCGGCGCGTTATCGCCAGCGCTTGCAGGAAGTCCTGACCGAAACCCAGCAGCTCAACGAAGAGTTGCAGGTCCAGCAGGAAGAGTTGCGCACCGCCAACGAAGAACTCGAAGAGCAATCGCGCATCCTCAAGGAATCCCAGGCGCATCTGGAAACCCAGCAGGCCGAGCTTGAGCAGACCAATACCCAACTGGCCGAACAAAGCCAGGCGCTTGAAGACCAGCGCGACATCCTGGACAGCAAGAACGAAGAGCTGAGCCTGGCCCAGGTTGAGTTGCAGGCCCGTGCCGATGAGCTGCAACGTTCCAGCAAGTACAAGTCCGAATTCCTGGCCAACATGTCCCATGAGCTGCGCACGCCGCTCAACAGCTCGCTGATCCTGGCCAAGCTGCTGGCTGAAAACCCGACAGAGAACCTCACCGAAGAGCAGGTGAAGTTTGCCGAGTCGATCTATTCGGCGGGCAATGACCTGCTGAACCTGATCAATGACATTCTGGATATCTCCAAGGTCGAGGCGGGCAAGCTGGAGGTTCGGCCGGAGAACAGCAGTGTGTCGCGTCTGGTGGATGGCCTGCGCGGCCTGTTCCAGCCTTTGGCGACCGACAAGAATCTGGACTTCAGCGTGGAGGTGCAACCTGGCACGCCGACCATGCTGTTCACCGACCGCCAGCGTCTGGAGCAGATCCTCAAGAACCTGCTGTCCAACGCGATCAAGTTCACCGAGAGCGGTTCTGTCAGCATGATCGTCTCCCGCCAACCGGGAGCGGGCATTGTGTTTACCGTGCGCGATTCCGGGATCGGGATTGCCCAGGAGCATCAGCAAAGCATTTTCGAGGCCTTCCGTCAGGCCGACGGCACGACCAACCGTCGTTACGGCGGCACCGGTCTGGGGTTGTCGATTTCCCGCGATCTGGCAGCGTTGCTTGGCGGTTCCATCAGCGTCACCAGCGCGCCGGGGCAGGGCAGTATTTTCTCTCTGGTGCTGCCGGAGCAATACGTCGATCAAGGGCGTGAAGAGGATGCTGGCGAGCGCTCAGCGATCATTTCCTCACCCGTCGTCACGCTGCCGGTTGTGAGCCCGCCCGTTGCCGAGCCTGTGTCGGCAAAACCTCAGCCGACCTTTGCCGATGATCGCCACAAGGCGCCGTTCAGCGGTCGCTGCATTCTGGTCATCGAGGATGAAGTGTCGTTCGCCCAGATTCTTTTCGATCTGGCCCACGAACTGGGATACGACTGTCTGGTCGCCCACGCCGCCGATGACGGCTTCAATCTGGCGGCGCAGTACACTCCCGACGCAATCCTGCTGGACATGCGCCTGCCGGATCACTCCGGGCTGACCGTGCTGCAACGCCTCAAGGAACTGGCGCCTACCCGGCACATCCCGGTGCATGTGATTTCCGTCGAGGATCGTCAGGAGGCCGCCATGCACATGGGGGCCATCGGCTATGCCGTGAAGCCGACCACCCGCGAAGAACTCAAGGATGTATTCGCCAGGCTCGAAGCCAAGCTGACCCAGAAGGTCAAGCGCATCCTGCTGGTCGAGGACGATGCTTTGCAGCGTGACAGCATCGCGCGTCTGATTGGCGACGATGATATCGAGATCACCGCAGTGGGGTTCGCTCAGGAAGCTCTGGATCTGTTGCGCGAGAACATCTACGACTGCATGATCATCGACCTCAAGTTGCCGGACATGCTGGGTAATGAATTGCTCAAGCGCATGTCCACCGAGGACATCCGTGCTTTCCCGCCGGTGATCGTTTACACGGGGCGTAATATGACCCGTGACGAAGAAGCCGAGCTGATGAAGTATTCGCGCTCGATCATCATCAAGGGTGCCCGTTCGCCGGAGCGTCTGCTCGATGAGGTGACGCTGTTTCTGCACAAGATCGAGTCGCAGCTCTCCAACGAGCGCCAGAAAATGCTCAAGACCGCACGCAGCCGTGACAAGGTCTTCGAGGCTCGCAAGATCCTGGTGGTCGATGACGACGTACGCAATATCTTTGCCCTCACCAGCGCTCTGGAGCACAAGGGTGCCGTGGTCGAGATCGCTCGCAACGGCCTTGAGGCAATTGCCAGGCTCAACGAGGTCGAGGATATCGATCTGGTGCTGATGGACGTGATGATGCCGGAAATGGATGGTTACGAAGCGACTGTCGAGATCCGCAAAGACCCGCGCTGGCGCAAGCTGCCGATCATTGCGGTGACTGCCAAGGCGATGAAGGATGACCAGGAGCGTTGCCTGCAAGCGGGCTCCAACGATTACCTGGCCAAGCCGATCGATCTTGACCGGCTATTCTCGCTGATCCGGGTCTGGCTGCCGAAAATGGAACGTATTTGAATGGCAGTGGCCCAACCGATTCACTCTTTCAGGTTTTTTCATGGTCCTTGATCGAAACGCTGATATCGAGCTGCGACTGCTGATTGATGCTATTTACCTGAAGTACAGCTACGACTTTCGGGATTACTCCGGCGCTTCCATCAAGCGTCGGGTCAGTCATGCCTTGCGCCAGTTCGATTGCAGCACCATCTCCGCCTTGCAGGAGCGGGTGCTGCATGACCCGGCGGCCTTCATGCAATTGCTGCAGTTCCTGACCATTCCGGTCAGCGAGATGTTTCGTGATCCTTCGCACTTTCTGGCGATTCGCCAGGAAGTCGTGCCATTGCTCAGAACCTATCCCTCGATAAAGGTCTGGATCGCTGGATGCAGCACAGGGGAGGAGGTTTATTCGATGGCCATCCTGCTGCGCGAAGAGGGTTTGCTGGAGCGCACCATCATTTACGCCACCGATATCAACCCGAACTCGCTGGAAAAGGCCAAGCAGGGGATCTTCCCCATGGAAAGCGTGCGCGCCTATGCCGATAACTACCGCAAGGCCGGTGGTCAGCGCGAGCTCTCGGATTACTACACATCGGCCTATGATTACGCGATATTCGACAAGACCCTGCGTGAGAATGTCACCTTTGCCGATCATAGTCTGGCCACTGACAGCGTGTTTTCCGAAACGCAGCTCATTTCATGCCGTAATGTGCTGATTTACTTCAACAAGAACCTTCAGAACCGAACGTTCGGGCTGTTCCATGAGTCGCTGTGCCATCGCGGGTTCCTGGCGCTGGGCAGCAAGGAGACTCTGGATTTCTCCGCGTACAGCAATGCTTTCGAGACATTGGTGAAGCCGGAACGGATCTACCGGAAAAAATGAAAACGACGTTCAGTGCCGAGTCGCAGAATTGCCCCCTGCCGGCCGTAGATGCCATTGTTGTCGGCGCTTCGGCTGGGGGTGTGGAAGCATTGCTGAAAATATTCAGCCTGCTCAGGCCCGGCTTCCGTCTGCCGATCATTACTGTCCTGCATCTGCCTGAGGAGCGACGCAGCCAGTTGGCCCATGTGTTCCAGAATCGTCTGGAGATACCGGTCAAGGAAGCTGACGACAAGGAGTCGATTGTGCCGGGCACGCTGTATTTTGCGCCCGCCGGTTACCACCTGTCGGTTGAAAACGATCAGAGCTTTTCATTGAGCCAGGAAGAGCGTGTGTTTCATTCTCGGCCCAGCATCGATATCTTGTTCGATTCGGCTGCCGATGCCTTTGGCTCACGCCTTGCGGGCATTTTATTGACCGGTGCCAACAACGATGGCGCGCTCGGATTGGCGCACATAAAGAGATACGGTGGCTTTACCGTGATCCAGGACCCTGATCAGGCCCTGGCACGTACCATGCCGGAGGCGGCTCTGGCGCTTCATTCGCCCGATTACCTTCTGCCTTTGAATGAGATAGGCCAACTGCTGGTCGAGCTGGAACGAATCGCATGCTAAATGAAATCCAGGCAAAACTGCTGATAGTCGACGATTTGCCGGAAAACCTGCTCGCCCTCGAAGCGTTGATAAAGCGCGATGACCGAGAAGTCTACAAGGCTCTTTCGGCAGACGAAGCCTTGTCTCTGCTGCTGCAGCACGAATTCGCCCTGGCCATTCTCGACGTGCAGATGCCCGGTATGAACGGTTTTGAGCTGGCCGAGATGATGCGCAGCACCGAGAAGACCAAGAACATCCCCATCGTTTTTGTCAGTGCGGCAGGGCGTGAGCTCAACTACGCCTTCAAGGGCTATGAAAGCGGCGCAGTGGACTTCCTGCACAAGCCGCTTGATATCCATGCGGTCAAGAGCAAGGTCAATGTGTTCGTCGAGCTTTATCGTCAGCGCAAGGCGGTGAAACTGCAGGTCGAGGCACTGGAGCAGAGTCGTCAGGAGCAGGAGGTGCTGCTCAAGCGCTTGCAGGCGACACAGGGCGAGCTTGAGCATGCGATCCGCATGCGCGATGACTTCATGTCCATCGTTTCCCATGAAGTGCGTACGCCACTCAATGGCCTGATCCTTGAAACCCAGCTGCGCAAGCTGCATCTGGCCAAGGACAACGCTTCGGCTTTCACCATGGAAAAACTGCGTGGCATGGTCGATCGCGACGAGCGCCAGATCCAGAGCCTGATCCGGTTGATCGAGGACATGCTCGATGTGTCCCGTATCCGCACCGGCAAACTGTCGATCCGGCCGAGTGCTTTTGACCTGAGCGAACTGGTCAGCCAGTTGCTGGAGAACTTCTCCGCCCAGATTACTGCGACCGAATCCACGATCACCCTGTTTGCCGATGACACGGTCATTGGTGTCTGGGACGAATTCCGGATAGAGCAGGTGGTGGCCAACCTGCTGACCAACGCCATGCGCTACGGCGCCCGCAAGCCGATTGAAGTGCGTGTGTACTGTGACAACGGAGAGGCACGGGTCGAAGTGATCGACCAGGGGATCGGTATTTCCGGGGAAAACCAGAAGCGCATCTTCCAGCAGTTCGAGCGGGTAACGGCCAAGCATGCCGTTGCCGGCCTGGGGCTCGGGTTGTTCATCTCCGAGCAGATCGTCCTGGCCCATGGCGGCCGGATTGTCGTGGAAAGCGAAGAGGGCAAGGGCTCGACATTCCGGGTCTGCCTGCCTCTGTAGGAGCGAATTCATTCGCGAGAGGTCGGTACATCCCCAAAAAATGTATCGCCTTCAAATGCTGTCTCGCGAATGAATTCGCTCCTACAGAGGTTTGCAAATTTTCGGGAAAAATTAGCGCAACCTCTACAGAGCGCCGTGGTCGTATTGGCAGCTATTTACAGAACAAAGGCAGTTCCATGAGCGCTGATGCAGAAAACGTCGTACTAATCGTCGAAGACGAACCCCTGATCTTGATGCTGTTGGCCGACTATCTGTCGGGCGAGGGCTATCGAGTCTTGCAGGCCACCAACGGCGAGCAGGCGTTCGAGATTCTTGCGACAAAGCCCCATCTGGACCTGATGATCACCGACTATCGCCTGCCAGGCGGCTTTTCCGGTGTGATGATTGCCGAGCCGGCAGTCAAGCTGCGGCCTGAACTCAAAGTGATCTTCATCAGCGGCTATCCTGCGGAAATTCTCGATTGCGACAGCCCGATCACTCGCAAGGCACCGATTCTGGCCAAGCCATTCACCATGGAAACCCTGCATACGCAGATCCAGCGCCTGCTGGCCTGAAACGTCCAGAATGGAGGCTTCAGGCCTCGATCATCTCTCGTACCTTGGATGTCAGGTGATCAAACGCAAAGGGCTTGGTGATCATCTGCATGCCCGTGTCCAGAAACCCCGAGCGTGCCGCCGCATGTTCGGCATAGCCGGTAATGAACAGCACTTTCAGCTCTGGCCTCAGTTGCCGGGCTATTTCCGCCAGTTGCCGACCGTTCATGCCGGGCAGGCCGACGTCACTGATCAGCAAGTCAATGCGTTGATCCGACTCCAGAATCGGTACGGCTCCACGGGCATCGCCGGCTTCTATGAAGGCATACCCCAGTTCGCCGAGCACTGCGCTGACCAAGGCCCGTACGGCTGGATCGTCTTCGACTATAAGTACGGTTTCGCCTTCTTTGGCAAAAAGGGTGTTGCCCTGATAGCTCTGCTCGTTTTCAGGCTGATCGCCCTGGAAGCGCGGCAGGAATAACTGCACTGCCGTACCGCGGCCCATTTCGCTCTTGATGGCGACATGACCATGAGACTGTTTGCTGAAACCGTAAATCATCGACAGCCCGAGCCCCGTTCCCTGGCCGATGGGTTTGGTGGTGAAGAACGGGTCAAAGGCGCGGCTGACCACGGCTTCCGGCATGCCACAACCGTTGTCGCTGACGTTCAGCACTACATAGTCGCCCGGCAGAAGGTTTTCATGGGCGTTGGTGAACGACTTGTCCAGCCGCTGATTGAAGGTCTCGATCTGCAACTGCCCGCCATCGGGCATGGCGTCCCGAGCATTGAGCACCAGGTTGAGCAGGGCATTTTCCAGTTGGTTGGGGTCGGCCTCGGCGGTCCATAGCTCTGCATGCAGGCGCATGTCCAGGTGAATGCTTTCGTTGAGGCTGCGCTGGATCAATTCGCCCATTGAACTGATCAACTGGTTCATCTCTACAGGCTTTGAGTCCAGTGACTGGCGTCTGGAAAACGCCAGCAGACGATGGGTGAGGGCGGCTGCACGGTTGGCGGAAGTCACGCCCAGGTCGATCAGGTTGTCGAGGTCTTCGATGCGGCCCCGGGCCAGACGTCGTCTGATCAGCTCAAGGCTGCCGATGATCCCCGTCAGCATATTGTTGAAGTCGTGGGCGATGCCGCCGGTCAACTGGCCGACAGCTTCCATCTTTTGCGACTGGCGCAGGATCTCTTCTTTATGGCGCAGTTGCGAAGTGCGCTCTTCGACCTGCTGTTCAAGGGTTTCGTTGAGGCTTCTGAGCTGGGCTTCGGCCTGTTTGCGCTCAGAGATATCGGAGGTCACTCCGGACAATGCGCTGACCTGGCCGTTCTTGGCCCGTATGGCCCTTGCGCGTACATCGACCCAGTTGACCGAACCGTCGGGCCAGATGTCCCGGTATTCAATGATGAAATCGACGCCTGTATCCAGGCTGCGCTGCAAGGCCGATTGCATGCGTGGCTGGTCTTCGGGGTGAACCGTTTCCAGCCAGTCGTCGTAGGTGAAGTTTTCGTGCTCTTCACGGCCATAGTGGGATTTGCTGATGGCCGAGCAGGTCAGCACCATAAATCCGGCCTCCAGTTGCCATGAACCGAGCCGACCTGCCTTGAGGGCGTTTTGCAAACGCCTTTCACCCTCCACAAGATCCTCCATGCGTGCCCGAGCCTCGTACTGGCGTCGACGGCCGCGCACGGCTGTGGACACCAGGCTGACCAGCGTGATGGGGTGGAAGGGGCGTTCCAGGAAAGTGACGTTGCCCAACAGGTTGCCCAGACGTGCCGAAGGGTTCTGGTCCGGGCCGCCATGGTGAGTGAGCAACACGATAGGCAGGTCTGACCAGGCGGGCTGGTTGGCCAGAAGGCTCACCAGCGGATCGATATCCGCACCGCGCAGTGCCTCATCGGCAATGATCGCGAGTCCCGCTCCGGCAGCCAGTTCCTGGCCTAGTTCGTTGAGATCGCGGGCTATGGTTGCTCCATAGCCCGCTTCCTCAAGGATCATTACCGCAATCTGACTGTCACGTCCTCTGGGGGCCAGAATGACAGCCCGCTCCGATAACAATCCGCTGACACTCACTCGTCTTCATCCTTGAGCAGTGGCTTGCTTTCGCCAAAGTAATCGGGAGCGCCGCGCAAGACACCCTGAAAGGCTGATAACGGCTCGCCTATTCTCAGGCCGCTCCTGCCAATGCGGTATTCGCGAATCGTCGATTCGTGAGTGCCGGTTCGTTTCTTGATGATGGATATGGCCCTGCGAATCTGGCCGAGCGCTTCAAAGTAGCGCAACAGGATGACGGTATCTGCCAGATAGGTAATGTCCACTGGCGTTTGCATATCGCCGACCAGGCCGTGTTGCGCCACGGTCATGAAGGTCGAGGCACCTTGTCGGTTGAGATAAAGCAGAAGTTCATGCATGTGCAGAACCAGTGAGTTCTCTTCCGGCATTGCCGCCTGATAGCCGTTTATGCTGTCGATGACAACGGTCTTGATCTGCTTGTCATCCACGCAGCGGCGCACCCGATGGGAAAACTCCCCCGGAGACAACTCGGCAGCGTCCACCTGCTCGATCATCAGGTTGCCCGTGGCCTGCAAGGCCTTGAGGTCGATGCCTATCTTTTTCATCCGGTCAAACAGCAGGCCCAGTTCTTCGTCGAAGATGAACAGGCCGACCCGCTCGCCACGAGATACGGCCTGTGCGGCGAAGACCAGTGCGATCAACGATTTGCCAGTGCCGGCCGGGCCGAGGATCAGCGTACTTGAGCCGCTGTCCGTACCACCGCCGAGCAAGTCGTCGAGTTCCTTGATGCCGCTGCCCAGTTGCGTGCGGATGTAGTCATTACGGTGTTCGGCCGCGACCAGGCGCGGGAACACATGGATTCCGTCTTCCATGATGGTGAAGTCATGGAAGCCGCCGCGATACTTCTGACCGCGATACTTGACGATCTTGAGGCGTCGCCGTTCTGCGCCATAGTTGGGTGTCAGTTCTTCCAGGCGGATGACGCCGTGGGCGACGCTGTGTACGGTCTTGTCCAGAGACTCCGTAGTCAGGTCGTCGAGCAGAATGACGGTCGCGTCATAGCGAGCGAAGTAATGCTTGATGGACAGAATCTGCCGTCTGTAGCGCAACGAACTCTGCGCCAGCAGGCGAATTTCCGAAAGGCTGTCTATGACTACGCGAGATGGCCTGATGCGCTCCACCACGTCAAAGATCTGCCGTGTTGCTTCCCCCAGCTCAAGGTCGGAGGAGTACAGCAGGCTTTGATGCTGCTCGGTATTGAGCAGGCTTTCAGGAGGCGTCAGCTCGAAAATCTCGATATGCTCATCCAGTTCCCAGCCATGGGAACGTGCTCCCTCACGCAGCTCTCGTTCGGTTTCCGAGAGTGTGATGTAGAGGCAGACTTCACCCGTTTGCGCACCCGCCAGCAAAAACTGCAGCGCTACGGTGGTCTTGCCGGTTCCGGGTTCCCCTTCGAGAAGGAAAACATGATTGCGTGAAAGACCACCCGAAAGGATGTCGTCCAGACCTTCTATACCGGTTACCGCTTTTGAATTTTCCAAGTATTGCCCTCTTGTTTCCGATTGCAGGCAATGAATCTGGACCCCTTGAGGCCTCGACGGTTCATACTTTTTATGTGTCAGGCCATGGAACATGGCCGATTCGCGGTCCGGGAAATGTCACAAAAGTCGTCTTACGGCAGTTGTGAAGGGCTTGGTATAGTCCGGGCCAGTCAAAACAATAATCACCTCTGAGGATGATGCCCGTGTCCGATTACCAAGCCTTTCTCGTCGAACTGACCGATCACATTGCTCATGTGCAGATTAATCGACCAGACAAGGTCAATGCCATGAGCGCTGCCTTCTGGAGTGAAATAATCGAGATATTCCAGTGGGTCGAGGAGAACGATGAGGTGCGTGTCGTCGTTTTGAGTGGTGCGGGCAAACATTTTTCCTCGGGGATCGATCTGGCGCTGCTGGCTTCCATCGCGGGGCAGATGGGCAAGGATGTCGGGCGCAATGCGCGGATGTTGCGGCGCAAGATCCAGCAGATGCAGGCTTCGTTCACTGCGGTGGACAACTGCCGCAAGCCCGTGCTCGCTGCAATTCAGGGCTATTGCCTGGGCGGCGCCATCGACCTGGTTTCCGCGTGCGACATGCGCTACGCCGCAGCCGACGCGCAATTCTCGATCCGTGAAATCGATATGGGGATGGCTGCCGATGTCGGGACCCTGCAACGCCTGCCACGGATCATCGGTGACGGCATGATGCGTGAGCTGGCTTATACCGGGCGCACCGTGGGTGCCGAAGAAGCCCAGCGCATCGGTCTGGTCAACAGCACTTTTGCCGATGCGCCGAGCCTGTTGGAAGGTGTCTTCGCCATCGCCCGTGAAATTGCCGCCAAGTCTCCTATCGCGATAGAGGGCACCAAGCAAATGATCGGTTACATGCGCGACCATCGCATTGACGATGGCCTTGAGCACGTTGCCATCTGGAACTCTGCCATGTTGCAATCGGCAGACCTCAAAGTGGCCATGGCGGCGCACATGAGCAAGCAGAAGCCTGTTTTCGACAATTGAGGAGCTAAGATTCTTGCCAGTTACCAGAGGAGTTTTGCCATGACACGCCCGGCGCGCTGGACTACCGCAGTTCTGGATACGCAAGCCACGGGTGGTTGGGCCGTGGTCCATGGCGACGAGGGTTTCCTGCTCGACGGCAATGGCGTCATGTTCCCCAGGGAGTGGCTCAAGCGTCAGGACCTGCCGGTGCAAAGCGAGCATGGGATTGGCCACTTCGATGGCGAGCCGGTCTATGTGCTGGTGCTCGACAGGTCGGTGGAGGTCGAAGGATGCACCTGGCAGGGGCTTCGCCAGTTCATGCTGCAAGGCGATTTTGCTGTCTATCAAAAGCTTGGCTATGCGGCGCAGATCAGCACCTGGGCTCGCGAACATCGATTCTGTGGCGCCTGTGGCCGCCCGACGGTGCAGATTCCGGGCGAGCGGGCCATGTACTGCGAGCATGACAACCTGCGCTTCTATCCGCGTATCTCGCCAAGCATGATCGTGCTGATTACCCGTGGCGATGAAATCCTGCTGGCCCGTTCACCGCGCTTCGTGCCGGGCGTCTACAGCACTCTGGCGGGCTTTGCCGAACCGGGTGAGTCCGCCGAGGACTGCGTGCGTCGGGAGGTGATGGAGGAGGTGCAGATCCGCATCCGCAATATCACTTACATGGGCAGCCAGTGCTGGCCGTTCCCCCACTCGATGATGCTGGGCTTTCATGCCGAATATGAAAGCGGTGAAATCGTGCCGCAGGTCGATGAGATCGAAGATGCGCGCTGGTTCCGTATCGATGACCTGCCGCCTTTGCCGGCCAGCCGTTCCATTGCGCGCTATCTGATCGAGTCGTATCTGGCTCGTCGCTCAGGCGCCCCCGAACCAGTGCTGCCAGGCTAGGCGCACAGTCAGGCCGAGCACGACGGTGATGAACACCGGGCGAATGAACCTGGCACCGCCCTTGATTGCGGTGCCTGCGCCGAAGTAGGCACCGAGCATCACTGACAGCCCCATGCTCAGGCCGATCACGAAGTCTACCTGGCCGGAAAAGATGAACACCGACAAGGCCACGGCATTGCTGACGAAGTTCATGCTGCGCGCCACGCCACTGGCCTTCACCAGATCCACGGGGTACATCATCAAGGTGCTGACAGTCCAGAAGGCTCCGGTGCCGGGACCCGCCACGCCATCATAGAAACCCAGCGTCAGGCCTTGGGGCAGTTGCCATTTCTTCTTGATCGGCGCGTCACTGTCCAGCGGCGCCTTGGGCGTGCCGCCGAACAGCAGGTACAAACCGCAACCGAACACAATCACCGGCAGCATCTGGTTCAGCCATTCGGCAGGCAGGTAATGGGCAATCACCGCGCCGAGTGCCGCACCCACAGCGGTGCCGACCAATGCATGCATCCATTGGCGTGGATGGAAAAGCTTGCGACGGTAGTAGGTAAAGCTGGCCGTGGCCGAGCCGAAGGTCGAACTGAGCTTGTTGGTGCCCAGAACCAGATGCGGCGGCAGGCCGGCTGTCATCAGGGCCGGGGTGGTCAGCAGCCCGCCGCCGCCGGCAATGGCATCGATGAATCCGGCGATGAAGGCAACGGCGATCAGAACAGCGAGGGTAGTAAGGTCGACACTGAGTTCAAAAGGCATGATCGGTACGGCTTATAGGGCAGGGGGGCAGAATGGCTGCCCGAAGGCCGCGCATTCTACTCCCATGTGTACCCAGTGTCAGACAATGGTCGAAGCCTGGCTCTCAAATTTCACCCAGTCCGACCCAGCGCTGTTCACGCGCCGCAAGGCGAATCGCCGCTGCCAGGCGTTCGATCTGCCAGGCCTCTTCGAAATCCGGTCCTCGCTTGCCAAGGCCGCAAACGGCCTGAATCAGAGAATGTACTTCCAGTGCCTTGAGTTCGTTGTAACCCAGTTGATGGCCGGGCGCTGGACAGAAGGCGGCATAGCCTGCCTGGGCCGGGCCTGCGAGTATCCGCTGGAAGCCATCGCGCCCGGTGGCGCCCGAGCGATAAATGCGCAGTTCGTTCAAGCGCTCCTGATCGAAAGCCAGGGTGCCGCGAGTGCCGCTGATTTCAAAGCTCAGGTGATTCTTGTAGCCATGCTTGAGCCAGCTGCTGCTGAAGGTGCCGCGTGCGCCACTGGCAAAGCGCAGCAGGGCGTGGGTCTGATCGTCTACCGCAATCGGGCGCAGCTCGCTGCTGCCGCGAGTGCTCGGGCGCTGGCGATGCACCGTATTCGAGTCGGCGCACACTGCTTCGATATCGCCCAACAGGTAGCGGGCCATGGCCAGCAGATGGCTGCCAAGATCGGCCAGTGCGCCACCGGCATGCTCGGCTTCACAGCGCCAGGACCATGGCGAAGCCGGGTCGCCCATGAAGTCCTCACTGAACTCGCCCTGGAAACTGATGATGTCCCCCAGCTCGCCAGCCTCGATCATCTCTTTTGCCAGGCCGATCATCGGGTTGTGCTGATAGTTGTAACCCACTTGCGTCACGACGCCTGCGGTCTGGGCGCTGCGGCGCATCTCATCGGCCTGGGCAAGGCTGACGGCCAGAGGCTTTTCGCAATACACCGCCTTTCCCGCGGCGATGGCTGCCATGGCCATGGGGAAGTGCAAATGATTGGGTGTGGTGATCGCCACGATCTGAACCTGAGGATCGTCGATCAGTTGCTTCCAGTCGCCATGACTGCGCTCGAACCCCCATGCTTGCGCACACTGCTCGGCACGGGCGCTGTCTGCATCGGCCAGTGCCGCCAGGTGGAGAGGGGCAGGCAGCTCAAAAGTCGCGCTGACATTACGAAATGCAAGGGCATGGGCGCGGCCCATGAAACCGGTGCCGATCAGCCCGATACCCAGTGGCGCAGCGAGAGGGGTTTTCCGCATGACAGTCTCCGTAAAGGATTATTGTTTTCGGAAAATATATTCTACAAATTATAATTATGGAAATTTAATTCTTATCTGGTTCTGTGGGAGCGAATTCATTCGCGAATGAATTCGCTCCCACGCAGACGTCATGGCTGCACTCAGGAAAGAAACCCGCCATCCACATTCAGCGCAACCCCGGTGGTATAGCTCGACGCTTCGCTGGCCAGATACAGCACCGCACCGGCCATTTCACTGGGCGCGGCCACGCGCTTGAGGGGGATCTGGGCCAGTGCCACATTGAGAATGGCGTCGTTCTTGACCAGTGCCGAGGCGAATTTGGTGTCGGTGAGGCCCGGCAGCAGGGCATTGCAGCGGATACCGAACGCCGCGCACTCCTTGGCAAACACCTTGGTCATATTGATGACGGCTGCCTTGGTCACCGAATAGATACCCTGGAATTCGCCTGGAGATACGCCATTGATCGAGGCCACATTGATGATGCTGCCGCCGCCGTTTTCGCGCATCAGCTTGCCGGCTTCCACCGACATGAAGAAGTACCCGCGAATGTTCACATCCACGGTCTTTTGGAAGGCACCCAGGTCGGTATCCAGCACATTGCAGAACTGCGGGTTGGTGGCGGCATTGTTGACCAGCACGTCCAGACGCCCGAACTGTTGGCGAATCTGCTCGAAGACGCTTTGAATCTGTTCCATCTCGCCAATATGGCAGGCGATGGCCGTCGCCTTGCCACCTTCGGCGATGATTGCATCGGCAACCTGCTGGCAGCCCTCGATCTTGCGGCTGGAGACGATGACATGTGCGCCTTGCTGGGCCAGCAGTCTGGCGATGGCTTCCCCGATGCCGCGACTGGCACCGGAAACAAAGGCGATTTTGCCATCAAGGTCGAATAACTGGGTTCTGGACATGTTGGTTTCCTGTTTCCTGGGTCACTGCACTCAAAGACTGGATTTTTCGATCACTTGCAGGCTCATCCGCTCCAGCAGCAGGTTCATCTGAATGAACTGTGCGAAGCGCTTGTCCCGGGTCTGGCCATGAAAGAACCGGTAGTAGATCTGTTGCACGATGCCCGCCAGACGGAACAGGCCGTAGGTGTAGTAGAAGTCGAAGTTATCGATGCGGATGCCCGAGCGTTCGGCGTAATAATCGACAAACTGCTGGCGGGTCAGCATGCCCGGCGCATTGCTGGGTTGACGGCGCATCAACTGCACGGGCGCAGGGTCGTCTGCCTGTATCCAGTAGGCGAGGGTGTTGCCCAGATCCATCAGCGGGTCGCCCAGCGTGGTCAGTTCCCAGTCCAGCACGCCAATGATGCGCATCGGGTTTTCGGGGGCGAGAATCACGTTATCGAAGCGGTAATCGTTGTGTACGATGGCGTGCTGCGGGTGGTCGGAGGGCATTTTTTCCACCAGCCAGTTCCTGACCGTTTCCCAGGCGGGAGCATCAGGGGTCATGGCTTTCTCGTAGCGTTCACTCCAGCCGAGGATCTGCCGTTCGACATAACCCTGAGGCTTGCCCAGGTCAGTCAGGCCGCACGCCTGATAATCGACCCGATGCAACTCCACCAGCTTGTCGATGAAGCTTTTGCACAGTTCCCCGGTCTGTCGGGCATCCAGATTCAGCTCAGGCGGCAGGTCCGAGCGCAGGATGATGCCCTTGACCCGCTCCATGACATAAAAGTCAGAGCCGATCAGGCTTTCATCGGTGCAGTGTGCATAGGCTTTCGGGCAATAGGGAAATGCATCCTTGAGGCCGTTGAGAATACGATACTCACGGCCCATGTCGTGGGCCGACCTGGCTTTTTGCCCGAATGGCGGGCGGCGCAGGACAAACTCCTGTTCGGGATAACGGATCAGGTAGGTGAGATTCGATGCGCCTCCCGGAAACTGGCTGATCTGCGGCAAACCGCTGAGGCCAGGGATCTGTGCTTTCAGGTAGGGATCAATCAGGTGTGCGTCCAGCTCTTCACCGGGACGAATATCCGTGGACTGGTCGGTTAGCGCCATACTTATTCCTGTTTATTATGGTCTATCAGGATCATTGGCTAATCTAATCGGCAGGCTATTGGCGAACAACCCTTGGCGAGCCTTATAGGCTAGCGTGTTGCCCGCCGATCAGCCGGTTTTATTGCAGACGAAAAAAAACCGAAGCCCTGAAGCTTCGGTTTTTCGTGCATCGTCCTGAGCCAGTCTGCATGACCGGGCGCAGTGGTTTTCATTAAACCGGGAACAGCTCGCTCAGCTTCATGGCCAGCATCATGTCGCCTTCGGCGCGCAGTTTGCCGCCCATGAAAGCCTGCATGCCATCGGTCTCGCCGCTGACGATGCCTTTGAGGGTTTCGCTGTCCATGACCAGAGTCACGTTGGCGTCAGGGTTTTCACCTTCCTGCAGTTCGCAGGTGCTGTCCTTGACGATCAGGGCGTAGTGCTTGTCTTCGTCAGTGATGTTGAAGCCGAAAACCAGGTCCAGGCCCGAAGCAGCGCTTGGGTTGAACTTGGCTTTCATGGTTTGGACAGCTTCGGCTACTGAGGTCATGGTCTTATCCTTTTATGGTTGGTTCTGGCGCCGGTCAGGGCGCGGTTGGCCGGACTCAGCGGTAAGTGATGAGTTCCGGCGCCTTCAGCAGTTGCAGGTGTGTGTAACTGTTGAAGGAAGCCAGGGTCACCTTGCTGCCACTGAATTCCAGCCGGTTCAGCGAGGTGTTGACGATATGCCAGTTAAGCTCGAATGCCTGCCGGGCAGGTACGCCGCTGACAAGATGCAGTAAAGCCGTGATGGTGCCGCCGGAGGTGAACACGGCGATGCGCCCGTGCTTGTCTGCCGCTTCGATGATTCTGTCCAGACCTGCCTTTACGCCAGCGACGAACGCCAGCCAGCTTTGCATGCCCGGTGTGTCGTGTTCGCCGCCGAGCCAGCGGCTGACGATCTGTGCGAACAGGCGCTGGAACTCGGCCGGGTCATGGCCGGCATTGCGCAGGATATTCAAGGCATCGGGTTCATCGGGGAGCATTGCGGGCAGCAGGGCGC
The DNA here is from genome assembly GCF_057809175.1 of Pseudomonas sp. FG43. NCBI lineage: Bacteria > Pseudomonadati > Pseudomonadota > Gammaproteobacteria > Pseudomonadales > Pseudomonadaceae > Pseudomonas > Pseudomonas sp. FG43. The sequence goes on from NZ_JBMDJL010000010.1 coordinate 35,693, forward strand.
GGACGATGCCTTCGGCATCGAATTCATTGAAGGCGCTGTCGATTTCCAGCGCAGGCGGCTCAAGACCGGCCTCGGCCAGTTGGGCCAGGGCATTTTGTGCAGTGTCCTTCTGGCGCCGCAGATTGCCGGACAGGCAGCGGTCGAAGCGCAGGCCAAGCTGCGCCAGATGTTCGCCAATTACCTGGGCCTGACGAATACCGACGGGCGACAGGACGTCGTAATCGTCTGCACCGAATGAAGCCTGGCCATGTCGTATCAAATAAATGCTGCCCACGTCCGTGTCGTCTCGGTACGTTGAAGGTCCGGCGAGGTTATGGGGGATGGCCGGGGCCTGTCAACGAAAAAACATACGCTCGTTTGAAATTACCGTTTTAACTATTTGCAACAGGTCGTGTGCTGGTGAACGTCAGAGCGCGTCGGTATGCTTGAGCCATCGAAGCCCTTGACTGGAAAGGGCGCAACGCAAGTGAGGAGTATCTGTGGATTTCGTTGCCGATTACGCAAGTTTTCTGGCCAAGACGGTTACGCTGGTCATTGCCATCGTCGTCGTGCTGGTAGCTATCGCGTCAGCACGTGGAAAAGGTCGTCGCAGGACGGCAGGACAACTTCAGGTCACCAAGCTCAACGAGTTCTATAAAGGCCTGCGCGAGCATCTGGAGCAGGCGCTGCTGGACAAGGATCGCCTCAAGGCCTTGCGCAAGGAGCAGGCCAAGACCCTGAAGAAAGAGAAGAAGCAGGCCGAGCCTGAGTTGAAACCCCGCGTCTTCGTGCTGGATTTCGATGGCGACATCAAGGCTTCGGCCACCGAAAGCATGCGTCATGAAATCACCGCGCTGCTGACCATGGCTACCGACAAGGATGAAGTGGTCCTGCGCCTGGAAAGCGGCGGCGGCATGGTTCACAGCTATGGTCTGGCTTCATCGCAACTGGCGCGTATCCGTCAGGCGGGGATTCCGCTGACCATCTGCATCGACAAGGTCGCGGCCAGTGGCGGCTACATGATGGCCTGCATCGGTAACAAGATCATCAGCGCACCGTTCGCGATTCTCGGCTCCATCGGCGTCGTGGCGCAGTTGCCCAACGTCAACCGGTTGCTGAAAAAGCACGATATCGATTTTGAAGTGCTGACTGCTGGCGAGTACAAGCGCACCCTGACCGTGTTTGGCGAAAATACCGAGAAGGGCCGCGAGAAGTTCCAGCAGGATCTGGACATCACCCATGACCTGTTCAAGGGCTTTGTCGCCAGCTATCGCCCACAGTTGTCCATCGATGAGGTGGCCACCGGTGAAGTCTGGCTGGGTATGGCTGCTCTTGAGAAGCAATTGGTCGATGAGTTGCAGACCAGTGACCAGTATCTGGCCGAGCGTGCCAAGGATGCAGAGGTGTTTCACCTGAATTATGCCCAGCGCAAAAGCCTTCAGGAGCGCGTTGGGCTGGCGGCAACGTCATCGGTTGATCGCCTGGTGACCGGCTGGTGGAGTCGCTTGACCCAGCAGCGGTTCTGGTGATGCCTTCGCGAATGAATTCGCTCCCACGGTAGGGGCGAATTCATTCGCGAAACACTGTCCGTCAGCGGCGACGGAACAGCGGCAGTGGCTCGTCGGTTGCAGCCTGGTAGGTCACCGAGAAGTCCTTGAGGCCTTCGAGGGCGTCGTAGGGGTCCTTGTCGGCGCGGACAGCGAAAGCATCGAAACCGCAGCGACGCAGGTAGAACAACTGGTCGCGCAACACATCGCCAATTGCCCGCAACTCACCCTTGTAGCCATAGCGATCACGCAGCAGGCGTGCATTGGAGTAGCTACGGCCATCGGTGAAGGCCGGGAAGTTCAGGGCAATGACCTGGAACTGATCCACGTGCTCGCCGATTTCCTCGGCTTCTTCATCACTGTCCAGCCATACACCCAGGCCGCCATCGCGGGCCTTGAGTGCGTGGCCATGTTCGCGCCACAACGCCAGCGGCACAATCAGGTCATCGCAGTTGGACAGGCTGTCGAAAGTCGTGTCCTTGGGCAGCAGGTGCCAGGTTTCGTCGATGACTTCGTTGTTCTTAATGATTCGCTGCATAGACGCGCTCCTTGAAAGGGTCAATGCCAATACGCTGGTAAGTGTCGATGAAGCGTTCGTCTTCGGTACGTTTCTCGACGTAGACGTCAATCAGCTTCTCGATCACGTCCGGCATTGCGTCCTGGGCGAAGGACGGGCCGAGGATCTTGCCCAGGCTTGCATCACGGCTGGCGCTGCCGCCGAGTGAAACCTGATAGAACTCTTCGCCTTTCTTGTCCACACCCAGAATGCCGATGTGGCCGACATGGTGGTGACCGCATGCGTTCATGCAGCCGGAAATGTTCAGGTCCAGCTCGCCGATGTCGAACAGGTAGTCCAGGTCATCGAAACGACGCTGGATGGATTCGGCGATGGGGATCGACTTGGCGTTGGCCAGCGAGCAGAAGTCACCGCCAGGGCAGCAGATGATATCGGTCAGCAGGCCGATGTTCGGCGTGGCGAAACCGCCTTCACGCAACTCGTTCCAGAGGGTGAACAGCTCGGACTGCTCGACGTCGGCCAGAATGATGTTCTGCTCGTGGGAGGTGCGCAGCTGGCCGAAGCTGTAGCGGTCGGCCAGATCGGCAACGGCATCCAGCTGTTTGTCGGTCAGGTCGCCAGGAGCAACGCCGGTCGGCTTGAGCGACAGGGTCACTGCAATGTACCCCGGCTTTTTATGGGCCAGGACATTGCGGGTGCGCCAGCGAGCGAAGCCCGGGTGTTGGGCGTCCAGGGCAGCCAGCTCGGCGTGCTGATCGCTGAGGGTTTTGTAATCCGGGTCGACGAAGTGTTTGGCAACACGCTGCACTTCGGCTTCGGTCAGGGTGGTCTGGCCGCCGCGCAGGTGAGCCATTTCGGCCTCGACCTTTTCGGCGAAGACTTCAGGTGTCAGTGCCTTGACCAGAATCTTGATCCGGGCCTTGTACTTGTTGTCGCGACGGCCGTAGCGGTTGTAGACCCGCAGGATGGCGTCCAGGTAGCTCAACAGATCCTGCCATGGCAGGAACTCGTTGATGAAGGCGCCAACCACTGGCGTGCGGCCCAGACCGCCACCGACCAGCACGCGGAAGCCCAGTTCGCCAGCAGCATTGTGTACCGGCTCCAGGCCGATATCGTGTACTTCAATGGCGGCACGGTCGCTTTTCGAGCCGTTGATCGCGATCTTGAACTTGCGCGGCAGGTAGGCGAATTCCGGGTGGAACGTGGTCCATTGGCGAACGATTTCACACCATGGGCGCGGATCGATCAGCTCGTCGGCGGCAACACCGGCGAACTGGTCGGTGGTCACGTTGCGCAGGCAGTTGCCGCTGGTCTGGATGGCGTGCATCTGCACGGTTGCCAGTTCGGCCAGAATATCCGGCACGTCTTCCAGGGCTGGCCAGTTGAACTGAACGTTCTGGCGGGTGCTGATGTGCGCATAGCCTTTGTCGTAATCGCGGGCTATCTTGGCCATCATGCGCGTCTGGCGCGACGTCAGTTGGCCGTAAGGTACGGCAACGCGCAGCATCGGCGCGAAACGCTGGACATAAAGACCGTTTTGCAGGCGCAACGGTCGGAATTCTTCTTCGCTCAGTTCCCCCGCCAGGTAGCGTCGGGTCTGGTCACGGAACTGCTTGACGCGGTCCTCGATGATCCGCTGATCGTACTCGTCGTATACGTACATATAGGTCCTGTTCTCAGGCTTCGTAATGAAGCAAGGGCTGCGGCGTCAAACACGACTGCGGTTACACAGCCTCTGTCTTCGCTTGCGAAGCCTTACGCCATCTAGACAATTCTGCGCGCACGGTCGCGCACTCCCAACGGAGCGCGGCGAAGATACCAGTTTGCAGATATCGGTAAAAGTGATGTTTATATATATGCAAATCGTTAAAAGCGATAAGCAAAATCCTGTCCCTGCGCCGCATGTACAAGACCCTGCTTGAAGTGCGGGAAATTGTCGACTTTACTGAGTGCTGATCGATGCCCGATGAGGGGTAAGACAAAATTTTTCATATGCAATCACCTATAAAACCGACAAGAGGCGATGCGATGAGTAAGCACCCGAAGACCACCAAGTCCGATAGCAACGTGGATGCTTGGGCTATTTTCTTCCTGATTCTGCTGGTAGTAGGCGCTGCTGTCTTCTGGGTCAGCGGCCAATAGCCAGAACCTGATTGTCTAGCGGTCGACTGCGCAGCTCTCCAGTATTCGGGAAGGGCGGCCGATAGCCATTTATATGCTCAAGGTTCTGTGAATATGAGTGGCTTCATTTTCCGCTGTTTGATCATTCTCTGCGGTTCATGGAGCGGTGTGGCCCTGGCCGCTTCCGTAACCTTTCTAAGCCCGGGTTTTGCAACCGATGGCTACTGGCAAAGCTATGCGCGTGTCATGCAGTCGGCTGCCGATGAAACCGGCATGTCACTCAAGGTGCTGTACACGGATCGTGACACCCGCAAATTGCTGGATATGGCGCGAGAGGCGTTGCAGGGGGCCGGTCAGCGTCCTGACTATCTGGTGTTCTCCAATGAATTGAATGTAGCCCCCGAGGTCCTGCGATTGTCTCAGGGCAGTGGCGTCAAGCTGCTGGCCGTCAACAATACGCTGACGGAGGATCAGGTGCGGATTCTGGGCGATCTTCCCTCGCGATACCCGAACTTCATCGGCAGCCTGATCGGTAACGATGAGGAGGGCGGCTATCTGACGGCAAGGCGGCTGATAAGCCTTTATCCTGGTCTGGCTGACGGCCAGCCAATCGAGATGCTGGCGTTTTCCGGGACCAACTCCACGCCGGTTTCCCTGGCGCGTGAACAGGGGATGCGCCGTGCTCTTGAAGAGTTTCCGCAGGTTCATCTGCGTCAGATCGTGCTGGGTGGCTGGCGTCGTGACCGGGCACAGGAGCAGGCCCGGGTACTGCTCAAGCGATATCCGAATATCCGGCTGATCTGGGCTGCGAACGAGCAAATGGCGCTCGGTGCCATGGATGCGTTGCGCGAGCGTGGCGGCGAACCCGGCAAGGACATCCTGTTCAGCGCCATCAACGGTACGACGATTTCATTGCAGGCGCAGTTGAATGGTCGCTTGAGTGTGGTGGCAACGGGGCACTTCACCATTGGCGGCTGGGCCATGCTCTTGCTGCATGACTACGATGCTGCCGATGCTCAGACACGCCCCCGAATCGGTGAGCGCAGTGTGCGGGTGCTGGAGTTGGTAGAGCGCCATGATGCCAGGCGTTTTCTGGAGGCTGCGAAAGTCGAGCGTTACTACCTGGACAAACAGGCGTTCAGGCGTGAGCCGGTCGACGGCAATTCCCCCTTTGCCCTGAAAAACATGCTGCCGCTGGTTCAGCAAGACCCGAAATAATGCCCTTTCCCCATGGATGGCGGGTATCCATGGGGAAAGGGCGGCGACGGGTTACTCGTCGTAACCCAGGTTGGGTGCCAGCCAGCGCTCGGTCACGCTCAGATCCTGACCTTTGCGAGCGGTGTAGCTTTCGACCTGATCCTTGTCGACCTTGCCCACGGCGAAGTATTGCGCCTGCGGATGGGCGAAGTACCAGCCGCTGACGGCTGCTGCGGGGAACATGGCGTAGTGCTCGGTGAGGAACACGCCGCTCTTGCCGGGTGTATGGATCGGTGTGCCTTCAGGCAGCGGGTCCAGCAGGGCGAAGAGGGTGCTCTTCTCGGTGTGATCCGGGCAGGCCGGGTAACCCGGTGCAGGACGGATACCCACGTATTGCTCCTTGATGAGCGCTTCGTTGTCCAGATGCTCGTCCTTGGCGTAACCCCAATATTCCTTGCGCACCTGCTGGTGCAGCCATTCGGCGCAGGCTTCGGCCAGACGGTCGGCCAGTGCCTTGACCATGATCGAGTTGTAGTCGTCGCCCTTGTCCTGGTAGGCCTTGGCCACTTCTTCGGCACCGATGCCTGCGGTGGTGATGAAACCGCCCACATAGTCGGTCACGCCGCTGTCCTTGGGCGCCACGAAGTCGGCCAGGGAGAAGTTCGGCTTGCCATCGGTCTTGATGATCTGCTGGCGCAGATGATGCAGTTTTGCCAGTGGCTGGCCGTCGTCACCGTAGACTTCCAGGTCATCGTCATCGATCTGATTGGCAGGCCAGAAGCCGAACACCGCACGGGCGCTGATCAGCTTCTCGTCAATCAGTTTGCGCAGCATCTGCTGGGCGTCGGCAAACAGCGCTGTAGCCGCCTCGCCAACCACTTCGTCAGTCAGGATGCGCGGGTATTTGCCGGCCAGATCCCAGGAAATGAAGAAGGGTGTCCAGTCGATGTATTCGGCCAGCACGTCCAGGTCGATGTCTTCCAGAATGCGGGTGCCGGTGAAGGTCGGCTTGGCAGGCTCGTAGCTGCTCCAGTCGAACTGCGGCTTTTTCGCGACTGCCGCGCCATAGCTCAGGCGTTCGGTGCGGGCGCTGCGTGCCGAGGTACGCTCGCGGACTTCGACGTACTCGCGGCGAGTCTTCTCGATGAAGCCGGCTTTCAGTTCCTTTGACAGTAACTGTGTGGCAACACCCACTGCGCGGGAGGCGTCAGTCACATAGACCACGGCGTCATTGCTGTAACGCGGCTCGATCTTGACTGCCGTATGCGCCTTGGAAGTGGTTGCCCCGCCGATCATCAGCGGAAGATGGAAATCCTGGCGCTGCATTTCGCGGGCGACATGGACCATTTCGTCCAGCGACGGGGTGATCAGGCCGGACAGGCCGATGATGTCGCATTTCTCGTCGCGGGCCACTTGCAGGATCTTCTCGGCAGGCACCATGACGCCCAGGTCAACGATGTCATAACCGTTGCAGCCCAGTACCACGCCGACGATGTTCTTGCCGATGTCATGCACATCGCCCTTGACCGTGGCCATCAGGATCTTGCCCTTGGCTTCGGGCTTGTCGCCTTTTTCCAGTTCGATGAACGGGATCAGGTGCGCCACGGCCTGTTTCATCACACGGGCGGATTTCACCACTTGCGGCAGAAACATCTTTCCTGCGCCGAACAGGTCGCCGACCACGTTCATGCCGGACATCAGCGGGCCTTCGATCACTTCGATCGGGCGCGAGAACGACAGGCGGGACTCTTCGGTGTCTTCGACGATATGGGTCGTGATGCCCTTGACCAGCGCATGTTCAAGGCGCTGATTCACAGGCCAGGTGCGCCACTCTTCGGTTTCGGCTTCTTTGACGCTGCCGTCGCCCTTGAAGCTGTCGGCAATGGCCAGCAGCGCGTCGGTGCCATCGGCGGTGCGGTTGAGGACCACATCCTCGACACGCTCGCGCAACTCGGCCGGGATCTGATCGTAGATTTCCAGCTGGCCGGCGTTGACGATGCCCATGCTCAGGCCGTTGCGGATCGCATGCAGCAGGAATACCGAGTGAATGGCTTCACGCACCGGGTTGTTGCCACGGAACGAGAACGATACGTTGGATACGCCGCCGGAAGTCAGGGCGTAGGGCAGTTCGTCACGGATGTAGGCGCAGGCATTGATGAAGTCTACGGCGTAGTTGTTGTGCTCTTCGATGCCGGTGGCGATGGCGAAGATGTTCGGGTCGAAGATGATGTCTTCCGGCGGGAAACCTACTTCGTTGACCAGGATGTCGTAGGAGCGCTTGCAGATTTCCTTCTTGCGCGCTTCGGTGTCGGCCTGACCGGCCTCGTCGAAAGCCATCACCACCACGGCCGCGCCATAGCGCTTGCAGAGCCTGGCGTGATGGATGAACTGCTCGACGCCTTCCTTCATGCTGATGGAGTTGACGATGCCCTTGCCCTGGATGCACTTGAGGCCGGCTTCGATCACATCCCATTTGGAGGAGTCGATCATGATCGGCACGCGGGAGATGTCCGGCTCGCCTGCGATCAGGTTGAGGAAGGTCACCATGGCCTTCTTCGAGTCCAGCATCCCTTCGTCCATGTTGATATCGATCACCTGGGCACCGGCTTCGACCTGCTGCAGGGCGACTTCCAGGGCTTCGGTGTAGTTGTCTTCACGGATCAGGCGGGCGAAGCGGGCGGAGCCAGTGATGTTGGTACGCTCACCGACGTTGACGAACAGCGACTGGCGGTCGATGGTGAACGGCTCAAGACCCGACAGGCGGCAGGCTTTCGGAATATCCGGGATCTGGCGCGGAGCGTAGCCGGATACCGCTTCGGCAATCGCCTTGATATGCGCAGGCGTGGTGCCGCAGCAGCCGCCGACGATGTTCAGGAAGCCGCTCTGGGCGAATTCCTCGATGATCTTTGCCGTCTGGCTCGGCAGTTCGTCATATTCGCCGAAGGCGTTGGGCAGGCCGGCGTTCGGGTGCGCGGAAACGTGGGTGTTGGCCTTGGTGGACAGTTCCTGCAGGTAAGGGCGCAGGTCGCTGGCACCCAGAGCGCAGTTCAGGCCCACGGAAATCGGTTTGGCGTGGCTGATGGAGTTCCAGAAGGCTTCGGTGGTCTGGCCGGACAGGGTACGGCCCGAAGCGTCAGTGATGGTGCCGGAAATCATGATCGGCAACTCGAAGCCGATTTCCTCGAATACTCCCTGCACGGCGAAGATCGCGGCCTTGGCGTTGAGGGTGTCGAAGATGGTTTCGATCAGGATCAGGTCGGCGCCGCCCTCTATCAGGCCGCGAGTGGCTTCGGTGTAATTCTCTACCAACTCGTCGAAGGTCACGTTGCGGTAGCCGGGGTTGTTCACGTCCGGCGACAGGGAGCAGGTGCGGCTGGTCGGGCCGAGCACACCCGCGACAAAACGCGGTCTGTCCGGGGTTTCGAGGGTTTTTGCATCGGCGACCTTGCGCGCCAGCCGGGCACCTTCTACGTTCAGCTCGTAGACCAGCGCTTCCATACCGTAATCGGCCTGGGAAACCTGGGTGGCGTTGAAGGTGTTGGTTTCAAGAATGTCTGCACCGGCATCCAGATAGGCCTTCTCGATGGCACCGATGACATCGGGGCGCGTCAGAACCAGCAGGTCGTTGTTGCCTTTGACATCGCTTGGCCAGTCGGCGAAGCGTTTGCCACGGTAATCCTCTTCCTCGAGCCTGTAGCTCTGGATCATGGTGCCCATGCCGCCATCGAGGATCAGGATCCTCTGTTTAAGTGCGTTGAGAAAGGCTTGATGGCGGGCGCTGCGGTCAGACATAGGGATACCTTGAAAAGGCCGATACAGAAAGGTCGAGATCATACCAAACCGGAGCGCTTTTGGTGTTGATGGCGCCTTTGCATGAAAATAGCTCATGTTGGTGTGCTCTAACAGCTGTAGAATTGCGCGGTTTTTCATTTCAAGGCCCTGGATATGCCGTACCGCTCATTGCCAAGTCTCGTTCTGTTGTTGTGGTGTTGTGCTGTCCAGGCTCAGGGAGTGCCTGCGGCCCCGGGCCCCGCTATTTCCTATGTGCGGGATATCCAGCCGATCCTGACCCAGAAGTGCGTGGCCTGCCATGCCTGCAACGACGCGCCTTGCCAGTTGAACCTGGGCAGCGGCGAGGGCATGAGCCGCGGGGCCAGCAAGACCCCGGTCTATCAGGGCGAGCGCAGTACGGCGATGGCGCCCACCCGGCTGTTTTACGATGCTCAGGGCACCGATGCATGGCGGCGCAAGGATTTCTATTCGGTGCTCGATGCCCAGGGCAGTCAGGCTGCCTTGATGGCACGCATGCTGGAATTGGGGCGCAGTGCGCCGCTGCCGCCCAACAGCAAGATTCCCGACGACATCGTTCTGGGGTTGAACCGGGAAAACCTCTGCCCGCTGCCGGGCGAGTTTCCTGCCTATGCCCAGGCGCATCCCACCGGCGGCATGCCGTTGGCGGTGGCCGGGCTGAGCGACGCCGAGTACCAGACCTTGCAGCGCTGGCTGTCTGCCGGTGCGCCGGTCGAACAACAACCCATCATGCCCAATGTCGCTGAAGCGGCGCAGATTGCCGAATGGGAAGCCTTGCTCAACCGCCCGGGTTCCAGAGAGACGCTGGTGGGTCGATGGTTGTACGAGCACCTGTTTCTGGCGCATGTCTATTTCGAAGGTGGTGATACCGGGCACTTCTTTCAGTGGGTACGCTCGCGCACGCCAAGCGGCAAACCTGTCGATCTGATCGCTACCCGTCGCCCCAATGACGATCCGGGCAATGACTTCTATTACCGGCTGATACCGGTACAGGGCGTGATCGTCCACAAGACCCATATCACCTACGCCATGAGCCCGCAGAAGCTGAAGCGGGTCAAGGATCTGTTTTACAGCGCCAACTGGAGCGTGGATGCAATGCCGGGCTATGGGCCGGGGCATCGTGCCAACCCGTTTCTGACTTTCGAGGCGATTCCGGCGCAGGCGCGTTATCAGTTCATGCTCGATAACGCCGAATACTTCGTGCGCACCTTCATTCGCGGTCCGGTGTGCCGTGGGCAGATTGCGACCGACGTGATTCGCGACCATTTCTGGGTGCTGTTCCAGGAGCCGAGTCATGATCGTTATGTCATCGACGCCCAGTACCGTGGGCAGGCAACGCCATTGCTGGCCATGCCCGGGCAGAACGACGAGGTAGGCAGCATCCTGAGCCTGTGGCTGTCCTACCGGGATCGTCGCAACGCTTATGAAAACCTGCGCCGCGACAGCTACGCCAGCATGACGCCACCCAGTTGGTCGACGCTGTGGGCCGGCAATGATAACTCGCTGCTGACAGTATTCCGCCACTTCGACAGCGCATCGGTGACCAAAGGGCTGATCGGCGATGTGCCGCACTCGCTATGGTTGTTCGATTACCCGTTGCTGGAGCGCACCTATTACCAGTTGGCGGTGAACTTCGATGTCTACGGCAATATTTCCCATCAGGCCCAGACCCGGCTGTATTTCGACCTGATCCGCAACGGTGCGGAAATCAATTTCATGCGTCTGATGCCTGCCGACAAGCGCGAGAAGATGCTGGGCGACCTGTATCAGGACTCCGGCAAATTCAAGATGTGGCTGGACTACCAGAGCATCGATGACGACACTCCAAGCGGCCTGAGGCTTGACGAGCGCCACCCTCGTCAGGACTTCTCCCGGGAGTTGATTCAGCGCTCCGGCACCCTCAACGCCGCGCCGGACCCGATCAACCGCTGCATGGGGGCTTATTGCTCGCGACCCGGTATCAGCCCCGCTTTTGCCCAGGCAGAGCAGTCTCTCAGTCGACTGGTTTCAAGGCCTGCCGCTGGCCTCAAGGTCATCGATCAGTTGCCCGAAGCGACCATGCTGCGTATTGAAGACGCCAGCGGCAAACGTGTGATGTACAGCATGCTGCGCAACCGCGCCCACAGTAACGTTGCCTTCCTGCTGGGCGAGTCCTATCGCTACCAGCCGGGTCTGGACACCCTGACCATTTACCCGGGCGTGCTCAGCAGCTATCCGAACTTCATGTTCAATATCCCGGCTGACGAAGTGTCCGGGTTTGTCGACGCCATGCAGCAGGTCAAGGATCAGGACGGGTTCGAGAAGATCGTGCAGCGCTGGGGTGTGCGCCGCACTCATCCGCTGTTCTGGACCTATTTCCATGACATCAGCCGCTATATCCAGGAGACCGAGCCGCGAGAGAGCGGGGTGCTGGATATGAATCGCTACGAAAACCTCTGAATGTCGTTGCAGGCCACGTCGGACGTGGCCTGCCGCCACTACTGTTTCCTGAACGAAACAGGATTTTCCTGATCTTTTCTGTCATCCCACTGTCCGACCTCATGCGTGTCCGGCTCGCTTCGTGTCCGGGCTTATGGTTGAAAAGGCAGGTGACAAGAGGTTTTTGGATGTTGATTTCGGTTCAGGCTTTACGGGCTTTCGCCGCGTGGGTTGTTGTGTGTCATCACTTCATGCAGATTTTTTTCGATTTCAAGGCCAGCGGTCCCGTTGGCGAATTCTTTGTTTCCAAGGGCGCCGTGGGCGTCGATATCTTCTTTGTCATCAGCGGGCTGGTGATTTACCTCTCGACCCATGGCAGCGACATGCCCGCCGGGCGTTTTATCCTGCACCGCCTGATCCGCATCGTGCCGGCTTACTGGCTGTATACCGCTGCCATGGGGCTGTTGCTGCTGGTTGCGGCGCCCTGGCTTCCCCATCAGGTAATCGGCTGGCAGAACTTCTTCCTTTCATTGCTTTTCATTCCTTCGGAAAATCCCGGTGGCTACGGTTTGTATCCGACGCTTAACGTCGGCTGGACCCTGAACTACGAGATGCTGTTTTATGTGCTGTTCTCCATGGTCTTTCTCTTCGAGCAGCGCCATCGGCCCTTGATCATCGCCGCCGCGCTGTTTGTCGTGACCGAGATTCTGGCTCGCAGTGGTTTGATCAGCCGTTTCTACGGCAACGACATCGTCTATGAATTCCTGTTGGGGATCGGTATCGGCATGCTGTATCGCCGGGGCTGGATCAAGGAAGGGTTATGGTTGCCATTGGCCGGGATTGTGGCGGGAATGCTGCTGATCCATCACCTGACCAACGAGCAACGCCTGCTGAACTGGGGGCTGCCAAGCGCCTTGATCGTGCTGTGCGCCATTTCGCTGGAGCCTTACTTGCGCGGCAGCCGGATGCTCAAGACTCTGGGCGACTGTTCCTACTCGGTATATCTGCTGCATGTTCTGGTGCTCTACGGTGGCTTGCTCATGGCGCAGCGCTTTGCCTTGAGCCCGTATCTGGTGTTTGCCTTCTGTGTGCCGATCATCGCCATTGGCGCCTGGGGCAGCTATGAGTGGATCGAGAAGGGCTTGTATCGCCGAATGCGCCGCAGTCTGGATGCCCGCCAGCAAGGAAGAGAATCGGTTGCGCTTTCCTGACAAAAACACTAGGACTTTGTATGCGCATCCGATTGGCGTAAACTGCCGCCAAGTCTGCGAGGAATGTTCATGACCGCTATCACTATTACCGATGCTGCCCACGATTATCTGGCCGATCTGCTGGAAAAGCAGAATACCCCGGGTATCGGCATCCGAGTGTTTATCACCCAGCCTGGCACCCAGTACGCTGAAACCTGCATTGCCTACTGCAAGCCGGGCGAAGAAAAACCTGAAGACAAGGCCATTGGCCTGAAGAGCTTCACCGCCTGGATCGATGGTTTCAGCGAAGCTTTTCTGGATGACGCCGTTGTCGATTACGCAACGGATCGCATGGGTGGCCAGTTGACTATCAAGGCGCCAAACGCCAAAGTCCCGATGGTCAATGCCGACAGCCCGATCAACGAGCGTATCAACTACTACCTGCAAACCGAGATCAATCCGGGGCTCGCCAGCCACGGTGGTCAGGTGACCCTGATCGACGTGATCGAGGAAGAAGAGCGCAATATCGCCGTCCTGCAGTTCGGCGGTGGTTGCCAGGGTTGCGGTCAGGCCGATGTCACCTTGAAGGAAGGCATCGAGCGCACCTTGCTCGAACGCATCCCCGAGCTGGCCGGTGTGCGTGATGTGACTGACCATACCCAGAAAGAAAACGCTTACTACTGAGTTGTTTTCTTCGCGAGTGAATCCGCTCCTTATTACGTGGGAGCGAATTCATTCGCGAAACCCTTCATTCAAGGCCTGAACAAATGAGCATGCCCGGCCCGATACAGCGATGACTCGCCAAACGTATCGTCTGCCAGTACGCGACCAACCAGTATCAGTGCCGTACGCCTGAAGCCTTTCTCCTGCACCTTGTCGTGAATGTTGGCCAGCGTGCCCAAAACCCAGTCCTGATCCGGCCAGCTTGCGCGATGCACCACGGCTATGGGGCAGTCGGGGCCGTAATGCGGCGTCAGCTCTTCCACTATTTTCTGCAGATTATTGACCCCCAGATGAATGGCCATGGTGGCGCGATGCTGTGCCAGGCTTGCCAGCTCCTCGCCAAGTGGCATTGAGGTCTTGTCGGCATAGCGGGTCAGGATCACGCTCTGGGAAATGTCCGGCAGCGTCAGTTCGGTGCCCAGCAGTGCTGCGCAGGCCGCCGTGGCTGTTACGCCGGGGATGATCTCGAAGGGAATTCCCAACTCGCGCAGGCAACGAATCTGTTCGCCAATCGCACCATACAGGCTCGGGTCACCGGAATGCACGCGGGCCACATCCCGGCCCTGTTCATGAGCGGATTTCATCAAGGCAATGATCTGCTCCAGGTGCAACTCGGCACTATTGACCACCTGAATGGCCCGATTGCCATCCAGCACCGCGACTGGCACCAGTGAGCCCGCGTAAATGATGACCGGGCAACTGTTGATCAATCGTTGGCCTTTGACGGTGATGAGGTCCGGGTCGCCTGGGCCTGCACCGATGAAAAAGACGGTCAATGGATTCTCCTGAGTCGAGCGCGATAAATGAGCAGCGGATTATCAACCCTGCCCAGGGGAGCGTGCCAAGGCAAATGTTGCCCTGATGTTTTTCTGGCGTTCGATCACCAGTGTTGCAGGGCTGTTGCCCAATTGGCTGGCCAGTGCCAGCGCTGCACTTTCGGCAACGCCGTGGCAGCCGGTGTGCAGGAACGTCGTTGGCGAGCGATGGGTCAGTTGCGGTTCGTATCGTGCCAGTTGAGAGGCATCGAAGAAAATCAGCGGTACTGACAGGTATTCAGCCAGCTCCAGCAAGCCCGGCTCGTCCTGCTTGAGGTCGATGGAGGCGAGGGCGGTGATGGCTCCGATCTCCAGAGCGTGGGCTTTCAGGCTGCTTTCGATCAGCTCCAGCAGGTGCGTGGACGGGCAGCCACGCTGGCAGCCCAGGCCTGCCACAAGGACAGGACGGGGCTGTGCGGGGGTGTGATCAGGCGTGCAGGTCGGCATTGTTGCGACGGAACAGCCAGGCGCTGATCAGGCCCAGAGCAATCCAGAACAGTGCGTTGGTCAGCAGCGAAGCCATGATGAACTGTGATTCCAGTGCTTCAGGAGCCAGACTCTCGTGGGTCAGCGGCTGTGGTGCGCCAATCAGGTGCGGCACTACCAGAATGGCCGCGCCCAGCACTTTGAGCAGCCAGTTCTGGCCGAAGGCGATCAGGGCCAGCCCGGCAGCCGTGGAAGCCGCAGTCCCGATCCACCAGTATTGGCGCAGGTTCAGGTCGGCGGCCGCAGTGCCCGGCAGTTCGGGCGGCAGCCCCAGCGTTGGTGCCAGAACGAAAACCGCAAAACCGGCCAGCCCCCATAGCGCGCCCTGGGAGGTGCGGCCCGGTCCGCGCAGGGTGTAGAGCGCGACCAGCATCAAGGCAAAACCGACTGCGACCACCAGATTGCCACCGGTCGTGGAGAGGATGCGCTGCCAGCCGTCTTCCGGTTCCCAGGCCTCTTCGTCGTGACTGTGTCCGGCGGCTGCGCCCTCGGCATGATCATGTTCATGCACATGCTCGGCAGGTGCTTTTTCGTAGGTTTCGGCCTGAAGAATCAGCGGCGCGACCCAGAAGCTTTGCAGCAAGGTCAGCAGCAGTGCCGCCAGCAGACCGCTGAAGCCTGCGGTCTGGATGATTCGCTTGAACATGGCGTCAGGTCTCAATGGCAAGGGAAGGCGGCGCTGTGGCGGGTGTCGTGCGCGGCGTTGTGAACGGCGGCGATGTGCGAGAAACCGGCGAAATACACCAGGCACGCACCAAGAATCGCAGCGCTGATGGCGGCGGTCAGGCGTTGGGTCTGGGTGGATGTGGCTGTGCTCGACTGGCTGCTGCTGATGGTGGACATGGCGCTTCCCTCTGGTTTCGACAGGCGGGCATGCGCACAGGAACCTGCTGACGGGCGCCAGGAGGTTTCAACTGCGCCCGCCCACCGCGGGTGTGTCATTGAGTCAGTATCGGGCCGGTCTCCGGGCTCGCGAGGGGCGTTGATGTGCAGCGTTCAACACCTTCAGGATCACCTTCCCATGCCGTGGCACAGTGGTTCTGACCCTCTCTCGCTTACCGTTGCGGGGGCAGCGCCGGACTTGCTCATGCGTGAATGAGCGCACCGGTTTCCCGTTTCACCCCGTGAAGGGCACCCGTAACAAGTTGTAATAGGAGAGCATGGCAGCCACTGAACGTCAATCTGAACGATTGACCTGCCCTCGACCACTGCGTAGCCTTGCGCACTTGAGGTTCTCTGCCTTCTGCAGGAGGGTAGAGCTAAGACGGGAATGCGGTCCAAGCCGCAGCTGCCCCCGCAACTGTAAACGGTGATGTTCATTGCATGGCCACTGCGCAAGCGGGAAGGCGCGATGAATGCCTGTCGGCCAGCACCGCCGATACGCCGCCGTAAGCCAGGAGACCTGCCTCGAACCGGGCCACAGGCCCACGAATTCTCACTACAACCGGGCGGGGTGATCCGGTGGCGAATCGATCCGTGCGCAGCGCACGGTTCTCGTCCTGCTTGCCCGCCGTATTGCCAAAGGGCATCCGATGAAAACACTGGCCAAACTTCCCGTCACCATCGTTACCGGTTTCCTGGGTTCGGGTAAAACCACCTTGTTGCGGCATATGCTCGATAACGCCGAAGGGCGTCGTATCGCGGTGATCGTCAACGAGTTCGGCGAGCTGGGCATCGACGGCGAAATCCTCAAGCAATGCACCATCGGTTGCACCGAAGAAGAAGCCACTGGTCGTGTCTACGAACTGGCCAATGGCTGCCTGTGCTGCACGGTGCAGGAAGAGTTCTTCCCGGTGATGCGCGAATTGGTGTCGCGTCGCGCCGACCTGGACCACATCCTTATCGAAACCTCGGGTCTGGCGTTGCCAAAACCGCTGGTCCAGGCTTTCCAGTGGCCGGAAATCCGCAATGCCTGCACCGTCGATGCGGTCATAACCGTGGTCGACAGCCCGGCCGTTGCCGCAGGCACTTTCGCGGCTTTCCCGGATCAAGTGGACGCCCAGCGCAAGCTCGACCCGAATCTGGATCATGAGTCCCCGCTGCATGAACTGTTTGCTGATCAGCTGGCCAGTGCCGACCTGGTGATCCTCAACAAGGCCGACATGATCGATCCCGAAGGTCTGGCTGCGGTGCGTGCCGAAGTTGCCGAAGAGCTGCCGCCAGCGGTCAAGGTCATCGAGGCCAGCAATGGCCGTCTGCCAATCAATGTACTGCTGGGCATTGGCGCGGAGTCGGAACTGCATATCGACAGCCGCAAGACTCACCATGACCATCATGACGACGATGATCATGATGACCACGATCACGATGTATTCGATTCGATCTCCATCAAGCTGCCGCCAGCCGAAGAGGCCTTCCTGCTGAACGTGCTGAACCGCATGGTCGTTCAGCACGGTATCCTGCGCGTCAAAGGTTTTGCCGCGATTCCCGGCAAGCCGATGCGTCTCTTGATTCAGGGTGTGGGCACTCGTTTCGACAAGCACTTTGACCGTGCATGGAAGGCTGATGAAGAGCGTGCCACCCATCTGGTATTGATTGGCCAGGAACTCGATGCTGCCGCGCTGGAAAAGCAACTCTACGATGAGCTTGAGTCTGAAGTTCATACAGCGCTGCGAGCCCAACTTTAACGTTACGAGTCTTGCCTGACCCATGCATTTACTGAGAACCCAGCCGGGCGGTTTCGTCCCCGACGACAGCATTGCCGACCTGGGGCAGACCCCGGCCGAGCTGGTGATTCTCTGTAGCGGCGATTCGAGCCTGGCCTTGCTGGCCGAAGCTGCGCAGCAACTGCCCGACGATTACCCGAGCCTGCGTCTGGCCAACCCGATGCAGGTGCAGAATCACGCTTCGGTGGACTTGTACGTCGATGAAGTGTTGCGTCACGCCAGGGTCATTCTGATTTCCCTGCATGGCGGCATCGGCTACTGGCGTTATGGCGTCGAGCGCTTGATGGAGCTTGCTGCCCGTGGTGTGCAGGTGATTCTGGTACCGGGCGATGATCGTCCCGATCCGGAATTGAGCGACCTGAGCACCGTGCCCGCCGAAGCGCGGGACCGGCTCTGGCAGTTCTTGCGTCAGGGCGGGCTGCAAAACGCACTGGATCTTTATCGCTGCCTGGCAAGTAGCTGGCTTGAGCGCGACTATCCATGGGGCGAGCCCCGGCCATTGCCGCGTACGGCGATCTACCATCCACATAAACCCGGTGCCGCGCTGACTGACTGGCAGGCTGACTGGATTGCCGGGCAGCCGGTGGTCGCGCTGCTGTTCTACCGCTCCCACTTGCAGGCCGCCAATACCGGTTTCATCGATGTGTTCTGTGAGCGCTTGCAGGCCGAAGGGCTCAACCCTTTGCCGGTTGCGCTGGCCAGTCTCAAGGAGCCGGGTTGCCTGACCATGGTCGAGGACTGGCTGGATGAAGTCGAAGCCGAACTGATCCTCAACACCACAGGCTTTGCCCAGTCCAGCCCGGAAGCGCCGCATCTGCGACCGTTTCGCCGCAATGTGCCGGTCATCCAGGCTATTTGCGCCCAGGACAACCAGCCCGCCTGGCAGGCCAGCGAGCAAGGGCTGGGCGCTCGGGATCTGGCGATGCACATTGCCTTGCCGGAGCTGGACGGGCGGATCATCAGCCGACCCGTCAGCTTCAAGGATCTGGCCTGGCGCAGCGAGCGCAGCCAGTCGGATGTGGTGTGCTATCGCGCTCATCCAGAGCGTATGGGCTTCGTTGCGCAACTGGCGCGGCGCTGGATCGAACTGGCGCGCTTGCCCAATGCCAGCAAGCGGGTAGCGTTGATCCTGGCCAACTACCCGACCCGCGATGGCCGGATCGGCAACGGAGTCGGGCTCGACACGCCTGCGGCGGCGCTGAATATCCTGCGTGCCATGCAGGGCGAGGGCTATCCGCTGGCGCAGTTGCCTGAAAGCGGTACTGCGCTGATTCAGCAATTGCTCGGCGGCGTCACCAACGATCTGGACAGCATCGATCTGCGTCCCTGTCAGCAAAGCATGGCGCTGGATGAATACCTGCAAGCCTTCGATGCCTTGCCCCAGGCCAATCGCGATGCGGTAAATGCCCGTTGGGGCGCGCCCGTGGATGACCCGATGTTCCGTAGCGGGCGGATGATGATTGCTGGTATCCGCTTTGGTCTGACCTTTGTCGGTATCCAGCCCGCCCGTGGCTATCAAGTGGACCCCAGCGCGGTCTATCACGACCCCGATCTGGTACCGCCCCACGGTTATCTCGCGTTCTACTTCTGGTTGCGCAAGGCTTATGGTGCGCATGCTGTGCTGCATGTGGGCAAACATGGCAATCTGGAGTGGCTGCCGGGCAAGGGCGTTGGCCTGTCGCAGGATTGCTGGCCCGACGCGGTGTTGGGCGCGATGCCGAATATCTACCCGTTTATCGTCAACGATCCGGGCGAGGGTGCCCAGGCCAAGCGCCGTACCCAGGCGGTCATCATCGACCATCTGATGCCGCCGCTGACCCGTGCCGAAACCTACGGCCCGCTGCGCAATCTGGAACTGCTGGCCGACGAATATTACGAAGCGCAACTGCTTGACCCGCGCAGGGCGCTGGAGCTTCAGCGAGACATCCTCAAGCTGGTGCGCGAAACCCGTATCGACCGCGAACTGGCGCTGGACGACTCCATCGACAGCGACGCCGATGCGGCGATCTGGTTGCCGCGTCTGGACACTTATCTGTGTGACCTGAAGGAATCGCAGATCCGCGATGGCCTGCATGTCTTCGGCCAATCCCCCGAGGGGCGCCTGCGCATCGACACGCTGCTGGCGTTGCTGCGCATTCCCCGTGGCGATGGCCGTGGCGCGCAGTCGAGCCTGTTGCGGGTGCTGGCCAAGGCGCTGGTGCTGGATTTCGATCCACTGGATTGTGATCTGGCTGAACCCTGGAGCGGGCCGCGCCCGTCAGCCTTATTGGCGGTGAGCAACGATCCATGGCGTACCACGGGGGATACGCGAGAGCGGCTGGAGTTGTATGCCGCCATCCTGATCGAGCGCATCGTCAAGAATGAAGCAGTCGACGATCTTCCTGAGCACCCGGAACTGGCACTGGTTCTGGATAGCCTGCGCGATGTCGTAGCCCCGCGCCTCGATGCCTGTGGCCCCGAAGAGATGCGTGGCCTGCTCGATGCCCTGAGCGGTCGTTTCGTGCCGGCTGGCCCGAGCGGTGCGCCGAGTCGAGGTCGGCTTGACGTGCTGCCCACCGGTCGCAACTTCTTTACTGTGGATGTGCGCAATCTGCCAACCACTACGGCCTGGCGGATTGGCTTCCAGTCGGCAAACCTGCTGCTGGAGCGCCATCTTCAGGATCATGGCGATCATTTGCGCCAGCTCGGCCTGTCGGTCTGGGGCACGGCCACCATGCGCACCGGTGGTGACGATATCGCTCAGGCCATGGCCCTGATGGGCGTGCGTCCCGTCTGGGCGACGGGCAGTCAGCGGGTCGATGATTTCGAGATTCTGCCGCTGAGTTTGCTGGATCGTCCTCGTGTGGACGTGACCTTGCGAGTGTCCGGGTTCTTCCGTGATGCTTTTGCCAATCTTATCCGCCTGTTCGATGCCGCCGTACAGGCCGTGGCCGCTCTCGATGAGCCGGACGATCAGAACCCGCTGGCCGCCCGGGTTCGTGAAGAGCGCCGCAGCTTGCAGGAAACCGGGTTGAGCGAAGACGAGGCAGTGCGCCAGGCCGGTTGGCGAATCTTCGGTGCCAAGCCCGGTGCGTATGGCGCGGGTGTGCAGGGCGCTATCGACGGGCGTCTGTGGCAAAGCCGTGACGATCTGGCCGAGGTCTATCTGAACTGGGGCGGCTATGCCTACGGCGCAGCCGATGAAGGCACGCCGGCCCGCCAGCAGTTTGCACAACGACTGACGCAGGTTCAGGCGGTGTTGCAGAATCAGGATAACCGAGAGCATGACCTGCTGGATTCCAACGATTACTACCAGTTCCAGGGCGGAATGCTGGCTGCCGCCGAAAGCCTGAGCGGCCAGAAAACGGCCAGCTACCACGGCGATCACAGCCAGCCGGACTTGCCTAGAATTCGCACCCTCAAGGAAGAGCTGAACCGGGTGATCCGCAGCCGTGCGGCCAACCCGAAGTGGATCGAAGGCGTCAAACGGCATGGCTATAAAGGCGCGTTCGAAATGGCTGCGACCGTGGACTTCCTGTTCGCGTTCGATGCCACTACCGAGCTGATCGACGACCACCAATATGCACTGCTGGCCGATGCCTATCTGCTTGATCCATCGACCCGCCAATTCATTCGCCAGCACAACCCCGATGCCCTGCGCGACATGACCGAACGCATGCTTGAAGCCCAGCAGCGTGGGCTCTGGCAGGAGCCGGGCGACTATCGTGAAGCGCTGGAAGACCTGCTGCTGGATATAGAAGAGAGCTGATGAACTTGCCTGACCCAAGCATGACCGACACCCCGCATTTTCCTCTGGCAGCCGTAGTCGGTGCAGATGATCTGAAACTGGCGCTGTGCCTGGCAGCCATCGACCCCAGAATCGGCGGCGTGCTGATCGAAGGCCCGCGGGGCATGGCCAAGTCGACCCTGGCCCGTGGTCTGGCGGACCTGCTGGCCAGCGGTCAGTTCGTCACCTTGCCGCTGGGCGCTACCGAAGAGCGTCTGGTCGGCACTCTGGATCTGGATGCGGCGCTGTCCGAAGGTCGTGCGCAGTTCTCGCCCGGTGTTTTGGCCAAGGCTGACGGTGGTGTTCTGTATGTGGATGAGGTCAATCTGCTGGCCGATCACCTTGTCGACCTGTTGCTGGATGTCGCTGCCAGCGGTACCAATCTGGTGGAGCGCGACGGTATTTCCCATCGCCATGCAGCACGCTTCGTGCTGATCGGCACCATGAACCCGGAAGAAGGCGAATTGCGTCCGCAACTGCTGGACCGTTTTGGTCTGAACGTGGTTCTGAGCGGGCAGACCTTGCCAGCCGAGCGCAGCCAGATCATCCGCCGACGTCTGGATTTCGATGCCGACCCCCATGGCTTTTGTCAGGCATGGCAAGGCCAGCAGCAAGCCTTGAAGCAACGCTGTGAGCAGGCTCGTGGGTTGTTGCCTTCCATTGAGCTGGATGACCGGTCGCTGGGTCTTGTCACCGAGCGCTGTTTTGCTGCGGGTGTCGATGGCATGCGGGCCGATCTGGTCTGGCTGCGTGCTGCGCGTGCGCATGCTGCGTGGCGTGGCGTCAGTGTGATCGAGGAGCAGGATATCGACGCGGTGGCCGAGTTTGCCTTGCGTCACCGGCGCCGCGATCCTGCGCCTCCGGCACAGAGCCCTGAAACACCGCCATCCAGCCAGGCTAGCCCGCAAAACCCTCAGCCGCAAAGCGGGCAGGGCAACTGGGGTGAATTGCCTGCCCGGCCAGTGCCGACAGGGGCGCGCCGCGAAGTGCCGAGCTGGCCAAAAAAGCCTTAGGCATCCGCCCTCGTTCGGCAAAGGGGGCGGATGCCAGCCCCCGTCCAGGCAAACTGACTTCCGGGCGTCATGGTGCCGCGCGTTCGGGTATCGATGGCGCGATTGCCTGGCTGCCCACGTTATTGCGCGGTCGCCCGCAAAGCCGCAACGATCTGGTGCGCCAGCCTCGCAGCAGTCGGCCTGCGGAGTTGTTGCTGGTGATCGTCGATGCATCGGCCTCGACACGTCGTCATCAGGCCTTGAGTCAGGCCAAGGGCATGCTGGCCCAGGTTTTTGACGAGGCTTATCGCCGTCGCGCAAGGCTGGCATTGCTGACCGCCAGCGGCAATGTCCCGCAGTGGAAGCATCAAGGGCTCAAGGCCTCGGCGGCATTGCGTCCCTGGCTGGATGCGCTGGGCGCTGGCGGAGGAACGCCCTTGTTTGCTGCCATCGAGCAGGCGAAGGACTGGTTGAAGGTGCGTCAGCAGCGTTATCCCGCCGAACATTTGCGTGTATTGATCCTCACCGATGGTCGTATCAAGGACATGCCGCACTGTTCAGGTTTCGACTGCGAGAGCCTGTTGATCGATATAGAGAAAGGACCGATCCGGCTGGGCCGGGCGCGGGAACTGGCTAATAGACTGGGTGCCGATTACCGGCATATTGAAGAGCTTCGCGAATAAAACGCAACATCATGAATTTAATGAAGTTTCCGTAGGAGCGAATTAATTCGCGAAGGGTTCGTACATCCGAAGAAAATGTATATCCTTCAAATGACGTCTCGCGAATGAATTCACCCACAAGTAGGAGCGAATTCATTCGCGACAAGAGTCACGCCATCAAGCCGGCATGGTCCAAGGCTGGAGGCTGTAACCCTCATTGCTGATTTCTTCGCGAGCTTCTTTCAGGGCGCTGGCCAGTTGAACAGGGTCGGAGTAAGCGCTGCTCGGGATCTGTTTACGACCGATCAGTGCGCAGGTGCGGTCGATCACTGTAAGGCTCAGTTCGCCGCTTCCGGCCTGGGCTGCCCAGGCAACACACTGGAAAGGTGCAAAGGCGTTTCCAGCGATCAGAAGTGCATCGTTGAAGCGCAGTGGGGCGTTCATTTTCAATTCCTCAAAATGCCCATATCAGTCCAGTCACGTCGGTGGGCTGACCGTTCGGCTGGTTACCTGTGTTGATGCCGAACAGGGTGGGGTGAGTCACACCGCTTGCCGGATATTTTCAATTTTTTTACATCCATGCCGCGTTCGGCTTGATCTGAGGCAATTTTTACGATGTTCGGTTCAATGACCGGCAGAATTTCCTGACTGTAAAAACGTTACAACCTGTTTAATTACTTTTCGTTATGAGCGATATATTTAAACGGTACAAGGGTGTGTCAAATATTTGCTAATGTAACATTCGGGCTCGTCAACTTACTGTTTATAAAAAGATTTTAATCACTCTCTTCCACGTCGGGCGCCAAGGAAACCTAATATGCATGAAGCGGCCCAAACACGACGTCTGTTGATTGTTGATCCCAGCGATGATTGCCATCAGTTGATCCCTGTCTTGCAGGCTGCCGGATGGGCTGTGGACAGCAATACGCTGGAAGGGGCGCTTAACCAGCGTTGCGATGTTGGTCTGATTCGTCTCATGCCTGAACATTTCGAGCACCCCGAAGTGGTCAAGGAGCTGATTACCCGCAGCAACACTCAATGGATTGCGGTGCTTGCACCCAATGACCTGCGGCGCGAAAAGATCGGTGATTTTGTCTGTGAGTGGTTTTTCGATTTTCACACCTTGCCTTTCGATGTGGCTCGCATGCAGGTCACGCTGGGCCGGGCTTATGGCATGGCACGTCTGCGTGCCCAGGGGGCGGCGCAAGTATCGAGCTCCGATCACGAGATGCTGGGCGAGAGCCGTCCTATCCGCGAGTTGCGTCGTTTGCTGAGCAAGCTGGCTCCCACTGAATCACCGGTGCTGATCCGCGGCGAGCGCGGTACTGGCAAGGAGCTGGTTGCGCGTACCTTGCACATGCAGTCGCAGCGCAGGAACAAGCCATTCGTTGCAGTCAATTGCGGTGCTATTGCCGAGCATCTATTGCACACAGAGCTGTTCGGTTATGAGAAAGGTGCTTTCAACGGAGCCCTGGAGCGCAAGATCGGCCGCATCGAAGCGGCGAATGGCGGAACGTTGTTTCTGGACGATATAGGCGATCTGCCCATGGAAACCCAGGCCCATCTGCTACGCCTGTTGCAGGACCGGCATATCGAGCGGTTCGGTGGTAGCGAAGCGATTCCCGTGGATGTACGGGTGCTGGCCGCGACCCATGTGGATCTTGAAACCGCCATCCGTAAAAAGCGCTTCCGTGAAGATTTGTACTACCGCCTGAATGTCTTGCAGGTCGGCACTGCGCCTCTGCGTGAACGACATGGTGATCTGGCCATGCTGGCCAATCATTTTGCGCATTTCTACAGCCAGGAAACCGGCAGGCGTGCCCGCAATTTTAGCCAGGACGCCTTGATCGCCATGGGCAAGCATGACTGGCCCGGCAATGTGCGGGAGCTGGCCAATCGCGTAAGACGCGGGTTGGTGCTGGCCGAGGGACGGCAGATAGAGGCCGCGGATCTTGGCTTGCTCGGTGAAGAGGATATTGCCAGCAGCATGGGGACGCTGGATGACTACAAGTCGCGGGCCGAGCGTCAGGCCTTGTGCGATGTGTTGACCCGCCACAGCGATAACCTCAGCGTTGCAGCCAAGGTTTTAGGTATTTCGCGGCCGACGTTCTATCGGCTGCTGCACAAGCATCAGATCCGCTGAGCCAGTCAGTAGCTGCGTGACGGCAGCCATTGCCTGCTCGCGGCGTGTGTCCCAATCACCCCCGATGACTTGATAGTTCTGCGCATGGCGATGCAGCCATTGCCGACTGTTCTCGAAAAATGCCTGTCGCTCGCTCAGTTGCGGCTGGCAACGTTGCCCGTCACTGATCCAGTCGACACCTTCAGGGGAAAGCAGCAGATGCAGGTCGTAGTGCCTGCTAAGCAATTGCTGCTCGATCCACTGCGGGCAATCACCGAACAAGGCCTTGCTCCAGAGCATGTTGCTCAGAAGATGCGTGTCGAGAATCAGCAGCGGCGGGGCGGTAGCGCGGGCCGTGTCCTCCCAGGCCAGTTGGCCTTGGGCAATGTCGGGAATATCGCTGTAGGCAGTGTCGCGACCTTGCTGCTCGATGAAATGGCGCACGTACTCGCCCACCACCAGACCGCCGAAACGTTTGTGTATTTCGTCGGACAACCAGCTTTTGCCGCTGGATTCGGGACCTGCCAGGACCAGGATTTTCATCGCGCCAGCGCCAGATCGTTGCGCCACTCACGCCAGCCTTGAACGGCAAGCAGGGTAAAGAGCCCGTATAGCGCAGCAGTCAGGTACAGCTCCTTGTAAATGAACAGGCCGACGAAAATGACATCCAGCACGATCCACAGGGGCCAGCACTGGACCCGTTTTTGTGCCATCCACACTTGTGCAACCAGGCTGAAACCGGTCAGCGCGGCATCGAGCCAGGGCTGTGCTGCATCCGTGAAATGAGCCATGGAAGCACCCAGCACCAGGCTGATGACAGCGCCGATTGCCAGGCCGCCCAGGACTGGCCCGCTCTGCAGGACCGTGACCGCCCGCACCGGCAAGCCGTTGCCGTGTCGGGTCCACTGCAGCCAGCCATACACCTGAAGGCCGGCGTAGATCACTTGCAGCAGCATGTCCGAATAGAGCTTTACGTCGAAGAAGATCCAGATATAGATCACCACCATCACCAGGCCAATTGGCCAGCACCAAGGGTTCTGCTTCACTGTAAGCCAGACTGCTATCACGCCGAGGACGGCAGCGAAGAGTTCAAGTCCGGACATGGCGACTCCCTGAGTGTGGTTGGAATGGGTGGGCGCGCGATTGTAAGCGCTTATGCGCAAGACAGGGAGCCTTTGCACGTGCAGGTCTGCTAGCATCTCGGCGCTTTTAAGCATCCTCTTCAAGCATTGTTCAGGTTCGGATGCTCATAGTTACAACCTTTTTTGCAAAACAACACTAACGAGCGAGCCACAGGCAGCGCTTTATGGGGGAATGATGGATCTTTGGACCGCCGCTCAGGCGTTGATATTGGGTGTTGTCGAGGGGCTGACGGAGTTTCTGCCGATTTCCAGTACGGGGCATCAGATCATCGTTGCCGACTTGATCGGTTTCGGTGGTGAGCGGGCCATGGCGTTCAACATCATCATCCAGCTCGGCGCCATTCTGGCGGTGGTCTGGGAATTTCGGCGCAAGATTCTTGACGTGGTCATTGGCCTGCCCAAGCAACAACAGGCGCAGCGTTTCACCATCAATCTGCTGATCGCCTTCCTGCCGGCAGTCGTGCTGGGGGTGATTTTTGCGGACCTGATTCACCACTATCTGTTCAACCCCATCACCGTCGCGACTGCTCTGGTGATTGGCGGCGTGATCATGCTCTGGGCCGAGCGTCGCCAGCATGTGATACGTGCCGAAACAGTCGATGACATGACTTGGCGCGATGCCCTGAAAGTGGGGCTGGCGCAGTGTCTGGCGATGATTCCGGGGACTTCACGCTCGGGCTCCACCATCATCGGCGGCCTGTTGTTCGGTCTGTCGCGCAAGGCTGCGACCGAGTTCTCTTTCTTCCTGGCCATGCCGACCATGGTCGGGGCCGCGGTGTATTCGGGCTACAAGTACCGTGATCTGTTTCGCCCCGATGACTTTGCGGTGTTCGCGATCGGTTTCATCACCTCATTCATCTTCGCCATGATTGCCGTGCGCGGTCTGCTCAAGTTCATCGCTACGCACAGCTATGCGGTGTTCGCCTGGTATCGCATCGCCTTTGGCCTGTTGATCCTCGCGACCTGGCAGTTTGGCTGGATCGACTGGGCAGCGGCCAAGGCATGACCCTGCCTCGGCAGCGTTCTTCGATTCAGAGACCGAGCGGGGGCAGGGCGCCGGTTCAGGGATTGAACCTCAAGGTCTGCATCCTTGTGCTGTTGTGCGCGATGCCTGCTTATGGCGCGGGCATGTTGTGGGCCAGGTCAGGCAGCCCCTTGGTGCTCGCGGCTTATCTGGTCGTCAGCCTGCTGGCGTTTCTGCTTTACCGGCACGACAAGCGTCAGGCCGGTAACGGCGGCTGGCGCACCCCGGAGAACATTCTGCACATGGCCGAACTGTTCGGCGGCTGGCCCGGGGCTTTGCTGGGCCAGCAGGTTTTCCGGCACAAGACACGCAAGCTGTCTTTCCAGATGGTGTTCTGGCTGATTGTGCTGGGGCATCAGTTGTTCTGGATCGACCAGCTGTTTCTCGACAGCGGCTGGTTCAAACCCTGGCTGTCACAGCTTGAGCGCTACCTGCAGGCGCTTCGGTAGCTTGCTGACCACCAGTTGATGCGAGCGGGTGAGCAAATCCCTGATTTCATCGTCGCTCAACACATGGGGCTGCTGGACACTGATCCAGTGGGCCCTTGCCAGATAAGGTGCCGGGCGGATACCGGGCCGGTCGACGTAACCCAGAAACAGCTCCGGGTGGACCTTGAAAGACAAACCCTGACCGGCCAGGTCCATCACCGCGAACATCTTCTTCTCGGCAACTGAAAACACCCTTACGCCGCCCCATTTATAGTCTTCCCGGGCTCCCGGCAGGTTCAGGCAGAAGCGTGCGATTTCTTCGGTTTGCATGGTGTTTGTGGTCCTTGCTTCTAAGGTGTTCGATAGTCGCACGAATAATCCATCAGCGGATTGTTTGCCCATGCGTCTGTGTCTACTGTGCATCTTTTGTTTTGTTCAGGAGCCTGGAATGTCTGCCGTGCAACTCGCTGAGGGTGAACTCAATTATCTGCTGGAAGGCCCGGCCGATGCACCGGTACTGGTGCTGTCCAATTCTCTGGGCACTGATCTGCACATGTGGGATGCGCAGATTCCTGCATTTACCCGGCATTTTCGCGTGTTGCGCTACGACACTCGTGGCCATGGCCGATCGCTGGTCAGCGAAGGCCCTTACAGTATCGAGCGCAATGGGCGTGATGTGCTGGCATTGCTGGATGCGCTCCATATCGACAAAGTGTCTTTCTGTGGCCTGTCCATGGGCGGGCTGATCGGCCAGTGGCTGGCGATCAATGCTCCAGAGCGTCTGGAGCGTGTGGTGCTGTGCAATACCGCATCGAAGATCGGCACGCCTGAGGTGTGGAATCCGCGTATCGAAACCGTGCTGCGCGATGGTCAGGCCGCGATGGTTGCTTTGCGCGATGCCTCGATTGCCCGCTGGTTCACGCCTGAGTTCGCCGTTGCCGAGCCTGCAAAAGTCGAGACCATTGTCGGCATGCTGGCGCAGACCTCGCCTCAAGGCTATGCCGCCAACTGCGCTGCCGTGCGCGATGCCGACTTCCGTGACCGGATCGCTTCGATCAGCCTGCCGGTTCTGGTGGTCTGTGGTACCCAGGATGCCGTGACCACGCCTGCGGACGGGCGCTTCATGATCGAGCGTATCCAGGACGCGCAGATGATCGAGCTGCATGCGGCGCATCTGTCGAACGTCGAAGCGGGGGAGTTGTTCACGCAACCGGTGCTGGCATTTCTGAACGACGAATAAACGCTACCGGCAGAATCCATGAACTCCACAGCCCGTGCATTGGCTTGCGCCGGGCTGTGGAGTTTTTGCTTTCCATACGCGGCAACCTGAAACCTTGACAGCTTCCTTACAGGTAAGCGTGGCTGACCGGCAGTAAAATGGCCCCAGCCGGAATACAGACGTCCTCCCGATAAATAGTCTGGCCCGGCTTATGCACTATTTTCCATTCAAAGACTCTCATTTCTGTGAGAGCAGGGGCGCTGGAGCATGAAGTTCCTCATGTGCGCATAAATGGATTGTTCAGGACTACAAAGGATGAGCCTTCAAATGGTACGTCTTTGTGCAGCGATGCTGGTTTTTGTGCTCAATGGCCTGATTTCAGTGCAGGCACAGGCGAGTGAGGATTGGAGCGCGGGCTTTCATGAGCTCAGTTTCCCCGATCCTCTGGATTCGCAGCTGATGCAGGCCATTGCTTTCTATCCGTCCACCGGGTCGGAGCAGGTGAGCGCGATCCAGGGTTATCGGGTTGAAGCCGGTGAAGATGTGCCGATTGCCATGGGACGTTTCCCGTTGCTGTTGTTGTCGCACGGCAATACTGGCAATCCGCTGGCCTTGCATGATCTGGCGACGTCTCTTGCTCGCCAGGGCTTTGTGGTCGTGGCCGTGATGCACCCCGGTGATAACTATCGCGATCACAGCCGTCTCGGCAGCCTGAGCAATCTTTATGGCCGTCCGTTGCAGATTTCCGAAGCCATCAGCGCAGCCTTGCTCGACCCCATGCTGTCGCCTTATCTCAATGCCCGTCAGGTCGGCGTGATCGGTTATTCGGCAGGTGGCGAAACCGCACTGATCCTCGCGGGTGCGCAGCCGGACCTCAAGCGTCTGCGCCAGTATTGTCTGGAGCGGCCTGATGATCGCGATGCCTGCAAGACCCGGGGGGAGCTTGTCGCTGACCGGGACGACTTGCATGCCCAGGCCGATCCGCGAGTCGGTGCGCTGATGCTCATGGCGCCCTTGAGCCTGATGTTCGGCCGCCATACCCTGAGCGAAGTTCATGTTCCGGTGCTGATGTATGCCGGTGATGACGATCAATTGCTGCCCATCGACAAGAATGCAGAGGCTCTGGCGCGCAAGCTGCCGAAGGTGTCGGACTACAAGCTGCTGGCAGGCGCAGGTCATTTCGTATTCATGGCCCCGTGCAGCGATGAACAACGCGCAACCATGCCGCTGTTATGCACTGACCGTGAGGGTGTGGACCGCGAAGATATCCATCGCAATCTCAGTGCCGAAGCGGTGCGCTTCTTCAGCAGTACTCTTGGCTCATCCGATGCCGATCGTTCCGGCATGCAGACGGCTCATCATCAATGGCCCGATTCACTGCTCCCTTCTGACAGCAGTCTCAGGTAATCACCAAACCCGCCGCTGGCCCTGGGGTCAAGGCGAGTGCTGGTGGTGACCTGTGGCCTGCAACTCCATGCGATACGGGCACCGCTGCGTTCCAGTTGGCGGACAAGATGTACGTCTTCATGGCAGGCCAGGAACGGAAATCCTCCGGCCCGCAAATAGGCAGAGGCACTGACGCCCAGGTTGGCGCCATGAATGTGCCGATGCCCTTCGCGATGTTGATAGTGCTGTTCAAACAGCGTCTGTGCTGTGGCTGACAGGCCATTGTTCTGCATGGCGAGTGTGACCGTGCCGCAAACGGCGTCGGCATTCAGTGCCAGTTGCTCCACCAGCCAGTCTGTCGCCACATTGCTGTCGCCATCGGTGCTGGCCAGCCAGCGGGCGCCGTGGGCGAGCAGGTAACGTGCGCCTGCCGCCCGCGCCTGTCCGACATTGCGGGCCTTCAGGTCAAGGGTGATGACACCGTGTTCCAGGGCGATATCGGCCGAGTGATCGGTACAACTGTCCAATACCACCAGGATCGTGACGGGTTCGCCATTCAACCCTGGATGCCTGCTGGCCAGCAGCAGGCTTTCAAGGCAGGCACCGAGCAGTTTCTCTTCGTTGTGTACCGGGAGCAGGATGCCAATCATCTGAGTTTCTCCCGAGCTGCGACGGAGGTTTGATCATGACTCCAGAGGTCCAGCAGAAAGTCGGCTTCGTGATGACTGAACAGCCGGTGCGCCTGCAAGCGTTCGTCCAGAACCTGATGAACCCGATCGGCATTCAATGGGCAGCCCTCGATGTCGGGACGCCAATGACAGGCCAGCAATTGACCATCGGGTGTGAGCGAGGCAAGCGCGCAGTCGATCCATTGATGCAGGTCTTCGAGATCGAGGTAATAGCCAAGTTCGCTGAACACGATCAGATCGAACTGTCCCTCGGGCCATTGCTGTGGAAGGCGGGCGTGCAGCACATGGACATGGCTGAAAGACGCCAGGCGCTGGCGGGCAAGCTCCACAGCCAGGTTTGAGGTATCGCAACACAATAAATGTTCGCAGCGTCCGGCCAGTTCTGCGCTCAGTTCGCCATTGGCGCAGCCAGGCTCGAAAATTGAGGCATAGCGCTCATGGGGCAGGGCGGCGAGGGTCAGGGCGCGTTTGCGGCGTTCGTACCAGCGCTGCTTGAAAGCCCAGGGGTCGTCGTTGTCCCGGAAAAGCTCATCGAAATGCTGTTCGGTGACACTCATATGAAGATCACCTCGAAAGGTTGCAGCAGCCGTTCAAGTATTCCGGCAGGCAATATCGGTGAAAGCCCGATGTCCGGGTCGCCTTGCAACTGGCTGGCAAAGGCATGGGCAGCATGGCGCTTGCGGGCAATGGTCATGGGGTCCAGCAAGACCTTGCGGGCACGTTCCCAAGGCAGGCGGTCATCTTCCGGGCTTGCCCAGTGCCAGGCCCAGATCGGCACTTCGATGAGGGTGGCGCCTGCCTGGGCACAGGCGCGTGCGCAGGCACGGCCTGTTGCTTCGTGATCGGCATGCCCGTCTTCGGCCCAGGTGGTGAACACCACATCGGTGGGCAGCAGGTAGCGTTCGATGAATTTCACCAGCTTTTCCTCCTGGGCGGCGACTGCGCCGTCATTGAAACCACCACGAATCCATTGCAGGCGATGCAGTGGCAGGTCGAGACGACGCAAGGCTTCGGCGCTTTCCTGAGGACGGATCACGCTAAGGCGTCCGGCGGGCCAGAGTTTCGAGCCGGGATGGCTGGCGCTGCCATCGGTGACCGATAACAGTTTCAGGCTCCGGTCCAGTTGCGCCAGTTGGCACATCAGGCCGCCACAGCCCAGTATTTCATCGTCTGGATGAGGGGCGACGATGATTGCCCGTGAGTGATGTGGTACCAGCAGGTCAGCGCTGATGACGGGTACTGCGGCCAGTTTCTGTGAGGCGTTCCAGGCTTTCAGGCTGGTGCCACAACCGGCTATCAGTTTCTTTTTCATGGCTGCCAGGCTGCACCCCATGGGCTATTCGATGCCTTGCTTGCCAATTGCCCGAGAATGGCGAGGTCTTTCTCGGCATGACTCTGGCGCAGGAAGACCGGCAGGTCGGCAATCAGGCGGGCAAAATGGGCGTCCTTGCAGTAAGGGGTTGCCCCTAGTGCCCGGCCCACATGATGAATGACCTGTTCGGCCGTGTGTTCGACATGGGCACGACAGCGTCGGGCAAGCTGTTCGGCATTGTCCTCCGGTGTCCGGTCCAGGCTGAGGGCGGCTGCCTGCAATAGCTGGCTGGCGCTGTACAAGGCAACATCCACCGCCCCCAGATGTGCAAGGGCATGGGGTTCTTCGCTTTTACCGGCCTGCTGTAAAAGACGTTGTGCCAGTGCGCATGAAGCGCCGTACCAGCACGCCGCAATACCGATGCCGCCATGCCAGAAACCTGCGCGCGTCAGATACGCCCCAGGCGTGCCGACTGTCGACGCGGTGGCTTGCTCGAACTGAACTTCGATACTGCCGGTTGCGCCCATGCCGACTGCACGCCATCCGGCGGTTGCGATATGAATACCGGGTTGATCGAGAGCCACAGCAACCAGTTGCTGGCGGTTTTCTTCATCCCAGGCGGTGATCAGGGCATGGCTCAAGACTGCCGCTCCCGAGCACCATGCCTTGCGGCCGTTCAGTCGAAGCGAGTCGCCCTTGCCGCTGACACTGACTCTGGCTGTGGGCGGTTCGGCAGCCCACATGCCCCAGGTCGTCCCGGGCTCGGGAATCTCCGCGCCCAGTTCCTGCATGATCGCCAGGGCATCGGTATGCCCTTCATAGAGTTTGCACAGCCCCAGATCATGAGCTGCCACACAGGCCAGCGCTTGCCAGCGCTCCAGAGTCTGGCCGCTTGCCGGCATCGGCAGGTGGTCGAGGCCTTCGCTCACCAATGCCCGCAAGCATTCGCCCAGCGCCTGCGTATCGGCATAGCCGTGCTTGCGCCAGTCGAGAAACTCCTTGAGTGCCTGAGTCATGACTGATCTTCGCGCTGTAGCTCAAATAGCAACAACGAGCGTGGGGTTACGGTGTAGCGGGAGCCGAAGTCGAATTTTTCCTTGCTGCGCAAATCTTCCTGATTGGTATCGATCAGGCAGGTGAAATGCGTGCCTTCAGGTACTTGCGGGAAGGTGAAGTCAACGCCTTCATGATGAGCATTGACCACCAGCAGCAGGGTGGCATCGGCACCGGGGCGACGGATTCCGGTTTCCTGGGCACGGCCATCCATCAGCATGCCCAGGCAGCGGGCCTGGCTGTCGTGCCATTGTTCGACGCTCATTTCATTGCCGTCCGGCGCCAGCCAGGTGACATCCTTGACGCCGATTTCTTCGTTGTAGTCGCCCACCAGAAAACGGCTGCGGCGCAGGATCGGGTAGCTTTGGCGCAGCTTGATCACGCGCTTGACGAACTTGAGCAGTGCCTTGCCATCGGAGTCCAGATCCCAGTTGACCCAACCGATTTCGCTGTCCTGGCAATAGGCGTTGTTATTGCCATGCTGGGTTCGGGCGAACTCATCGCCAGCGACCATCATCGGCGTGCCTTGGGCCAGCAGCAGGGTAGCGAAGAAGTTGCGCATCTGACGCAGGCGCAACTGGTTGATTTCGTGGTTGTCGGTTGGGCCTTCGACGCCGTGGTTCCAGGACAGGTTGTTGTTGCTGCCGTCCTGATTGTTCTCGTCGTTGGCTTCGTTGTGCTTGTCGTTGTAGGACACCAGGTCATGCAGGGTGAAGCCATCGTGGGCAGTAATGAAGTTCACCGAAGCCTGAGGGCGACGTCCACGCTGGTTGAACATGTTGCCCGAGGCGGTCATGCGCCCGGCAAAGTCGGCAAGCTGGTTGTCATCGCCTTTCCAGAATGCACGCACGGTGTCGCGGAACTTGTCGTTCCACTCCATCCAGCCTGGCGGGAAGCCGCCGACCTGATAGCCGCCAGGCCCGCAGTCCCAAGGTTCGGCGATGAGCTTTACCTGACGCAGGACCGGGTCCTGGCGGCAGGCGACCAGGAAACTGTGCCGCTCATCGAAGCCGTCGTGATAGCGGCCCAGAATGGTCGCCAGATCGAAGCGGAAACCATCGACATGCATTTCCGAAGCCCAGTAACGCAGGGAGTCGGTGACCATTTGCAGTACGCAGGGATGACTCAGGTCCAGTGTGTTGCCTGTGCCTGAATCATTGATGTAGAAGCGCTTGTCGTCTGGCATCAACCGGTAATAAGAGGCGTTGTCGATGCCGCGCATGGACAGGGTCGGCCCCAGTTCGTTGCCCTCGGCGGTATGGTTGTAGACCACATCAAGAATGACCTCCAGCCCCGCGTGGTGCATGTGCGCGATCATTTCCTTGAACTCGGCGATCTTGCCGTGCGCCAGGTAGCGTGGGTCCGGGGCGAAGAACGCAATGCTGTTATAGCCCCAGTAATTGGTCATGCCTTTTTGCAGCAGGTGCTGGTCATTGACGAAGGCATGCACGGGCAGCAATTCCACCGCTGTCACACCCAGCTTGCGCACATGGTCTATGACCTCCTCGACCATCAGGCCGGAGAAGGTGCCACGCAATTCATCCGGTACCGCCGGGTGGCGCATGGTGAAGCCGCGCACATGGGTTTCATAGAGGATGGTCTTGTCCCAGGGCGTACCGACCCGCTGGTCGCGGCCCCATGTGTAGGCCGGGTCGATGACCTTGCTCTTGGGCACGAAAGGCGCGCTGTCGCGCTCATCGAAACTCAAATCGCCGTCAGGGTGGCCGATGGTGTAACCGAACAAGGCTTCAGACCATTTCAGCTTGCCGACCAGTTGCTTGGCATATGGGTCGATCAGCAGTTTGTTATGGTTGAAGCGATGGCCATTCTGCGGGTCGTAAGGCCCATAGACTCGATAACCGTAGATCAGGCCGGGGTGTGCATCGGGAAGGTAGCCATGAAAGATTTCATCGGTGTATTCCGGTAGCTCGATACGCTCCAGTTCTTCCTCACCGCTTGAATCGAACAGGCACAGTTCCACCTTGGTCGCATTGGCGGAAAACAGTGCAAAGTTGACGCCCAGACCATCCCAGTTGGCGCCGAGCGGGAAGGGCAGCCCTTCACGAATGCGGGAGGGCGAGCCGGTCGTTGAAGTTTCGTCTTTTACGGTTTTGGACTTTGTATTCATGATTCTTTCCTGACGCGATGACTTTTCAGGCAGCCAGAACCGCTATCGAAACCCGGACGGCTTCAATACTGCTGAATAAAGATGCCGGAGTTGCCGCAGGTCGCGCCGTGATCTAGCGCGACATCTGCGGCAGTGGGCAGGTACAGGACCTGTAGCGTTTCAAGTCGCCGGTGGTTTACGTGGTTTCTTCGCCGCAGGCTTGGGCGGTTGTTCTGCCTGGGTAGGGGGTGACTTGGGTTTTGCAGCGGGCTTGGGTGCGGCGGCTGGTTTGGCTACCGGTGCTGCCTTGGCTGCCGGTTTGGAGGGCGCTGTTTTTGGCGTACCTCCATCGACTTTGGGTAACTTGGGCTTGTTGGCCTTGCTGGCACTGGTTTTATCCGGAGCCAGTGCTTCGGCTTCTGCCAGTTTGCGGGCCATTTCCCAGTGACGCTTTTCCTGCCCGGTGGGCTTCCCTTCCGATTCCCATATCTGATAGGCAAATTCGCGGATTCTTTTTTCGTCGGCACTCATCTCGACACTCCCAGGTATTACATAGTTTGAATAAGCAGGTTTACAGAAAAATCCTTGAGCGCTGCACTGAGCTGTATTTCCCTGTCATTTATAACTACGACGTCAGAAAAGAGGCCCTTCCAGTCTGGATGTGAATCAGCGAACGGCAGAATGATTCGTGTATTTCCCCAATTGGCAGCATTAATGAATGGAGTTTGCGCAGTGCCCAATAGTTCACTGCTTGTGCGTGGAACAACAACAATGGCGCGCTCGCCCTCCCATACACGAGCGAAAGCCACTACATGCTCTGCGTGGCTGCCAGTCACTTGCAGGGGCAGATACTCCCCGTGACTGAACAGGCTTGAATGTGTTGCGCGCAGATTCAGCACCTGTGCGATCAGCGCCTGCTTGACTCTGCCGTCCTGCCAGTCGCTCAGCAGTTCGGGGGCCGGAACGGATTGAGCCAGGGCTCGCTCACGGGCCTTGTAGTCCACCGGGCGACGGTTGTCAGGGTCCACCAGGCTGAAATCCCAGAACTCGGTGCCCTGGTACAGATCAGGCACGCCTGGTACGGTCAAGCGCAGCAAAGTCTGCGCCAGACTGTTGAGTGCTCCGGCGACAGCGATGCGGTTGGCGGTAGCACCCAGAGACTGGCGCAGCGCCAAGGCTTCAGGGGCTAGCAGCAGGCGCTGGAGAAATTCCCGGCAGGCGCCTTCATAAGCCTGATTGGGCGAGCCCCAACTGCTTTGCAGCTTGGCTTCACGCAGGGCTTTTTCCTGCCACTGAACCATGCGCTGAGCATAGGCTTCATGGGCTTGCTCACCTTCAAGATCAAGCGGCCAACTGCCCAGCAGCGCCTGATAGAGCATCAGCTCATCGCCTGCGCTGATGGTCGGGTCTTCGCCTTTCAGCGCGATCGCCAGTTGTCGCCAGCGCTCGACTTGCTCGGCATACCAGTCTGCGCATTCGCTGAGCACGGCCAGTCGCGTGCGAGTGTCTTCGCCGCGTTTATGGTCGTGGGTCGCGGTCGCCAGCAGGTTGTTGGCAAACTTTTCGTGTCGCTGCTGGCATGCCTCATGAAAGGCTTCCACCGGCGCACTGAAGTGCTGGGGATGAAACCCTACGTCGTTGCGCGAAAGCAGCACTGCCGAGCGATAGAAGGCGGTGTCTTCCACGGATTTGGCTGCGACGGGGGAGGTCAGTTGCTGAAAGCGGACACAGGCTTTGCGCAGTTGATCGCGAAGGCGCCCGCGGGGCAGCTTTCGCCATGGCTCACCCCCTAGCCAGCGTTGCAGGTAATCCAGCACTGGCCAGTCACCTTCGTTGAGCGTCGTGCGGGCGCCTTGCATCGCCTGCTGAAAGAAACGATCGTCCTCTGGCGAACGGCCGCAGGCACTGATGTAGGTCCGGTAGATCGGGAAGTTCACCACCAGTGCCAGCAGCGCACGGCGAATGGCGCCAAGGGTCAGGTCGCGACTCATCAGGTCGCTGCGCGCTACTTGCAGCAGCGCCTGAGCAAGATTCTCGAAGTCGCCGGCCAGGGTGCCATGCAGCACCAGATCACGGGCTTGCAGCACCTCCTGATCGAAATCCGCACTGCGTTCTGTCAGTCGGCTCCAGAGTTCGGCCAGCGGCGCCTGGCCCTTGGGATCGTGTTGCAGCAGGGATACCTGATTCATGAACTCGTAACCGGTGGTGCCATCCACGCTCCAGTCATCGCGCAGCGGTTCATCGGGGCCGAGGATCTTCTCGACGAAAATCGGCAGGTGGTCCAGCCGGGCGTGGGCAGGACGGTGCTTGAGCAGCCCTTGGACCCGACGATGCAGTTTGCGGCCGTAGCCGCGAGGGTCGGCCAACCCGTCGATATGGTCGATGCGCAGACCGTCTACCAGACCTTCCTCGATCAACTGGAAAATCTTGCCATGGGTGGCCTCGAAGACCACGGGCCGTTCTACCCGCAGGCCACCCAGTTCATTGATGTCGAAGAAGCGCCGCCAGTTGATGTCATCGGCGGCGGTGCGCCAACTGGCCAATCGATAATGCTGGCGTTCAAGCAAGTGGTGCAGACGGTTGAAGCCTTCGCTTTCCCGTGAGTCGAACTGTGTAATTCCTTGCTCGATGGCTTGAAGTATTTCTGGGTTCCTGGCCATTTCAGCCAGCTCGGCCTTGGCTTGTCGGGCACGCTCGTAAGCCTGGGGGTACTGACTCAGTGCCGAAAAGCGCTGGCCCAGTTCGGTCAGTTGCGGATGCGCGCTGGCATGCAGCAACGGGCCGTAGGTCATTGGCGTGATCGGAAAGTGATGCTGATAGTGCTCGATATGAAACGAGCCGTTCTGCGCATTGAAACGCAACGCAACGTCCCCGGCTTGCAGCACCGCTCCGTAGTCGCTGCTCAGGAATGGCAGCAGCAACTGGCCTTCGAGCAGCGGGTCGGGGGAGTTCCACTGAATATCGAAAAAGCTGGCGTAAGGGCTGCCGCGCCCCCACTCCAGCAGATCGAGCCACCAGGGGTTGTCCGCACCGCCGACGGCCATGTGATTGGAAACGATATCGAGGATCAGGCCCATGCCGTGGGCGCGCAGGGCCTCTACCAGACGTCGCAGTGCCGGTTCGCCGCCCAGTTGCGGGTTGATGATGGTCGGGTCGACCACATCGTAGCCATGCATGGAATCGGCCCGCGCCTTGAGCAGCGGAGAGGCATAAATGTGGCTGATACCCAGGCTGGCAAAATAGGGCACCAATGGCACAGCGTCGTCGAGGGTGAAGTCCTTGTGGAACTGCAAGCGCTGAGTCGCGCGCAGGGGTTGCAGGGCAATACTCATCGGTCACGCTCCGCAGCTTGCAGCCGGGATTGGGACAGCAGCTCCAGCCTTCGTGCAGTGTCTTCATGGTCGAGCAAGGCGGCACTTTCTGCGGTGAAGCGCCGTCGCCAGTTCGGATGACTGTCGATGGTGCCGGGCAGGTTGGCCTGCTCATGAACGCCCAGAGCATCTTCCATGGGCAGCAGCACCAGCGGTGCGCGGGTATGGCCCAGATAGCGGATGCTGGCATCGATGATACGACTGAAGTCTTCGGTGTCGGCGGACAAATTGTCGTTGTTCTGGCTCAAGGCACGGCGCAGGCCATCGTATTCACGGGCCCGTTCTTCGCGCCAATGGCGCTCGCTTTGTTCGTCGAGATGGCCCAGGCGCGAATGCCACTCGATATCCAGCTCGCTCAGCCAGCCCGTCAGAGTGGGCAGGTCGTGAGTGCTGGTCGTGGCCAGTGCTTCGTCCGACCAGTCGAGGATAGGTTTGAAATGCCCGTTGTTCTGCTCAAACAACAAGACGCGCATGCCCAGAATCGCACGGGCCGACAGTTTCTCATGCAGGCCTTCGGGGACTGTGCCCAGATCTTCTCCCAGCACAATTGCCTTGTGCCGCCAGGATTCGAGGCTCAGCAGGCGCAACATGTCGTCAAGCGGGTAGTTGAGGTAGGCGCCTTCGCTGGGCGGCGACCCCAGCGGCACGACCCACAGGCGTTGCAGGCCCATCACATGGTCGATACGCAAGCCACCGGCATGGGCGAAGTTGGCGCGCAGCA
The DNA here is from genome assembly GCF_057809175.1 of Pseudomonas sp. FG43. Taxonomy (NCBI): domain Bacteria; kingdom Pseudomonadati; phylum Pseudomonadota; class Gammaproteobacteria; order Pseudomonadales; family Pseudomonadaceae; genus Pseudomonas; species Pseudomonas sp. FG43. The sequence continues at coordinate 75,156 of NZ_JBMDJL010000010.1, forward strand.
TCTCGATGAAGGCCCGGAAGCCGTTGCGTTTCAGCCCATCGGGAGAGAAAGCCGAGATTCCCCAGCTTTGTCCTGAGCGATTGAGGATATCCGGCGGTGCGCCAACGGTCAGTGCCGACAGCAGTTCGTCCTGCCGACTCCAGGCCTGGCTGCCTGCGCCGTCTGCGCCCACTGCCAGGTCGGCGATCAGGCCAACCCTCATGCCGCTGCTGCGTGCGGCAACCTGGGCACGTTCCAGGCTGCGAGTGATCAGCCACTGGGTAAAGGCATGAAAGCTGATCTGCGGGCCGTGGGCTGCGGCGAACAGGCCAATGGCGTCGCTGCGAGGGTTTTTCAGTTCGTCCGGCCACTCATGCCAATTGTCACTGATGCCCATGTTCGGGCACTCGGCGCGCAGGGCTTCAAAGCGACAATGGTTTTCCAGGGCTTCACCGCCACTGTGGCGGAAGCTGTTGAAGTCTTCGTACAGCGGATGAGCACCGGTACTGAACGCTTCATAGAGTTTATGAAGAGCTTTCCACTTGGCACTGGCGGCCGCTGGCCAGTCGATCAAGGGCAAGTCTTCCAGACGCTTGAACTCATCGCTCACACCGGCATCTTCAACGGCCTGACGCCAGGCTCGTTCGCCGAGGATCATGCCCGGCGAAGCGTAGAGACTGTTGAGGAACAGGCGGCTTGAGGGGGAATAAGGGCTGTAGCGGTGCGGGTCGCTGGCGAACATGGCGTGGATGGGGCTGATCGCCAAGGCGTCGGCACCTCGTTCGCCGGCCGAGCGCACCAGGGCTTCAAGCGCCTGGGTGTCGCCGAATCCGCCATCGCCTTCACGACGAAGGCCATATAGCTGCACTGTCAGCCCCCATGCGCGGGGCACACGGACATCAGTCGCCATGGCCATGCTGAAGCAGGCTTTGGGTGCTACGGCGATGGTCAGGTGTTGGCCGGCGATATCCAGTTGCTGATAGCCGATGGTTGCCAGGGCTGGTAGCTGCGCATTGGCGGTCAGCCTGGCAGCCAGTCGTGAACCGTCTTCCAGATGCAGGACGAAAGGTGTCTCAGGCTCGAACCATTCGGACAGGTCCAGATTGCTGCCATGATCCACCGTCAGCAGCGGCGGGGCGCTGGCGCCGTGCATGGAGGTCTGCAATTGCAGCAGGCTGGCGTCGATGGTTTCGCTACTGTCTGCCGGGTGACCGAGTGCCTCGAGAACCTTGCGCAATACCTGCGGGCTGACCGTTTGCGGTCGACCATTCGCATCGACCCAATGCACCGACAAGCCTGCTTCAGTGGCAAGTCTCTCCAATTGCTCATTGCTCATCCTGTTCCTCCAGAACATCACTTGCTGTCAGGCTGACAATGGCCGTGTAAGGATTGAGGGTGCCTCGTCGGGAAAGTTCTACCGGATGTTGCTGAGTGGCAAAGAGAAGCGTAGCGCTATCCCGTTCGGGTGCCACTGCCGGATGCTCGCCGAGATTCAGATCGATGCGCAGGACACTGCCATCGCCCATGCGCCAGCGCGCACTGACCGCGCCATCGCCCAGCACGTCGCAACCCAGTGCGCGGGTGCCCGGCAGGCGCGGGACGATCTGGTCGTGACGAATGCCCAGCAGTTGTCGATAGAGCTGCAGCCAGCTTTGATGGTCGCTGCCTTTGTCGGTTTCCAGTTCTATGGCATCGAGGGCGGGGCGAGAAGCTGTGAAGGTTTGCGGGTCGTTGGGGTCGGGGATGTGCTCTCGGCGCTCCTCGTCGGCAAAGGCTGCGAAGTCGGCGAATTCGTTTCGTCGCCCCTCGCGAACGGCGTCGGCCAGTTCGCCGTGGTGGCTGGTGAAGAACAGGAAAGGTTCGCTCGCACCCCATTCATCGCCCATGAACATCAGCGGGATCATTGGCGACAGCAACAGCAGGGCGGTCGCCGCCTTGAGCGCAGGGGCAGAGCAGAGCCGGGTCAGGCGCTCACCCAGGGCGCGATTGCCGATCTGATCGTGATTCTGCAGGAACAGGACGAAGGCACTGGGTTCAAGGTGCCCGCTAGGCTCGCCCCGGTTATGGCCGTGCCGGGTTGCTTCGCCCTGATAGACGAAACCTTCGCTCAGCAGACGAGCCAGCTTCCGGGTCGGCTCTTGTGCGAAGTCCGAGTAATAGGCATCGGTTTCGCCGGTCAGCAAGACATGCAGGGTGTTGTGCCCGTCATCGTTCCACTGGGCATCGAAGCCTTGTTCAAGCAGCCTTGCCTGATTGAATTCGTTTTCCAGGTTCAACCAGACATGCCGGTCCTTGTCGATGCGCTGACGCACGCGCCGGGCAAACTCTGGCAGAAAGGTGTCGTCCTTGATGGCATGTACGGCGTCCAGGCGTAGCCCGTCGAATCGATATTCGAGCAGCCACATCAGGGCATTGTCGATGAAGAAGTCACGAACCTGCGGCCGACGAAAATCGATGGCATCGCCCCAGGGCGTGTTCACATCGCTGCGAAAGAAGCTTTTGGCGTAGCTGCCCAGATAGTTGCCGTCCGGGCCGAAGTGGTTGTAGACCACATCCAGGATCACCATCAGGCCATGGCCGTGGGCCGTGTCTATCAGGTGCTTGAGCTGTTGCGGGGTGCCATAGGAGGATTGCGGGGCATAGGGCAGTACGCCGTCGTAGCCCCAGTTGCGATCACCGGGGAATTGCGCCAGCGGCATCAGCTCGATGGCGGTGACGCCCAGTTCTGCAAGCCGGGCCAGATGTGTCTCTACTGCGGCATAACCGCCCAGTGTGCCGACATGCAGTTCATGGATCACAGCCTCGTGCCATGGGCGACCGAGCCAGTGTGTGTGTTGCCACTCATAAGCCTGGTGATCGACCACGATGCTTTGCGAATGCACGCCATCGACCTGGGCGCGGGAGGCCGGGTCCGGCACCTCCAGCGCCTTGTCGATTCTGTAGCGGTAGCGAGTGCCCGCCTTGCAGCGGGCATCGATAACGAACCAGCCGTCCTCGCGTGCCGACATGGCCAGTGACTGGCCATTGTCCAGCTCGACGCTTACATCTTTGGCATCCGGTGCCCAGAGGGCGAACCGGGTGTGTTCGGGGTCCAACAAAACGGCACCGTGGCACCAGCTATCGTCTGTACGCACAAGCATCCAGTGACCCCTTCTCCTCAATAGTAAGTCGAAACACCTGCATTCTTTTTCAGCAGGTCCTGATAAAGCTCGGCATAGGGTTCTACAGCCTGTTGCCAGTTGAACGGTGCTGCCATGGCGCGGCAGCGCATGGCATTGAGCAATTCATGGTTGGTGAAAACCTTGAAGGCACGATTCAACGCTTCGGTGTAGCTCTCTACGCTGGAATCATCGAACAGAAAACCGGTAACACCATCTTCTATCGTGTCTGCCAGGCCGCCGGTATTGCGAGCAACCGGCAGTGAGCCGAAACGCTGGGCGTACATCTGGCTCAGGCCGCAAGGCTCGTAGCGGGATGGCATCAGCAGGAAATCGCTGCCGGCAAACATGCGGCGCGCATCGGTTTCGTTGAAGCCGATACGGACACTGATTCGCCCCGGAAAACGTTCGGCCAGAGCGCGCATGGCATCCTCTTCCTCCGGTTCGCCACGGCCGATGATCGCGATTTGTCCGCCTTGATTGACGATGTGCTCTGCTACGCCAATGGTCAGGTCCAGACCCTTCTGGTACACCAGCCTCGAAACCACGGCGAACAGCGGGCCGCTCGAAGGATCCAGCTCGAACAGCTCGCGAACGTAGTCGGCGTTGATTTCCTTGCGCAGCCACTCGTTGGGTGCGAAATGGCAGATCAAGTGCTCGTCGGTACTGGCATCCCAACTGGCGTCGATACCATTGGGGATACCACTGAGCTGGCCTTTGTCGGCCTTGCTTTGCAGGAAGCCTTCCAGGCCGCAGCCAAAGTCGGGAGTCGTGATTTCTCTGGCGTAGGTCGCGCTGACCGTTGTGATATGGCTGGCGTAGGCCATGCCGGCCTTGATGAAGGACAGCTTGCCGTAGAACTCCATGCCGTCGCTGCTCAAGGCTTCGTCCGGAATACCCAGTTCACGACTCGAACCTGTACTGACTGTGCCTTGGTAGGCCAGGTTATGAATGGTGAAAATGCTTGGCGTGGTCTGCCCGCGCCAGCGCATGTAGGCGGGGGCCAGGCCGGCAGGCCAGTCGTGGGCGTGGACCAGCTCCGGGCTCCACTGGCTTTTTACCGCGCCAGCGGCGAAGTCGGCCGCCGCCAGCCCCAGCCGGGCGAAACGGATATGGTTGTCGGACCAGTCGCGACCGTTGGCGTCGCCATAAGGCGTGCCTTCACGCTCGTAAAGCTCCGGGCAGATCAATACATAGATGACCAGACCGTCCTTCATGTCCATACGCCCGATCTTGCAGGCAGGCAAGGCGGCATAGCCTCCCAGCTCACTGATCACATGGATCGGGTTACCGCTGTTGAGCACTTGCGGATAGCCAGGAATCAGCACTCGTACATCATGCAGATGACGCATGGCGCGTGGCAGGGCAGCAGACACATCGCCCAGGCCCCCGGTCTTTACCAGATCAGCCAGCTCCGACGTCACGAACAGCACTTTGCGTCTGTTGACCGGCGATATAGTGGGCTGTGTAGTTGAAGGGGGTAGTTGAAGCTGTGGAGCAGGGTTTGTAGCAAATGACGGTAGATGAGTCAGCTCGTTGGCCAGCTGATTAAAACTCTCTCCCTTCTGGGTTTTGACCGCGGCGCTAATCATCGTTTTCTCCCATTCAACACAGTGTTGGTGCAGCAGTGATGTTTTTATGAGCCATTCCCTATGGCTGACGATATGCACTACGCAAGATCAGTACCTGTTTATGCCTTGCGCAGTGATGGAGCGTGGTGATGAGACCCAATGCTTATTGGTAGCCAATAGCATAGGCGCTCTATTGAGATGACCCACCCGTTTTGGAGAAGTTTCGACTTTTTTACGGGGAAATGTCTGGCATGGGCATTAGGCGTAGATAACGCTGGGGCCGCGGGAGCCCGAAGAGGCAAGGGCGCGTCTTTTTGGTGCGGGCTCAGGAGCAGGAAAAGGGTGTCGTGACCGGTCGTCGGATTGCCGCAGCCACCGTGCTGATTTCAGCGAATTCAATGACAGATGCAATGATTTTGCGCACTTTTCTGGTGGGAAACAGGCTGTATGCCTCTTCCAGGTGCATGGGGCGTTTTATCTTTGGGCGTCCGAGGAAATTTCCTACATTCATGTTGGAACATTTTGGGGTGAGGCGCGATAGAATCGGCGTCCGTTGGCTTGCCTTTGTGCATGCTTGCCGGTGGAATCAAACTGTGTCGACGTATTTAAGAGGTTGGAAATGGAAGCCCCAGAGGTGCTGGTACTGCAAGCGAGCTATACCAATCCGGTGCATGCCGAAGCGATTGGGTTCGTCTTGAATCACTATGCCGAAGATGTCATGGGTGGTGGCGAGTCATTATCGGCTGATACCCGTCAGCAACTGGCAATCGAACTGGCCAAGCGACCTCATGCCTTCAGTGTCCTGGCTTTTATCGCTAACGAGCCGGTAGGGCTGGTCAACTGCTTCGAGGGGTTTTCGACTTTTGCCTGTCGCCCGCTGGTGAATATCCATGACGTTGCTGTGCTGCCCCAGCATCGTGGCCTGGGCATCTGTCAGAAAATGCTCGCCAAGGTCGAGGAAATTGCACGTCAACGTGGTTGCTGCAAACTGACACTGGAAGTACTGGAAGGTAACGAGACGGCGCAGCGCGTGTATGCAAGGCAGGGTTTTGGCGGCTATCAGCTCAACCCTGAAATGGGTCGTGCGATGTTCTGGCAGAAAACGCTTTAAGCTACGCTCATCGCGGGCAAGCCAGATATCAGGCTTGCCGCTGAACGTTCAGGTCGGGGCGGGGGTCTAGCTGATCAGGCTTGCAGGGCTGTGCCGGGAGCGGACAGCTGGGCTTGCTGCAGAAGCAGGCTCAAGTGAGCTACTTTGCTGAGTAACTGTTCACGCTCTTCTTTGAGCGCACGCAGTTCATCGCGACGGATAGTGACGTACAGGGTTTGTGGTGCAAGTGCTGGTAGTACAGTGCCCATTGCTCACCTCGCAAATGGCGGATTCAACGTCGGAAAGACCTCTGCATTGACAATCGTTCCCTGAATCGCCACTGCTTGTCTCTCTATCGGCCCTGATTTTGATTTCTTTTGCGTTAAATTGGAACTTTTTTATTTTTAATTGTCGCGAACCTTTCCCGTTAACGACAAAATGCACTATCGGGTGGCAGATGTGCCGCCATCCCCGCTCTGGGGAACCGATGCCAGAGCTTTCTTGACTAACCAGCATGTGTCACTGAATCAAGTGCTGGATCCGAGAAAGTGAGGCACCTTTTTACAGATTGAGGAGCACCTTTTCATGCAACTTGGGATTGTTGGGCTGGGCCGCATGGGCGGCAATATTGCACGGCGACTGATGCTCGATGGCCACAGCACTGTGGTCTATGACCGCGACGAAGCCTTGCGCAATACCCTGGCCAACGAAGGTTCGACGCCTGCGACCGACCTCGCGTCACTGGTAGCTGCACTTGAGAAACCACGTGCTGTCTGGGTAATGCTGCCGGCTGGTGCTCCAACCGAAGACACCATTCATGCCTTGAGCCAGTTGCTCGAAGCCGACGATGTGATCATCGATGGCGGTAACACCTTCTACAAGGATGACATCCGTCGTGCGCAGGAGCTGACCCCGAAAGGCCTGCATTACATCGATGTCGGTACTTCCGGTGGTGTCTGGGGTCTGGAGCGTGGCTACTGCATGATGATTGGCGGCGAAAGCGCCATCGTCGAGCGTCTGGACCCGCTGTTTGCAACCCTCGCTCCGGGCTATGGCTCGATCGAACGCACCAGGGGCCGCACTTCCAGCGATGACCGCGCCGAGCGTGGTTACATTCATTCAGGCCCGGCCGGTTCCGGTCATTTCGTGAAGATGATCCACAACGGTATCGAATACGGAATGATGCAGGCTTTTGCCGAGGGCTTCGATCTGCTCAAGCAGAAGAACTCCGAGCACTTGCCGCCCGAGCAGCGTTTCGACCTCAATACCGCTGATATTGCCGAAGTCTGGCGTCGCGGCAGCGTGGTTTCGTCCTGGCTGCTGGACCTGACCGCCGATGCCCTGGCAACTGATCCGCAACTGGATGCGTTCTCCGGTTCCGTGGCCGACAGTGGTGAAGGCCGCTGGACCATCGAAGCCGCCATCGAGCAGGCTGTTCCGGTCCCGGTATTGTCCAGTGCGCTCTTTGCACGATTCCGTTCGCGTCAGACCAGTTCCTACGCCGACAAGATGCTTTCCGCCATGCGCTTCGGGTTCGGTGGTCACAAGGAACCCAAGTAATGGGCCTGTCACGCGGCAAGTCCGCACAAAAGGCTGAGGTCGCTCCGGCTACGACACTGTTTCTGTTCGGTGCTCATGGCGACCTGGTAAAGCGTTTGCTGATGCCGGCGCTTTACAACCTGGCGCGTGACGGCCTGGTGGACGAAGGTCTGCACATTGTCGGTGTCGATCACAATGCGATCAGTGACGCCGACTTTGCCCTCAAGCTGGAAAACTTCATCCGCCAGGAGGCCGCCAGCAAGGTGGCCGAGGCGGGTGGAGAGGCGCTGGACCCTGCGCTCTGGGGCAAGCTGGCCAAGCGCATCAGCTATGTGCAGGGCGACTTTCTCGACGATTCGACCTATCAGGACATCGCCGGCAAGATCGAGAGCAGCGGCACTGCCAACGCCGTTTTCTATCTTGCCACGGCGCCGCGTTTCTTCAGTGAAGTGGCCTCGCGCCTCGGCTCTTCAGGCCTGCTGACGGAAACCGAAGGTGCTTTTCGCCGGGTCGTGATCGAAAAGCCGTTTGGCTCCGATCTGGCCAGTGCGGTTGAGCTCAATGCCTGCCTGCTCAAGGTCATGAGCGAAAAGCAGATCTACCGGATCGACCATTATCTGGGCAAGGAAACGGTGCAGAACATTCTGGTCACCCGTTTCTCCAATGCCTTTTTCGAGTCGTTCTGGAACAACCATTACATCGATCACATACAGATTACTGCGGCTGAAACCGTGGGCGTTGAAACCCGCGGCAGCTTTTACGAGAACACCGGGGCTCTGCGCGACATGGTGCCCAATCACTTGTTCCAGTTGTTGGCCATGGTTGCCATGGAGCCTCCGGCGGCGTTCGGCGCCGATGCAGTGCGGGGCGAGAAGGCCAAGGTCATCGGTGCGATTCGCCCATGGAGCAAGGACGAAGCGCTGGCCAACTCGGTGCGCGGCCAGTATGGGCCTGGCCGTGCAGGCGAGCGCGACGTTGTCGGTTATCGCGAGGAGGAGCGGGTCGCCGCTGACAGCACGACCGAAACCTATGTTGCCCTCAAGGTTCTGGTCGATAACTGGCGTTGGGTCGGGGTGCCGTTCTATCTGCGGACCGGCAAGCGCATGAGCTCCCGCGACACCGAAATCGCCATCTGCTTCAAACCGGCACCTTATGCCCAGTTCAGGGATACCGAGGTTGACCGGCTCAAGCCCAACTATCTGCGGATCCAGATCCAGCCCAACGAAGGTGTCTGGTTCGACCTGTTTGCCAAGCGTCCGGGGCCGACCCTGGAAATGGAAGACATCGAACTGGGTTTTGCCTACAAGGACTTTTTCGAGATGCAGCCATCGACCGGCTACGAAACCCTGATCTACGACTGCCTGACGGGCGACCAGACGCTGTTCCAGCGTGCCGACAATATCGAGAATGGCTGGCGTGCCGTGCAGCCGTTTCTGGATGCCTGGGCCGAGAAGCCCGAGGTGCAGTTGTACAAGGCCGGGGAAGACGGGCCTGCTGCTGCCAGGGATCTGCTGACCCGCGATGGACGTGAGTGGCGCCAGATCGATGATTGAGCGCGAGCAGCCACTTATCCGCTTCATGATGTCTGATATCGACGGCACCTTGCTGCTACCCGACCACAGCCTCAGCCCGGTGACGGTCGATGCAGTGAAGCGGCTGCGCGATGCCGGAGTTCATTTCACCCTGGCAAGCAGCCGTCCGCCACGGGCCATGCGGCAGATTATCGAAGCCCTGGGCGTCGAACTGCCGACCGTAGCCTTCAATGGCGGCGCGATTACCCATCCAGATGGAAGCCTGCTGGCGGCCTATCGTATCGATCGGGACGCTGCGCGCACTTGCCTGGAGCTGTTTGCTGCTCAGGAGGTCGCGGTCTGGGTTTTCGCCGATGACCAATGGCTGTTGCTTGACCTTGACGGCGCCTATGTCGATCACGAGCGTCATGCGCTGGGCTATGAGCCGCTGCTGGTGGACAGTTTCGAGCCATATCTGGACCGCATCGACAAGATCGTGGCCTCCAGTACCGATTTCGGCTTGCTTGAAGTGCTGGAAAATCGCCTCAACCCGTTGATTGAGGGGAAGGCGCTGGCGGCGCGTTCGCAGTCTTATTACCTCGATATCACGGCAGTGGCGGCCAACAAGGGCGAGGCTCTGGCAACTCTGGCCGAGTATCTGGGAGTGGAGCTTGAACATACGGCTGCCATTGGTGATGGCGGCAATGATGTCGCCATGTTCCAGCGGGCCGGGTTATCCATTGCCATGGGCCAGGCCGATGCCAGTGTGCAGGCCCGGGCCGATGAGGTTACGGCCAGCAATCTGCAGGATGGGGTGGCTCAGGCCATCGACCGTTACATCTTGCCACGCTGAGGTTTCTGTTCCCGGCGAGGCTTCACAGTAGGACGGACATTCTCGAATGGCTGCACTGATTGAAGACTACGCACTGTTGGGTAATTGCCGGACTGCCGCACTGGTTGCCCGGGATGGTTCGCTGGACTGGCTGTGTTTTCCGCGTTTCGATGCACCTGCCTGTTTCGCGGCGTTGCTGGGCGACAGCGATAACGGCCGCTGGAAGATAGCTCCGGCAGAAGAGATCACGTCTGTCGAGCGCTGTTATCGCGAAGGCACTCTGATTCTGGAAACCCGGTTCACGACCCCGAACGGCTGCGCACTGCTGATCGACTTCATGCCTATGGGCGTCGACAATCAGGTGGTGCGGATTGTGGTCGGTCTTGAAGGGCGGGTGCGCTTCAGCATGGACCTTGCCATTCGCTTCGATTACGGCAGTACGGTGCCGTGGGTCGAAAAGAAGGACCCACACACTCTGACTGCCGTGGCCGGGCCGGAAATGCTCGTGTTACGCAGCCCGGTTTCCCTTCAGCCCCATGATCACCACACCGGCAGTGACTTCCATGTCGCCGCTGGCGAGCGCAAGGTCTTCACCCTGGCTTATCAGCCTTCATACGAACCGATACTTCCCGATGTCGATGCCGATCAGGCGATGATTCGCACAGAGGCTTTCTGGCGAGAGTTTTCCGATCGTTGCCCTGATGTCGGGCCCTGGACTGCTCAGGTCAAGCGTTCGCTGATTACCCTCAAGGCCATGACCTATCAGCCCACGGGCGGTATCGTCGCTGCTGTGACGACTTCTCTGCCTGAACAATTGGGGGGTGAGCGCAATTGGGATTACCGCTATTGCTGGTTGCGGGACGCGACCATGACGTTGTTGGCGTTCATGAATCTGGGGTATTTCGAGGAAGCGACAGAGTGGCGTGACTGGCTGCTACGCTCGGTGGCCGGCAACCCAGAGCAGATACAAATCATGTATGGCCTGGGCGGTGAGCGGCGGTTGATGGAGTATGAGTTGCCCTGGCTAAGCGGTTACAAAGGGTCGCAGCCCGTGCACATAGGCAATGGTGCTGCAACCCAGATGCAACTGGATGTCTACGGCGAAGTGGCCGATGCCATGATTCAGGCACTCAAGGGCGGCATGCCGCGACACCCGCGCAGCATTGCGATTTCCAAGGTGGTGATGCCGTTTCTGGAGACGGTCTGGCATTTGCCGGACGCCGGTATCTGGGAGATTCGTTCCGAGCCGCGACATTTTACCCATTCCAAGGTCATGGCCTGGGTGGCCTTCGACCGTAATGCGACACAGATAGCCCAGGCTGCGCTCACCGAAGAAGATCGTGCCCTGGCGCGGCATTTTCGGGAGGTGGCGGATCAGATCCACGCCGACGTGTGCCTCAATGGCTTCAATACGCAACTGGGCTGTTTCGTGCAGACCTATGGCGCCACGGAGATGGATGCCAGCCTGCTCCAGATTGCCCTTACCGGGTTTCTGCCCGCCAACGACCCTCGGGTGGTCGCCACTGTTGAGCGGATCGAGCGTACCCTGATGCAGGATGGTCTTTTGCTGCGCTATGACAATGAGCGCAGTGTCGATGGTGTGTCGGGAACCGAAGGGACTTTCCTGGTGTGTTCGTTCTGGCTGGCCGATGTCTATGTCCTGCAGGGCCGCGAGCAGGAAGCCCGGGCCTTGTTCGACCGCTTATGCAGCCTGTGCAATGACGTGGGCCTGCTGGCTGAGCAATACGAGCCGCACGGCAGGCACATGCTGGGCAACTTCCCCCAGGCATTCAGCCATATCGGCATCATCAATACCGCGCTGAACCTGCATCGTGCGGAGTGCCCGCTCAGGGCGCGTGCATCGGCTGGTTTTGAAGGTTGTGTGTGAAAGCTTCTGGCCTTTTCGCGACTGAAGTCGCTCCTGTGGGGGCAGCAGGTAGCGAATTCATTCGCGAAAAATGAATCTGGTCGGCTGGCGATTGGTCCCGCAAACAGGCTGCTACGGTTAAAGAGCCTTGCTGACTTTCACATCGGTGATCTGGTCATCGCTCTGGCCGTGCATCTTTTCCAGCGCAGCCCGCGCTTCTTCTGCCGAAGCGGATTGCAGTTGTGCAAACTCGAAGCGGCGTTCGCCATTGAGCTTGTAGCTGACGGCATATTTGGTCGTTTTGGCAGGGTTGTTCACAGTAGCTCCTTGGGTGTCAGCTCAGGCGAGAGGTCGAGCGACGAACGATCTTGATCGAGTGGGTGAATTGCGGTTTGTGCCCCGGATTCGCGCTTGGCTTGCGGCCAGTGGTGTCGATGGTGATATTCCAGAAACCCGTGCTGGGAGCTGCGATCTTGGCCGGGAACTTGTCGAACGCGCCACCGTGGTAGGTGTGACGTCCGCCGTTCTTGAAGCTGCGAAAGTTGGCATCGTTCATCAGGCGGATATTGCACGTTTGCGAGCACTGGATGACGACCAGATCGTCCTCGTTCAAATGCTCACGCTGGTGTACGAATTTCATGGGTGTCTCCGAAAGCCGTGGCTTTATTCTGAAAAATCAAAACGATAGCATGCGGCGCGCGCTATTTGCCGTTGATTGGGTGTCAATTGCGGTCTTTCTGGTAAAAAGTGACTCGGTTGGGATCTAATCGCGCCTTTGCTTGTCGTAGCACCTTTAATTTGGAGGGGATTGTATGAAACTGGCCGTTGTAGTCATGGCTTTGGCGATGAGCGGATGTGCGACCGTTGCTGATATCGAGCATTCGCCTGCAACCCTGAACGTGATTTCCGGCAAGACGCCCCAGCAATATGCCGATTGCTTCGTCGAAAAAATCAGCGACAGCCGCGAGCCACCGCTCATTGAGCGTCATCGCGACGGTTTGCGCATCATCGTTGCGCAAAGCCTCAGCAGTGACCCCGCCGCGGTGATTTATGTCGAGAATCGCTCTGGAGGCAGCTCCATCAAGGTTCATGAACGTCTTTCCAACCTGCCTCTGCGTTTCAAGGATGTGCGCAACGCGGCTGAGGCCTGCATTTCAGGCTGATCGAAATCTATTTGCACACCACCAGTACGCTACGGCTCTTGTAGTTGCCCACGTCCAGGCCAAGGGTTTTCTCGCTTTCGGCCGGCCGTGGCGTGCCATCGGTTCCGACAATCTCGTAACCGGTGCCGGCGCACGATGCGTCGGCTTTTTCATAGCAACTGGCCCATGACATCGCTTCGCCTGAGCAGTCGATGCTCAAGCCTTGCTTGCCATTCTTCAGGTAGGTGTTGGAGGCGGTTGCGCAGCCAGTCAGGCCCAGTACAGCAATAATGGACAGAACTCTGATCATGTTTTTCGCTTCAAGATAAGGCCGGGGAGAGTTTGCAATACGAGGGTTGGACTGATCGCCAGTGCCATCGTTCCGCCATGTAGCGCATGATAATTCTTCTGTCATGTGTCTGTCGTCATGTCATCACCGGGCTGCAATCGGTTTGCGTTGCAATTGTCGCAAATCCGAATGGAGGGGCGACACATGCGACTGTGCATAATCGGTGCCGGATACGTGGGGCTGGTAACGGCGGCCTGCTTTTCTGAAATGGGCAATCAGGTGGTGTGTGTCGAAACCCGGTTGCAGAGAATTGCCGCCTTGCGGCGCGGTGAGTGCCCGATTTACGAGCCTGGGCTTGAGCCCATGCTCAAGGAGCATCAGGCCAGTGGATTGTTGCGGTTTACCTCAAGCCTGGAGGAAGGCGTACGTCAGGCCGAGATCGTTTTCATTGCCGTGGGCACGCCTGGCAGCGAGGATGGATCGGCAGACCTGTCCCATGTGCTGAAAGTCGCGGATCAGTTGGGGCAATGCCTGAATCGGGCTTGCCTGGTGGTCAACAAGTCAACCGTGCCGGTGGGCACCGCCGAAACATTGGCGCTGCGCATCAACGGGCATCTTGCGCGCCGTGGCCTGGCTGCCCGTGTAGCGGTGGCGAGCAACCCCGAGTTTCTCAAGGAAGGCGCTGCAATCGAGGACTTCATGAGGCCGGACCGGGTCATTCTGGGGTGTGCCGAGCCTGAGTCCGCGCAATTGTTGCAGCGCCTGTATGGGCCGTTCCTGCGTAACCGCGAGCGAGCCCTGGTCATGGACGTGCGAGCGGCGGAATTCAGCAAGTACGCCGCCAATGCATTCCTGGCGACCAAGATTTCTTTCATCAACGAAATGGCCGGGTTATGCGCTCATCTGGGCGTGGACATCGAGCAGGTGCGGCGCGGTATCGGCAGTGACAAGCGTATTGGTACGCATTTCATCTACGCCGGTTGCGGTTATGGCGGGTCGTGTTTTCCCAAGGATGTGCGTGCCCTGATTCGCACGGCCGAGCAACAGGGTTTCGAGCCGCAGATCCTGCGCGCTGTACAGCAACGCAATGCAACCCAGAAGACCTTGCTGTTCCAGGCCTTGCTCCAGCATTTTGGCGGTTACATGCAAGGACGGGTGGTGGCTTTGTGGGGGTTGGCCTTCAAGCCCGGTACCGACGACATTCGTGAAGCGCCAAGCCTGGTGCTCATCGATGCCTTGCTGGCGGCCGGTGCGAAAGTCCATGCCACGGACCCGGCGGCGACTGGACCGGTGGCCGAATATTATTCCAGCGCCGTGCAAAGTGGTCAGCTACGCTTGAGCGAGTCGCTGTACAGCTGTGTCGAAGGCGCAGATGCAGTGGTTCTGCTGACCGAATGGAAGCAGTTTCGTCAGCCGGATTTCATCCGCGTACGGGGCCTGATGCGCATGCCCGTGCTTTTTGATGGGCGCAATATCTATGATTTTGCGGAACTATCTGCTCATGGATTCCTCTACCATGGCATCGGACGGCCAGTGGCGGGGCATTGTAAGGTGACCGCCGCCTGATTAGACTGCGCCGCTAACACCAACAGCCCTTACCAAGGACTTTTATGATCAAGAAATGCTTGTTCCCAGCAGCCGGTTACGGTACTCGCTTTTTGCCAGCGACCAAAGCCATGCCCAAGGAAATGCTGCCGGTGGTCAACAAGCCACTGATCCAATACGGTGTGGAAGAAGCGCTCGCCGCTGGTTTGAATGAGATCTCCATCGTCACCGGTCGCGGCAAGCGCGCGCTGGAAGACCATTTCGATATCAGCTACGAGCTGGAACACCAGATCAAGGGTACTGATAAAGAGAAATACCTGGTCGGTATCCGCAAACTGATCGACGAGTGCAGCTTCTCCTACACTCGCCAGACAGAAATGAAAGGCCTGGGTCACGCGATCCTCAGCGGTCGTCCTCTGATCGGCAAGGAAGCGTTCGCCGTGGTTCTGGCGGACGACCTGTGCGTCAACCTCGATGGTGACGGTGTACTGGCCCAGATGGTCAAGCTGCACAACCATTACGGCTGCTCGATCATCGCGATCCAGGAAGTCGATCCTCAGGAAACCAACAAGTACGGTGTTATTGCCGGTGACGAAATCAAGCCAGGCCTGTTCCGTGTCACCGACATGGTCGAGAAGCCAAAGCCTGAAGACGCTCCATCGAACATGGCAATCATCGGTCGTTACATCCTGACCCCGGACATTTTCGAGAAGATCGAACAGACCGCTCCAGGCAAAGGCGGCGAGATCCAGATCACCGACGCCCTGATGAAACAGGCTGCCGAAGGCAACGTTCTGGCTTACAAGTTCAAGGGCCAGCGTTTCGACTGCGGCGGCGCCGAAGGCTACATCGAAGCAACCAACTTCTGCTTCGAGCATTTCTACAAAACGGGCAAGGCTTACTGATCCATCGCCTGTACATGCTTCAAGACAAGGCCACCTTCGGGTGGCTTTGTCATTTCTGGACTGAGCGCTTAGCGGGTATGCTGTTTCATCGCTAAGGAGACAGTAATGGCTTACGACTTCGATCTTTTTGTAATTGGTGCCGGTTCCGGCGGTGTAAGGGCGGCGCGTTTCGCCGCTGGTTTCGGCGCGCGGGTGGCTGTGGCCGAAAGTCGCTACCTGGGCGGTACATGCGTCAACGTGGGGTGCGTACCCAAGAAGTTGCTGGTGTACGGCGCCCATTACTCCGAAGACTTCGAGCAGGCCAAAGGCTTTGGCTGGTCACTGGGCGAGGCACAATTCGACTGGGCCACGCTGATCGCCAACAAGGACCGCGAAATCAATCGCCTCAACGGTATCTATCGCAATCTGCTGGTCAACAGCGGCGTCACGCTGCTGGAAGGCCATGCGCGGATCACGGGGCCGCAGCGCGTGGAAATCAACGGCCAGAGCTACAGTGCCGAACGCATCCTGATTGCGACCGGTGGCTGGCCACAGGTGCCTGACGTGCCGGGTCGCGAGCATGCCATCACTTCCAATGAAGCCTTCTATCTCAAGGAGCTGCCCAAGCGCGTGACGGTGGTTGGCGGTGGCTACATTGCCGTGGAATTCGCTTCGATCTTCAATGGTCTGGGGGCCGACACCACACTGCTTTATCGCGGCGATTTGTTCCTGCGCGGTTTTGATGGTGGTGTGCGGACTCACTTGCATGAAGAGCTGGTCAAGCGACACATGAATGTGCGCTTCAACAGCGATATCGAGCGTATTGAAAAGCAGGCCGATGGCAGTCTCTTGCTGTCCCTCAAGGATGGCAGCACGCAGGAAACGGATTGTGTGTTCTACGCCACAGGTCGTCGCCCGATGCTCGACAACCTTGGGCTGGAAAGCGTGGACATCAAGCTGGACAAGAACGGTTACATCGAGGTCGACGAGCATTACCAGAGCCGCGAGCCGTCGATCCTGGCCATCGGCGATGTGATCGGTGGCGTGCAACTGACGCCAGTTGCACTGGCTGAAGGCATGGCTGTCGCTCGCCGCCTGTTCAAGCCAGAGCAGTATCGTCCGGTAGATTACAACCATATCCCGACGGCCGTCTTCAGCCTGCCAAACATCGGCACGGTCGGCCTGACCGAAGAAGACGCCATCAAGGCCGGGCATCAGGTGCAGATTTTCGAGAGTCGCTTCCGCCCCATGAAACTGACCCTGACCGGCGATCAGGAGAAGACCTTCATGAAACTGGTGGTCGACGCCCAGACTGATCGCGTGCTGGGTTGCCACATGGTCGGGCCGGATGCCGGCGAGATTGTCCAGAGCCTGGCAATCGCCCTGAAGGCTGGCGCGACCAAACAGATCTTCGACGACACCATCGGTGTACACCCCACCGCAGCCGAAGAGTTTGTGACGATGAGGGCGCCGGTGGCGCGGGCGCTGTAGCTCCTCTTGCAGCTTGAGGCTTGTAGCTAGCGCCCAGCTACAAGCCGCAAGCTTTAAGCTGCAAGCGATGTTGCAGTGCTTCTAATATTTGCTTTTTTCATAATTAGCTTATAAGAAAATGTGCTTTTTAATGATTTTGTTATGCGCTTAGTCTTGTGGGACAGGCTTTAAAGTCATTCAGGAGCAATACCATGAGCAACGTCAGCGCTTTACCAGTCCAGCAAGGGACTCCAGGCCCGGAAAAATCAGGCAGCGTCCGGGATCGGGTTTCGCCTGAGGAGTGGGAAGTGCGGGTCAAGCTGGCGGCGGCTTATCGTCTGGCGGCACTCAAGCGCTGGACCGATCACATCTACACCCATTTTTCCGCACGGGTTCCTGGCCCGGACGAGCATTTCCTGATCAACGCCTTTGGCCTGTTGTTCGATGAAATTACCGCATCGAACCTGGTCAAGGTCGATCTCGACGGCACCATCGTCGATGACCCGACGGGGCTTGGCATCAACTATGCCGGTTACGTGATTCATAGTGCGATCCATGGCGCACGTCCCGATCTTCAGGCGGTACTGCATACCCATACCCGCGACGGCATTGCGGTTTCTGCCCAGAAGGACGGCTTGCTGCTTATTTCCCAGCATTCTCTGGGGTTCTCGGGGCGAGTGGCCTATCACGGTTATGAAGGGGTGGCACTGAATCTGGACGAGCGTGAGCGGCTGGTGGCGGATCTGGGCGACAAGAGCGTGATGATCCTGCGCAACCATGGTTTGCTGACTGCCGGGGTGAGTGTCGAGCATGCGTTCCAGCAACTGCAATCGCTGGAGTACGCCTGCAATATCCAGATCGCCGCTCAGGCTGCTGGCAATGCGGAGCTGGTTTTCCCGCCTGCAGAAGTGATCGCCACTGTGGAAAATCAGGTCAAGGCCTTCAAGGATGGTGACGAGCCCTATGTGTCCAGGCACTGGAATGCACTGATCCGTCAACTTGAACGCACCGATACCGAATACAAGACCTGATGTCGGGTGAGGTCAGGCTTTTTCACGATGACTGTAAAACACGGGACATTGTCCTTGTTGGATGATGCTCGTTTTCAATTGTTGGTGTAGTGTGCGCACCCAAAACACGGGGCGCATGCATGCAAAACCTGCTGAACGAAATTCTTGATGAAGTCAGGCCCTTGCTCGGTCAGGGCAAGGTTGCCAATTACATTCCTGCGTTGGGTGAAGTTCGCCCCGATCAACTGGGTATCGCGGTCTATAGCAACAGCGGCGAAGTGTTCTACGCCGGTGATGCGGCCACGCCGTTTTCGATCCAGAGTATTTCCAAGGTCTTCAGCCTGGTCCAGGCTATCGGGCATTCCGGCGAGGATATCTGGAAGCGTCTGGGGCACGAGCCTTCCGGCCAGCCATTCAACTCGCTGGTCCAGCTGGAGTTCGAGCGGGGCAGGCCGCGCAATCCTTTCATCAACGCAGGAGCGTTGGTGATCTGCGATATCAATCAGGCACGCTTTGCCGCCCCCTCGCTGTCGATGCGGGACTTCGTGCGGCGCCTGTGTGGCAACCCCACCATCATTTCCGATGCCAAGGTCGCAGAGTCCGAATACCAGCATCGTTCCCGCAATGCTGCGGCTGCGTACCTCATGAAATCCTTCGATAACTTTCATGGCGATGTAGAAGACGTGCTGCGCAGCTATTTCCATCATTGTGCGCTGAGCATGAACTGCATCGACCTGGCGCGTGCCTTTGGTTTCCTGGCCAATCAGGGCTTCTGTACCCATAGCGGCGCACAGATCCTGACGGCTCGCCAGGCCACGCAATTGAATTCGATCATGGCTACCAGCGGTCTTTACGATGAGGCCGGCAATTTTGCCTATCGGGTGGGCTTGCCGGGCAAGAGCGGCGTGGGCGGCGGTATCGTTGCCGTTGTGCCTGGGCGCTTTTCTGTCTGTGTCTGGTCCCCGGAATTGAACGCGGCAGGCAATTCGCTGGTCGGTATGGCAGCGCTGGAGAAACTGAGTGCGAGGATTGAGTGGTCTGTGTTCTAGACCTGTATTGAGGTGAGAGGTAAGCAAGTGAATGGGATGAAGACTGGAACGCTCATGATGAGCCTTACGCTGGCGATTGCCGGATGCAGTACCCAACGGGCTCAACAGCCAGAGTTGAGCCCTGATCAGGCGCGGGCCCAGATCGTGCGTCTGATGCCGGCCAAGACCCCGGATCGTCAGGCGTGGGCGAACGATATCTATGCCGCCTTCGTGGCACAGAGGATCGATCTGAGTACCGAGAACCTGTGTTCCGTGCTGGCAGTGACCGAGCAGGAATCCACCTATCAGGTTGATCCGACGGTGCCGGGAATGGCGAAGATCGCCCGTGCCGAGATCGACCGGCGCGCCTCACGGCTGCATATTCCGGCAGCGCTGGTCAATGCGGCCCTGCGTATCCGTTCGCCCAGCGGCAAATCCTATGGCGCGCGACTGGATGCGGCCCGCACCGAAAAAGAGCTGAGCGCCATTTTCGATGACTTCATCGGCATGGTGCCTCTGGGGCAAACCCTGTTCGGTAATTTCAATCCGGTGCGCACCGGCGGGCCGATGCAGGTCAGCATTGCCTTTGCTGAAAAGCAGGCTGCCAATTATCCGTATCCGGTCGATGGCTCCATCCGCCGTGAGGTCTTTACCCGGCGTGGCGGCATGTACTTCGGCATTGCTCATCTGCTCGGCTATCCGGCGAACTACACGCAATCGATCTATCGTTTTGCGGACTTCAATGCGGGCTGGTACGCGAGCCGCAATGCCGCTTTCCAGAATGCAGTCAGCCGGGCCACGGGTATCGAGCTGGCGCTGGATGGCGACCTGATCCGCTACGATTCGACTTCGCCGGGTTCCACGGAGCTGGCTGTCCGTACCCTGGGAGCTCGTCTGGACATGAGCAATTCGGCCATCTGGAACCAGCTCAAGCAGGGCGACACTTTTGAGTTCGAGGAAACCCGGCTTTACACCCGGGTCTTTGAACTGGCGCAGAAGACTCAGGGCAAGCCGCTGCCTCGGGCCGTCTTGCCCGGCATTGTCCTGAAAAGTCCGAAGATCACACGCAAACTGACGACGGCCTGGTTTGCGGAGCGCGTCGATGAGCGACGCGAGCGCTGCATGCAGCGCTCTTCGGCAGGCGTTTGAAGGCTTCAGGGAAAGGCTTGCAGTTTCTCCAGCGTCATGGTGTCCGGTTCTCCATCGAAGAAGGTGTCCAGCACTTCCTTGAACAGCGGGTGCTCCGGCGCTGCGGCTGCGAACAGGGTCATGCTTGAATGCAGCTTGAGGTCATCCGGGGAACCGAAAATCTGTCGCGCCGAACGCTGCACCTGAGGCGCGATAGCCTTTGCGCATTCTTCCAGGCGAGGCCCCAGCAAAGGGTGTTGCAGGTAAGCCTGGGCTTCATCGAGGTTGCTGATGGCATAGCGCTGCGCCATGGCGCTATGTCCCAGGCCCTTGATCTGCGGGAATACAAACCACATCCAGTGACTGCGTTTTCTACCGGCCTCCAGTTCGGCCAGCGCCTGCCGGAAAACCGGTTCCTGAGCCTCGACGAAACGTTGCAGGTCGTAAGCATCGTGCATGATGTGCCTCTTTTTCACGGTGGGCCGGGGCAGTTTTGTGGTATCAGGCCTGCTCTCAATTCATCCCTGTTCCAAGAGTTCTTTTACGCATGTCCTTTGCTCGTCGTTTGACTTCCTTCCTGCAGCAGGCAATCCGCGCCATGCAGCTAGTCTGGACCACTTCCCGGGCCTTGTCCCTCGGTCTGGTGCTGGCGACCCTGATTGCCGGTCTGCTGCCTGCACTGGCCGCCTGGCTGGGCCAGCGCATCGTCGACTCGGTGCTTGCCGCCATCCAGTTGAATACGGCAACCGGTGACGCGCCGCTTTGGCCGGTCCTGCGCTATGTACTGCTCGAAGCGGGCGTGCTGGCGCTATTGGCCGCCGCTCAGCGGGCGCTGTCGGTTCAGCAGGCCTTGCTGCGCGTGCAGCTTGGGCAGAAGGTCAACACCCTGATTCTGGAAAAGGCCCAGACCCTCTCGTTGCTGCAGTTCGAGGATTCAGAGTTCTACGACAAGCTGGTGCGGGTCCGGCGCGAGGCTTCGGTCAGGCCGCTGGCATTGGTGACCAAATCCCTGGGCTTGATGCAGAACCTGATTTCCCTGATGGGCTTTGCCGTATTGCTGGTGCATTTTTCGCCCTGGGCTCTGCTGATTCTGGTGCTGGGTGCGTTACCGGTCTTCTTTGCCGAGGCGCACTTTTCGGGCAATGCCTTCCGCCTGTTTGCCCGTCGCGCCCCGGAAACACGCAAGCAGAATTACATCGAAGCGCTGCTCTCCAATGAGGTGCATATCAAGGAGGTCAAGCTGTTCGGTTTTGCGCCGCTATTGCTCAAGCGCTATCGGGACACTTTCGAGCGCCTGTATGCAGAGGATCGTCAACTGACCGTTCGCCGCGATGGTTGGGGGTTTCTGCTGGGGTTGCTGGGCACCGCTGCCTTTTACCTGACGTATGCCTGGGTGATTGTCGATGCCGTGCATGGGCGAATCAGCCTTGGGCAAATGACCATGTATCTCGTGCTGTTCAAGCAGGGCCAGACTGCCGTGAGCAGCAGCCTGATGGCGATCAGTGGTTTGTATGAGGACGGTCTGTATCTGGCGGATCTCTACGAATACCTTGGGCAGCCGGTTCAGGCGCCTTCCGGCAGCCTGATCGAAGGTGTTGCACCCGGCGATGGTCTGCGTTTCGAGGCGGTGAGTTTCACGTATCCAGGTTCCAGCCAGCCTGCGCTGGAAAGTATTGACCTGCATCTGGCACCCGGTCGCAGTGTTGCTCTGGTGGGCGCCAATGGTTCGGGCAAGACCACGTTGATCAAGCTGCTGACCCGTCTTTATCGGCCGGATCGCGGGCGCATTCTGCTCGATGGCAGTGATTTGCAGCTGTGGGATGAAGACGCCTTGCGTACCCGCATCGGGGTGATCTTTCAGGACTTCATTCGCTACCAGTTTCTGGTGGGCGAAAACCTTGGTGTGGGGGATATCACGGCCTTCGATGACGAGAGTCGCTGGCGCGAAGCGGCCACTCAAGGCATGGCCGCTTCTTTCATTGCGCAACTCGATAAGGGCTATGCCACTCAGTTGGGGCGCTGGTTCAAGGGTGGGCAGGAACTGTCCGGCGGGCAATGGCAGAAGATCGCCTTGTCCCGTGCCTACATGCGGCGCGATGCCGACATCCTGATTCTCGATGAGCCGACCGCTGCGCTGGATGCTGCGGCGGAGGCGGCAGTATTCGACCGCTTTCGCGAGTACGCCAAGGGGCGCATGACGCTGTTGATCTCCCATCGTTTTTCCAGTGTGCGCAATGCTGAGCATATCGTTGTGCTGGAGCAGGGGCGGGTGCTGGAGCGTGGCGATCACGACAGCCTGATGGCTGCGGGTGGCCACTATGCAACGCTGTTCGACTTGCAGGCGCAAGGTTATCGCTAAGCGTTCCGGCATGCAGGTGTTGGCTGGCAGACACCAACAAAACACTTGCAGCCCCTGGCCTGAGGGCGTTTTATAGGGCCTCTTTGCCAGGCGCCGGAGTGCGCTCGTTTTTATCTGAACAAGACGGAGTCATCGATGCAATTTCGTTCATTGGGCAAGACCGATATCTCGGTCAGCGCCATCGCACTGGGCACCATGACCTGGGGTGAGCAAAACACCGAAGCTCAGGCTTTCGAGCAAATCCAGTTGGCCAAGAAGGCTGGCGTCAACTTCATCGATACCGCCGAGATGTACCCGGTGCCGCCACGTGGGGAAACCTACACCAAGACCGAAAGCATCATCGGCGAGTACTTCAAGAAGTATGGTGATCGCAAGGATTGGGTGCTGGCCAGCAAGGTGGCCGGTCCTGGTCGCATGGAGCATATCCGCAATGGCAATCCGCGCCTGGATCGCGCCAATATCACCGCCGCACTGGAGGCCAGCCTCAAGCGCCTGAACACCGATTATCTGGATCTCTATCAACTGCACTGGCCGGATCGCAAGACCAACTTCTTCGGTGTGCTGGGCTATCAGCATGACCCGGACGATTCGGCAGTGGAGATCGAGGAAACCCTGTCGGTGCTGAACGATCTGGTCAAGGCGGGCAAGATTCGCCATTTTGGTCTGTCCAACGAAACCCCGTGGGGCACCCAGCGTTTCCTGCACCTGGCTGAAACCCATGGCTTGCCGCGTGCCGTTTCTATCCAGAACCCGTACAACCTGCTTAACCGCAGCTTCGAGATCGGCCTGGCGGAAATCGCCATTCGTGAGCAGATTGGTCTGCTGGCCTATTCGCCACTGGCGTTCGGTGTGCTTGCAGGCAAGTACCTCGACGGCGCACGTCCGGCCGATGGCCGCCTGACGCTGTTCGAGCGCTTCCAGCGTTACAACAATCCGCAGGCTGTGCGTGCTACCGCGCAGTACGTGGCACTGGCCCGTCAGCACGGCCTGGACCCGGCACAAATGGCCCTGGCTTATGTGACCAGCCGCCCGTTCGTGACCAGCAATATCATTGGCGCGACCACTCTGGAGCAACTGGCTGTCAACCTGGCGAGCATCGATGTCTCGCTGTCCGATGAGGTTGTTGCCGGTATCGAAGCGATTCATGTCGGGCAACCCAACCCGGCTCCGTAAAGTGCTGCCCCCTCCCGATAGTGGGAGGGGGCTTGCCCGCGACTGGGCATGAAAGGCTAAATCCCCCTCCCGAAAACTCCCTGTTTTGGTGCGTAAATCCGCGTTCGCGAATGGGTTTGCTCCTGTCTTGTGCGCTTGCAAACCCATTTGTAGCTTCTTATGCATTAATGGTATTTAAAAACTTACACTTAATGGCATTAAGCTATAAGGCATCGGACCACCGGAGAACCTAATTACGTATCAATGAACGCTACCGTCCGCCGCACGGATCGCTCGTTGTTACCCAGGCAGAGAGGCCTGGGTCAGGGATTTAAAAGGGGAGCGGTATGGGGAGCTTTAAACGACACGTGCTGGGGACGGCCATTTTGTCAGCCAATTTGCTGACTGCCGGAACCTGGAGCGCCGCAGCGTTGGCCGAAGAGGCCAAAGAAGAGAGCAAGACGCTTGATACGGTTATCGTGACCGGTACTCGGGCTCAGGAGCGCACGGCAAGCGCTTCGTTGTCACCTATCGACGTCATTTCCGGCGACAGCCTGCGCAGTTCCGGCTCTGGAGAGCTGGGTGCGGTACTGGCGCGCCTGATTCCTTCGATCAACTTTCCGCGTCCCAGTCTGGTCGACGGTGCTGAGCTGACTCGTCCTGCGCAATTGCGTGGTCTTTCGCCTGATCAGGTGCTGGTGCTGGTCAATGGCAAGCGTCGTCATACTTCGGCCTTCGTCAACCTCGGTGGTGCGGTCGGCCGTGGCTCGGCACCTGCCGACCTGAACGCCATTCCGCTGTCGGCCATCGATCATATCGAAGTGCTGCGTGATGGTGCGTCGGCGCGCTACGGCTCGGACGCCATCGCCGGGGTTATCAACGTCATCCTTAAAGAGGGTGATCACGGTGGTTCGATCTCCACTCAGTACGGTCAGTACAAGAAGGGTGACGGGATCAAGCGCAACATTTCGGGTAACACCGGTTTTGCCCTGGGCAGCAATGGCTTCCTCAACCTTTCCGGCGAAGGCGCAAATAACGATTACACCGACCGTGCCGGTAATGACTTCCGCCCTGCAAGCGTCGGTTCTACCACCTACGGTCAGCATGTATTCCGTCAGGGTGAGCCGGAAACCGAAGAAGGCAAGATCCAGTTCAACGGTGGCTACACCTTCAGCGATGCTGCCGAGTTCTACAGCTTTGGCGGCTACAGCAAGCGTCGCGGTGAAACGGCAGCGTTCTACCGGGCCAGCAATGCCGGTAACAACATTCCTGCGATTTTCCCCAATGGTTACCTGCCGCTGATTCGCGGCACCCTGGAAGACACGACGCTGGTCGCCGGTTTGCGTGGCGAGCTTGCCAATAACTGGCATTACGACCTGTCTGCCAACTACGGCAAGAACTCTTACGAGTTGCGCACCAAGACCATCAACACCTCGTTGGGTCTGGCCACTCCGCGCTCGTTCTACAACGGTACGCTGACCAACGACCAGAAGCAGCTCAGCCTGGATCTGTCCCGTGAGTTCAGTGCTGCGTGGCTGCCGTATCCAGTGTCGGTGGCGTTCGGTGCCGAGTATCTGCATCAGGGTTATCAGATCGAGGCGGGTCAGGCCGAGTCCTACTTCCAGACCGGTAGCTCCGGGCTTGGCGGTTTCCGCGCAGCGGATGCGGGCAGCTATTCGCGGCATAACATTGCCCAGTATCTGGACCTGGAAACCAATATCACTGAAAAGCTCGGGGTTTCGGCTGCTGTGCGTCGCGAGGACTACAGTGACTTCGGCTCCAATACCAGTGGCTCGGTTTCGGCGCGTTACGATTTCACGCCGCGTATCGCCTTGCGCGGTAGCGTTTCGACAGGGTTCCGCGCGCCATCGCTGGCTCAGCAGAACTTCACGTATACCTCGTCGCAGTTGATCGGCAACACCATCCAGGAAGCGGGTACGTTCCCGGCCAACAGCAATGTGGCCCAACTGTTGGGTGCTGAAGATCTCAAGGCCGAGAAGTCCCGCAACTACAGCCTGGGCCTGGTGCTCAAGCCGCTGGACAATCTGACCGTGACTGCGGACGTCTACCGTATCGACATCCGTGACCGTATCTCGCTGTCCTCCAACCTGGTGCTCAACAACGCTGCAACCAACTACCTGCAAGCCAACGGTATCACTGACATCAACTACACCAGTGTCCGTTACTTCACCAATGCCACCGATACCAGCACCGATGGTATCGATCTGGTTGCCAACTACCGCTATCAGTTCGATAACGGTGTGGATTGGAACAGCACCCTGGGCTACAACTACAACCACACCAAAGTTACTGACGTAAAAGCCAACCCGCCGGAACTCGATCAACTGGGCGTCAACCTGGTGCGTGTGGATCGTCGCGAGCGTATCGGCCTGCTGGGTGATACCACGCCGCAGCATAAACTCACGCTGGCCAACGATTTCACGATCGGCAACTGGACGCTGCACTCGAACCTGGTGCGTTATGGCGAGTTCACCAGCTATCAGGCTGCCGAGGTCAACGACCAGACATTCAAGGCTGCCTGGCTGCTGGATCTGGCAGTGGATTACAAACTCAAGAACTGGGTCTTCACAGTGGGTGGCGACAACGTTACCGACGTTTACCCGGAGAAGCTGAACGAGTTTGCTTCCAGTGGCGGCAACCTGGCTTACAGCACCTTTTCACCTTATGGGTATAGCGGCGCGTTTTACTACGCACGTGCCACCTATAACTGGTAATCGCTGTTAAAAAAATCGCCCCCGCTTATGGCGGGGGCGATTTTTTTTGTTTGTAGAACCCGCCATCAGGCGGGGTGAGGCGGTTGGATCAGCTGCCTTGCAGCGGCTTGGCATCCTGGAAGAAATAATCTTTCCATGATTCTGGCTTGTTCTTGATCGCGCCGACGCGGTACAGGAATTCGGCCAGCGGGTAGGTGTTTTTCGGGGTGATGGTGAACTGGAACTCAGGCTTGTCGATGATCTGCAGCAGTTCGGCACGATCGATCTTGGCCTTGGTGACACGGATGTAGGTGTCTGCCGCAGCACCGATGTCCTTGCGGACAAAGTCTTCGGCTTCCGACAGCGCTTCAATGAATGCCTTGTAGGTCTTCGGGTTTTCCTTGCGGAATTTCTCGGTGGCGAACAGTACGGTTGGCGAGTTTGGCCCCAGCAGGTCGTAGGTGTTGAGCACGACATGCACGTTAGGGTTTTTCAGTTCCTGTTCCTGGAAGGGCGGGTTGGAGAAGTGCCCGGTCAGCTCGGTGCCACCGGCGATGAGGCTGGCGGCAGCGTCAGGGTGAGGCAGGCTGATGGTGTACTTGTCCAGTCGGGCGTATTCCTTGTCGCCCCATTGTTTGGCTGCTGCATATTGCAGGTAGCGCGACTGTACGGAAACGCTCACTGCCGGCACGGCGATGCGGTCCTTTTCAGTGAAGTCGGCGATGGTCTTGACCTTGGGGTTGTTGCTGACCAGGTAGTACGGGAAGTTACCCAGCGAGGCGACGGCCTTGACGTTCTGTTTGTCCTTGGTGCGGTCCCAGATGGTCAGCAGCGGGCCGACGCCGGCGCCTGCGATATCGATGGAGCCTGACAGCAAGGCATCGTTCACGGCCGAGCCGCCGGAAAGCTGGGTCCAGTCGACCTTGATCTCCAGGCCATCCTCTTTGCCGTGTTTCTCGATCAGGTTCTGGTCGCGAACAACGTTGAGCAGCAGATAGACGATGCCGAACTGTTCGGCGATCCGTATTTCACCTTCGGCCTGCGCAGTGGCAGGCATTATCAGCGCGCCGGACATCAGTGCAGCACCCAGGCCGATGGCGGTTGCCAGGCGAGACAGGCGTTTCGTGGGTTTTTGCATACAAGGCTCCAGCTTTCGAGGGATAAATTCAGGTGTGGAGTGAGCTTATATGCATAAAAAATGTTATTTAAATAACATTTAAGAATATTTATATGATGAATCGATAGTGGCTATTTATCATTGTTGTGCATATTGGGCGGTGCTCTTTATTTATCCGGCTTTGCCTTTGCGGTCGGGCCTGAGGTTTTTTTCGGTTTTGGCTTTTCATCAGGCTCGCGCAGATTTTCCAGTGCGACTTCCTTCTTTATCAGCAGCAATTCCAGCATGCGATTCTGCTGTCGTGTGTCGATCAGACTCTGCTTGAGTTCGGTGTTCTCGTCCTGAGTGGTGCGCAGTCGTTCTTCGAGCAGGGCGCATTGGGTCTGTGAGTGCTGGTACTGCTCGCTGGTGCTGGCGGCTTGTTGAGTGGTTTTGCTCAGCAAGTCCTTCTGGCTTCCCAGCTTCCGTGCCGCGTTGCGGCTCTCTGTCAGCAGTCGCTCATTGTCCCGGTTCAGGCGGGTGATTTCTTCCTGGCGCATCATCAGGCTTTGTTGGGCCTGGCGCAGTTCCATCTGGACTTGTTGTAGCTGACCTTCGTGGCGTTGTTGCTCCTGAGTGCGTTGTTCCGTGATCGAGTTTCGATAGTGCTCCAGCGCTTCGCGGGCGTGCCGATGCTTTTCTTCCAGCGAACGAATCTGCCCGTCCTTGTCTTGCAGGCGCGCTTCCAGATCCTGATTGGCCTGAAGCAGTCGGGCATTCTCCATCTGCTCGCCTTGCCGTGCCTGTTGCTGGTGGAGCAGGGCGGTGCTCTGTTGCTCGAAAGCTTCGGTCTGCCGTGCCAGTTGCTCTTGCAGCTCATTGATACGCTGCTGCGCTGTTGCAAGGTCCTGTTGCATGGCCTTGCGATTGGCGTCGTGCTCTGCCGAAGAAAAGTCGATGCGCTCCTGGGCCTGTTCCTGCAAGCGTTGGGCAAGCCGGGCAACCAGTTCCGTCAGCTCATCGTTGATGGCAGGAGCGGGCGTGTCGGTTTCATCCAGCTCCTTGAGGTAACGATGGATGGTGGTTTTCGAGCCGGTATTGCCCATTTCGACCCGTACGGCATCGATACTCGGGTTTTCCCCGCGAGAGAGCAGGGCAAGCCGTGCCTTGTTCACCAGCGCCTTGTTTACACCGCCGCGAGCCATGCTGTCTCCTACGATTTCGTACTATGGTATGTACCCTGTAATTACATACTATATTAAATCGTAAATCAGCGTGAAATCTGCAATTAATTAACCTGTGATATTGGCGTATTATCCCGTGTCATGCGCTTGTCTGGCCTGTCAGGGCGACGTGCGCAGTACACAAAGGGGTGACAAGGCATGAATGACGTCGATCGCTACATCGAGGCTGCGACGCGGGATAACACTCGGCGCAGCTACCGGGCGGCCATCGAGCATTTCGAGGTGACCTGGGGAGGTTTTCTGCCTGCCACCAGCGAAAGCGTGGCCCGCTATCTGGCGACCTATGCCGCGACCCTGTCGGTCAATACCTTGAAGCTGCGCATGTCGGCACTGGCGCAGTGGCACAACAGTCAGGGTTTTGCCGACCCGACCAAGTCGGCGATGGTGCGCAAGGTGCTCAAGGGCATACGGGCCTTGCACCCCGCTCAGGAGAAGCAGGCCGAGCCTTTGCAGTTGCAGGATCTGGAGCGGGTGGTTGCCTGGCTGGAAGTGGAGGCGAGCGAGGCGCTGGCGCGGCATGATCAGGTGCAGTTGCTGCGCTGTCGCCGTGATGCGGCGCTGATCTTGCTGGGCTTCTGGCGCGGGTTTCGCAGTGACGAGCTATGCCGGCTGCAAGTCGAGGATATCAAGGCAATCCCGGAGTCGGGGATCAGCCTCTACTTGCCGCGCAGCAAGGGTGACAGGGACAATATCGGCAAGACCTACCAGACTCCTGCCTTGCAGCGTCTGTGCCCGGTGAAGGCGTACATCGAATGGGTCAATTGTGCGGCCCTGGTGCGTGGGCCGGTATTCAGATCGATTGACCGGTGGGGCAATCTGGGAGAGGAGGGGCTGCATGCCAACAGCCTCATTCCCCTGTTGCGTCAGGCCTTCGAGCGCGCCGGTGTCGCGGCCGATCAATACACCAGCCATTCGTTGCGGCGAGGCTTTGCAACCTGGGCGCATCGTAGCGGATGGGATCTCAAGTCGCTCATGGCTTACGTGGGCTGGCGGGACATGAAGTCTGCGATGCGTTACATTGAGCCGGTTACGTTCAGCGCTCCCTCCGAGGAGGTGAGCGGCTTGAAGGTTTCTTCTATTAATAAGCTGCGCCGATAGGCAAAACTAATGAGTGATATCAGGTTTGCCAATGAGCCTTTGTCATCAATCGTGCGTAAGCTTCACTCCATCGAATTCACAACCCATCAGGAGATTCACCGATGCCTATTATCAACAGCCAAGTAAAACCGTTCAAAGCAACCGCATTCAAGAACGGTGCTTTCGTCGACGTATCGGAAGCTGACTTCAAAGGTAAATGGTCTGTCGTATTCTTCTACCCAGCCGACTTCACCTTTGTTTGCCCTACCGAATTGGAAGACCTGGCTGACAACTACGCTGAGTTCCAGAAACTGGGCGTCGAGATCTACAGCGTTTCTACCGACACTCATTTTGCCCACGCTGCATGGCACAACACTTCGCCAGCAATCGGCAAAATCCAGTACACCATGATCGGCGACCCTACTCTGCAGATCTCCCGCAACTTCGACGTGCTGATCGAAGAAGCCGGTCTGGCTGATCGCGGTACTTTCGTGGTTAACCCTGAAGGCCAGATCAAAATCGTTGAACTGAACGATGGCGGCGTTGGCCGTGACGCTTCCGAGCTGCTGCGCAAGATCAAGGCTGCTCAATACGTCGCTGCTCACCCAGGCGAAGTCTGCCCGGCCAAGTGGAAAGAAGGCGAGGCTACCCTGGCTCCGTCCCTGGACCTGGTTGGCAAGATCTAAGTCGTATGAAACGGCTAGGGGCTTTGAGCTCTTGAGCAAGTAAACCGCATCGCCCCAAAAAACGCCCGGGCGGTCATCGCCTGGGCGTTGTTTTTTCTACCTTCGTAAAAATAGGAAGTCGCCACATGTTGGACGCCAATCTTAAAGCCCAGTTGAAATCCTACCTGGAGCGGGTTACTCGCCCCATCGAGATCGTTGCGTCCCTTGATGACGGCGCCAAATCCCAGGAAATGCTGGCTCTGCTGAACGATGTGCTCAGTGTTTCCAAAGACATCACCCTGCAAGACAACGGCACCGATGCGCGCAAGCCGTCGTTCTCGCTGAACAGCCCGGGTCAGGATATCAGCCTGCGTTTCGCCGGCATCCCGATGGGGCACGAATTCACCTCGCTGGTCCTGGCGTTGCTGCAAACTGGCGGCTACCCACCCAAGGTCAGCGCGGAAACCATCGAACAGGTTCGCGCTCTGCAAGGCGAGTTCCGTTTCGAGACCTATTTTTCGCAGTCTTGCCAGAACTGCCCGGACGTCGTTCAGGCCCTGAACCTGATGGCAGTCCTCAATCCGAACATCAAGCACGTCGCTATCGACGGTGCGTTGTTCCAGGATGAAGTGACCGAACGCAAGATCATGTCGGTTCCGAGTATCTACCTCAATGGCGAACTGTTCGGTCAGGGCCGCATGGGTCTTGAAGAAATCCTCGCCAAGATCGACACCGGCGCCAGCGCCCGTCAGGCTGAAAAACTCAACGCCAAGGACGCCTTCGACGTTCTGGTAGTAGGCGGTGGTCCAGCCGGTTCGGCCGCAGCGGTCTACGCAGCCCGTAAAGGCATTCGTACCGGCGTTGCGGCAGAGCGTTTCGGCGGTCAGGTGCTGGACACCATGGCAATCGAGAACTTCATCTCGGTACAGCACACCGAAGGGCCGAAACTGGCCGTTGCGCTTGAAGAGCACGTCAAGCAATACAACGTCGACATCATGAACCTGCAGCGCGCCGACAAGCTGATTCCCGGCAAGGCCGGTGAGTTGCATGAAGTGAAGTTCGCCAGCGGTGCAAGCCTCAAGGCCAAGACCGTGATTCTGGCAACCGGCGCTCGCTGGAGGGAGATGAATGTTCCGGGCGAGCAGCAATACCGCAACAAGGGCGTTGCCTACTGCCCGCACTGCGATGGCCCACTGTTCAAAGGCAAGCGTGTTGCAGTGATCGGTGGTGGTAACTCGGGCGTTGAAGCGGCCATTGACCTGGCGGGTATCGTGTCTCACGTCACCCTGCTGGAGTTCGATGTGCAATTGCGTGCCGATGCCGTTCTGCAACGCAAGCTGCACAGCCTGCCGAACGTTACAGTGATTACCAGCGCCCAGACCACTGAAGTGACTGGCGATGAGCAGAAGGTCAACGGCCTGCGCTACAAGAATCGCGTGAATGGCGAGGAAGTGACTGTAGAGCTGGAAGGTATCTTCGTACAGATCGGCTTGCTGCCTAACAGTGAATGGCTCAAGGGCACCATCGAGCTGTCGCCACGTGGCGAGATCGTGGTCGATGCGCGGGGCGAAACTTCAGTGCCGGGTATTTTCGGTGCCGGTGACGTGACGGTTGCTCCTTACAAGCAGATCATCATCGCCCTGGGCGAGGGTGCCAAGGCCTCTCTGAGTGCTTTCGATCACCTGATCCGTACCTCTGCTCCGGCCTGATTGGCGGTCAGATACAAGAAAGCCCCATGAGTGATCATGGGGCTTTTTCATGTACACGGTCCATTCGCGAATAAATTGGCTCCTACGGTGTACTGGCTGCAGGAGCGAATTCATTTGTGAGCAGGTGACGGATTACAACGGTGTCGGCTGAATGATTTCCACCCAGTAACCATCCGGGTCCTTGATGAAGGCCAGGTTGTTCATGCGGCCATCGGCCAGGCGTTTCTGGAAATCCACGCCGAGCTTTTCAAAGCGTTCGCAGGCCTCGTGTACATCCGGTACGGACACGCAGATATGCCCGAAGCCACGCGGGTCGCTGTTGCCGTTGTGGTAGGAGAACGCAGGATCGTTTTCGGTGCCGTGGTTGTGGGTCAGTTCCAGGATACCGGGGATCGATTTCATCCATTCGTGGCGAGCCTTGTCGTCGGCAGGGATCTGGGCCTTGTCTACCAGGGCCAGGAAGTACAGGCTGAACTCTGCTTCCGGGAAGTCGCGTTTTTCTACCAGGCTGAAACCCAGTACACGAGTATAGAAATCCAGCGAAGCGGTGACGTCCTTGACGCGCAGCATGGTGTGGTTGAACACGAAACGCTGGGTTGCCGCTTCGGGTTCAGCGGTTACGCCAGGGAAGGTGTTGAGTTCTTGCAGGCTCATGGGGGTCTCCAACAGAGTGTTCAAAAAGTCTTGCCAAATGATACGGGGCGGGGCGCTCGGTGCCAAACCCTGTGCTGATCAGGCTTGCACTGCTCAAAAGTGCTCAGCCCCTTGCTCGTGACGGGCGACAGGCTCAGAATTTCCAGTTTCCTGTACTGAGTAGCTTCAATCATGACTTTCACGCCATGCAGATCCTTGTTCATAAGCCTGTGCCTGTTGGGAGCCGCAGAGGTGCATGCCGCTGATGCAATGATCATCTGGCCAGCAGGCTGGGAAGTGGAGTCGCTTCCGGCAGCGGACTCCTCAACTCAACCCTCTGTGCAGGTCAGACAACGCGCAGTGAAAAACGATCAGGCCGGTAATCCGAGCATGGTAATGGAGCTGACCCAGTCTCGGCTGGTGCCGGGCCATGAGGTCAATGTGCAGGCCGTGCTGCTGGAGATGCGCAAGTCGATTCAGGTCAATTTTGCCCGTAGCGGCATGCAGAGTGTGTGTACCCATGTACGCGAAGGGCAGCTCAGTGTGATTCCTTCGCTGGAAACCACCTGCACCGTCACTCAGAACGGTGTGCATGTGCTGACCCAGACGCTGGTGGCGGCGGCAAACAAGGAGATGGCGTGGTCGTTGTCCTACGCCGGGTCGGTCGATGGCTATGCGGCCAGCAAGGACGAGGTTCTGCGTATTCGGGACAGTCTGAAGCTCGATTCGGCCCGCTAAGCCGTGGCGCTTTTCTGCGGGCAAAAAGAAGCCCGCCGAAGCGGGCATGGGGCGCTATTCCTTTAGCGGCCTTCATCTTGTAAGAAGTCGTGTGAAAAAAATGTGAAGTCCTGACTTGAAGTTATTGCATTCAAGGTGCGCAGGTGCTGGCCAGTTGAGCAAGCCTCACGGCATGCAGGCGGGTACTTATGGCAGCTCGTCAAAAAGTTAACGTATTCGTACCGTGCAACACTGAAAAATATTGACGTTGAATCTTCGGCGATGTTGTCTTGCCTTACAGGGTATTGCGAGGAAGTGACGCATTTCACACATCAAGGATGAGGGGCGTTTGCTGTCGGGATGCTGAAGGCGGATCGATTTTTTCAAGTTGTAACAGCGGGGCAATATGTTTGGATAAAGAGAGGATTATTGGCGTCATTATTTTAACGTGAGGATGATATGTCGCTCTGTATTATATGCGGTACACGCTAAATAGGGGTCATGTATATGAATTCCACGTGCTTATACACATGCGTATCTATGAAACCATGCTTTTTTCGAGAGGCGGCGGCGGGGAGTGGCCAATAAAAAGCCCTGCGGATGCAGGGCTTGCTTTACGAGAAAGCGCAATCAGGCACGAAGCCAGGAATCGACAGTCTCGACGCCGTATTGCTCTTTCCAGGACTTGAGACCGCGGTGGTTGCCGCCTTTGGTTTCAATCAGCTCGCCCGTGTGCGGGTTCTGATAGACCTTTACAACTCGGGCGCGACGGCGTTTCGGGCCGGCGGCTGGCGCAACCAGGGAGGTGGAGCTGACAGGGTCAAGGATGGCGATGATGTCGCGCAGGCTTTTGCCATAGCTGCCCATCAGGTCCTGGAGCTTCTGCTCGAATTCAATCTCCTTTTTCAGCCCGGCGTCATTCTTCAGGGATTCCAGCTGTGCAAGCTGTTCTTGAAGGGCTTTCTCTGCTGCTCGAAACTCGGCAAGTCTGGACAAATAAAATACTCCAACAATGTAGTGGCTGTTGATAGCCCGATAAAGCGATATGACAAAAACGTTAGGCCGGCTCGCTCATTGATTCCTACCCAGTCCCGGCGCTTTTCAATCATGAAACTAAGCGTTCCGGTCACGCAATCGGGAGTAATGGGTAGTTATAATCAGTTGCCCCTAAATAATGCACGTTTTTTACGAGTTAGAAAATAGTCTTCTTGAAAATGATTAAATGAAATTGCTTTCATCAGTTGGCGGCTTCTATCACTCGTTGTGTTATCGAGCGAAGCGCGTTGTAAGTTATTTCCGATATTAGGTGTCGGTTGAATAATGTCTGAAATCTATGGGATCAGGTTAAAAACAGACGCGAAATGCTTATTTTCGGCCGGTCAGCCAGCTGGCTGGACCGGTTCCTAAAGTCCTTGTTGCAGGGCGGGGTCATCCGGATTCTGTTGTTCGAGCTCTGCCAGCAGGACCTGCACATTCTGCAATTGACCATTTTCCTTCCAGTACTGGATCAGGAGCACCCGTGCCCGTCGGTTGGCAGGCTGGTTCTGGAGTATTTGCACCAATTGCTTCTGTGCAGCTTCCAGTTGATCCAGATCATGCAGGGCTACCGCCAGGTCGTAGCGGTAATCGTTGTTGCCTGGTTCAAGTTCCGCTGCCTTTGCCAGGCTGAGCAGGGCGTACTCGCTCTGCCCGTGGTTCAGTAGCCACATGCCCAGGGCATGTTGCAGCAGGGAGGATTCGGGGTTGCGCTCCAGCAAGCGGGCAAAAAGACTGCGCGCCTGATCCGCCTGACCTTTCTTGTCCAGCAGTTCGATATGCGCCAATGCGGCTTCGACGTTTTCGGGGTCCAGGGCAATGGCGTTCTTCAGGGCTGAAAGTGCAGGCTCCAGATCACCGGTCTGCAGGTAGAGCTTTGCCAGTTGCAGCTGGTTCTGTGCGGTTTGCGGCTGGGTTTTCAATGCTTCCTGATAGGCCTCGGCGCCTTGTTGCAGCACGGCAAAGTACAACCCCAGATCATCCGGGGACAGCCCCAGTAATGCACGGGTGGCGCTGAACCTCACGGATTGTTCGGCGTCTTCCAGCAGTGGGCCGAGCACGAGGCTGCGCTGTCCGTCGGGTATCAGTTTCACACTGGCTTCAATCGCTGCCTCGCGTACTTGTGGCGATGGGTTCTTGAGGCTGGCATTGAGCAGCTTGAGTGCCTGGGGGCTCGGGTAATTGTTCAGTTCGGCCAGGAGGGCCATCCGATGCGCAGGCGAAAGGTCCGTTCGCGCCAGTTGCTGATAAAGCATGCGCGCTGCGCCGGGTTTGCCGTCATGGGCTTGTTGCATCGCTTGCGCGTAGGTGTGATTCAGCTTGGCTGCGGGTTGGGCAGGGCTGCTGCGCCACGACCACACAGTCACTACCAGTGTAATGAGCACTATGGATACAGCCGCAATGCCGATCAGTTTGCGACGTCGAGTAGTGGGGCGAGGCGATGAGCCCTGTAAAGGCAATCTGGGCATATCGAGTTCCAATTCTTGACGGCTTGCAGCTTCGGGCAGTGACTGGCTGCTGTCAAACTTCAATCTTGAATAGCCTGTAAATACGGGACGGAAAAAAGCCCCGCGCTCATGGAGTGCGAGGCTTATCGGTCATGCAATCAATGCATCAGGCCTGTGGTTGCCATCCACCGCCCAAAGCCTTGTAGATAGCCACGATACCGCGATAGGTCTCGATTTCTGCCTGGGCCTGTGAGTCTTCGGCTGCCAGTCGTTCCCGCTCGGCATCCAGCAGGACCAGGAAGTCCGCCGTGCCTTCGCGATACTGGATGGACGCCAGTCTCGCCGCGGCACGACTCGATTCACTCTGGCGAATCAGAGCCAGCAGGCGTTGCTGACGTTTGTCGTAGTCGCTGAAGGCGTTTTCCGACTCTTCGAGCGCCAGCAGTACTTGCTGTTCGTAGTTGGCCAGCGCGCCTTCGGCATCGGCATCGGCGCTGCGGATCTGGGCGCGGACGCTGCCCAGATCGAAAGCGGCCCAGGTGATGTTCGGACCCAGGGCCCAGGCTCTGGCGGCCGACGAGCCAATCTGTGAGCCGCGCCCGGCAGTAAAGCCCAGGAAGCCGCTCAGGCTGACCCGTGGAAACAGGTCGGCAGTCGCCACACCGATACGCGCGGTGGAGGCTGCCAGTTGACGTTCGGCTGCACGGATATCAGGACGCTGACGCAATACCTGAGTCGGATCGCCAATCGGCAAGGCCTTGGCGATGGCCGGCAGTTTTGCCGG
The DNA here is from genome assembly GCF_057809175.1 of Pseudomonas sp. FG43. Taxonomy (NCBI): domain Bacteria; kingdom Pseudomonadati; phylum Pseudomonadota; class Gammaproteobacteria; order Pseudomonadales; family Pseudomonadaceae; genus Pseudomonas; species Pseudomonas sp. FG43. The sequence goes on from NZ_JBMDJL010000010.1 coordinate 111,832, forward strand.
GCTCAAGTCCACGCTGAGGCTTTCGGGCCGTTCGCCCAGCAACGTCGCGATACGGTTACGCTGACGCACCTGCTCGGCCTGCAACTGTGGCACGCTGGCTTCGACGGCGGCGAGGCGGGCGTCGGCGCGCACCACGTCCAGTTCGTTGCCGACTCCGGCATCACGCAATTGTGTGGTAACGCCTCGGGAGTCCTGCTGGTTTTTCAGGTTGTCCCGGGCAATGGCTTCGCGTAACTGGGCGCCGCGCAATTGACCATAGGCATCGACCACTTCGGCAATCAGCGTCACCTGAAGCTGATACAGATTGGCTTCGGCGGCTTCCTGATCCGCTTCGCTGGCTTCCAGTTGCCGTTGAATGCGACCGAACAGGTCCAGCTCCCAGGCCATGTCCAGGCCCAGGTCATAGCGTTCGCTGTTGACGCGGCGCTCAGTTGTACCCGGTTGCTGGCCTTTACCCAGGTCGCTGCTGGCCCGGCTGGTGATCACGGGCATGGCATCGTTGCTGACGTCATCGCGAATCGCCCGTGCCGATTTCAGGCGGGCAAAGGCCACTCGCAGATCACGGTTGCCATCCAGTGAACGGCTGACCAGTGTGTTCAGGGTCGGGTCGTCGAACTGCTGCCACCACAGGGTATCCACCTTGCTGCGGTCATGGTTGCCCTGGGCTGCCGAGGCGAGTTTTGCCGGTGCAGTGTCAGGCGCTTTGTAATCCGGGCCGACGGCACAGGCCGCCAGCGCCAGAACCAGCAGGCTCGGAACGAAGAGTTTCAGAGCGCTCATCAATGCATCTCCGCAGACAAGGTGTTCAGTTTCTGGGCCTTGGCTGCCTTGCGGGCGTCCTGGCGTTCGACATAGTTACGGATCAGCACATAGAACACCGGCGTCAGCAGCAGACCGAAGAAGGTCACGCCGAGCATCCCGGAGAACACCGCCACGCCCATGGCATGACGCATCTCGGCACCGGCACCGCTGGAGATCACCAGTGGCACAACACCCATGATGAAAGCGAACGAGGTCATCAGGATCGGACGCAGACGCAGACGGCAGGCTTCCAGTACCGCATCCAGCGGGCTCAGGCCTTCTTCCTGTTTATCCTTGGCAAACTCGACGATCAGAATCGCGTTCTTGCATGCCAGGCCCACCAGTACGATGAGTCCGATCTGGGTAAAGATGTTGTTGTCGCTACCGGCAATGATCACCCCGGCGATGGCTGACAGCAGAGTCATCGGCACGATCAGGATCACAGCCAGTGGCAGGCTCCAGCTTTCGTACTGGGCTGCCAGTACCAGGAACGCCAGTAGTACGCAGAGCGGGAAGACAAACAGCGCGGTATTACCCGAAAGAATTTGCTGGTAAGTCAGGTCTGTCCACTCGTAGACCATGCCGTTGGGCAGTTCTTCCTTGAGCAGTTTCTCGATGGCGGCCTCTGCCTGACCGGAGCTGTAGCCCGGTGCGGCGGCACCGTTGATCTCGGCGGTGATGAAGCCGTTGTAGTGCATCACCCGGTCGGGACCTGCGGTATCGCTGATCTTGACGAAGGTTGCCAGCGGGATCATTTCACCCAGGTTGTTACGCACCTTGAGCTGAGCGATCTGGTCGGCGTCCTGACGGAACTGCTGTTCAGCCTGAACGTTGACCTGATAGGTACGGCCGAAGCGGTTGAAGTCGTTGGCGTACAACGAGCCCAGATAAACCTGCAAGGTATCGAAGATGTCGCTGATTGCAACGCCGTGGGTCTTGGCTTTTTCGCGGTCGATGGCGGCATCGACCTGAGGCACGTTCACGGTATAGCTGGTGAACAGGCCTGCCAGCTCCGGCACGCTACGGCTCTTGGCGATGACGTTCTGGGTTTCCTTGTACAGCTCGTCATAACCCAGGTTGCCACGGTCTTCGATCTGCAGACGGAAACCACCAATGGTGCCCAGCCCCTGTACCGGCGGTGGCGGGAAGATCGCCATGTAAGCTTCCTGAATGGACGCGAACTTGCCGTTCAGCGCGCCAGCGATGGCATTGGCCGATTGACTCGGGTCCTTGCGCTGGTCAAAGTCCTTGAGTGCAACGAATACCACACCGTTGTTGGGGCTGTTGGTGAAGCCGTTGATCGACAGGCCCGGGAAGGCGATGGCGTTTTCCACACCTGGCTGCTGAAGCGCCAGCTCGGACATCCGCTTGATGACGTCCTCGGTACGGTCCAGGCTGGCAGCGTCCGGAAGTTGAGCGAAGGCCACCAGATACTGTTTGTCCTGGCTCGGTACGAAACCGGTCGGCGTGCTGGAAAAGCCCATCCAGGTCAGAACCATCAACCCTGCGTAAACCAGCAGTGCGATGCCGCTGCTGCGGATGACGCGGGCTACCGTGCCGACATAGCCATGGCTGGCTTTCTCGAAGAAACGGTTGAACGGACGGAACAGCCAGCCACCGAGCAGTTTGTCGAGGAACAGCGAGAACTTGTCTTTGGGCGCGCCATGAGCCTTGAGCAGGACGGCTGCCAGAGCCGGCGACAGGGTCAGGGAGTTGAACGCCGAGATCACGGTCGAGATGGCAATGGTCAGAGCGAACTGTTTATAGAACTGACCTGTCAGCCCGGAAATGAACGCAGCCGGTACGAATACCGCACACAGCACCAGCGCCGTGGCGATGATCGGCCCTGTCACTTCACCCATGGCCTTGTGGGTTGCCTCCATCGGAGACAGTCCCAGTTCGATATTACGCTCGACGTTTTCCACGACGACGATGGCGTCGTCCACCACGATACCGATGGCCAGTACCAACCCGAACAACGACAGGGCGTTCAGGGAGAAGCCGAACATGTGCATGACCGCGAACGTACCGATCAGCGACACCGGCACAGCGACCAGCGGGATGATCGAGGCGCGCCAGGTCTGCAGGAACAGGATCACCACCAGTACAACCAGGATCAGCGCTTCAAACAGGGTATGGATTACCGCTTCGATGGAGCCGCGCACGAAAATGGTCGGGTCATAGACGATGCTGTAGTCCATGCCTTCCGGGAAGCCCTTTTTCAGCTCGGCCATCTTGCTGCGCACGTCATTCGAGATATCGATGGCGTTGGAGCCGGGGCGCTGGAAGATCGGAAGGGCAACAGCCGGTTTATTGTTGAGCAGCGAGCGCAGAGCGTATTGATTCGAGCCCAGTTCCACGCGGGCAATATCTTTCAGGCGAGTGATTTCACCATCGGCACCTGCACGAATGACAACGTTCTCGAACTCTTCCTCACTGACCAGACGGCCCTGAGTGTTGATCGACATCTGAAAGCTGGTTGCGCTCGGGGAGGGTGGCGCGCCCAGTTGGCCGGCAGCAACCTGACGGTTTTGCTCACGAATGGCGTTGACCACATCGGTGGCGGTCAGATTGCGTGAAGCAGTCTTGTTCGGGTCCAGCCAGACACGCAGCGAGTAGTCGCCCATGCCGAACAGTTGCACGTCACCGACACCGCCCAGTCGTGCCAGCTCATCCTTGATGTTGAGCACGGCATAGTTGGACAGATACAGCATGTCGTAGCGGTTGTCCGGTGAGGTCAAGTGCACGACCATGGTCAGGTCGGGAGACGCCTTGTCCACCGTGATACCGATACGGGTCACTTCTTCGGGCAGTTTGGGTTCGGTTCGGGTAACGCGGTTCTGCACCTGCACCTGCGCGTTGTCCAGGTCAGTGCCCAGTGCGAAGGTGATGGTCAGGGTCAGCTTGCCGTCGGCCGTGGACTGCGAGGACATGTACAGCATGTTCTCGACGCCAGTGATGGCCTGTTCCAGTGGCGAAGCAACGGTTTCACCGATGACCTTGGGGTTGGCACCGGGGAAGCTGGCACGTACCACGACTGTGGGCGGGACCACTTCCGGGTATTCACTGATCGGTAACTGGAACAGCGAGATAGCGCCTGCGATCAGGATCAACAGTGACAACACTGCTGCGAAGATCGGCCGCGTGATAAAGAATTTGGAGAAGTTCATCGGACGAGTCCCTTAGCCGCGAGGCGCAGTTGCGCTGGCGATTTTGACAGCCGCCTTGGGCGTCACTTGTGGCAGGTTGCTGGCTTCGAGGGCCTGGCGTTGTTTAAGCAGTGCAGCCAGTGTTTCGCTGGAAGCCATTGGCGTTACTTCAGGGTCTACAGGCTGGCCAGGACGAACGCGCTGCAAGCCTTTGACGATAATGGTGTCGTCCTTGCCAAGACCGCTGCGCACAATGCGCAGGCCTTCAACCTTGGGACCCAGTTCGACGAAGCGATAGGCAGGCTTGTTGTCCTTCTCCATCACCAGTACGAATTTCTTGCCCAGATCGGTGCCAACGGCTTCGTCGTTGATCAGCATCGCGGAGTAGGTGCCGCTGCCCACCAGCTTGAGGCGTGCATACAGGCCGGGGGTGAAACTGCCATCTGTGTTGTCGAACACAGCGCGACCGCGAATGGTGCCAGTCCTCGGGTTGACCTGGTTGTCGACGAAGTTCATCTGGCCCAGGTGAGGGTTGCCGGTTTCGTTGGACAGTCCCAGGTAGACCGGAGTGGTCTGGCCGCGCTGACCCTTGCGCGCCAGTTCGGTGTACTTGAGGAATACGCGCTCGTCAGCATCGAAGTAGGCGTAGACCTTGTCGGTGGAGACCACGCTGGTCAGAGGCGTGACATCGGCAGTCACGATGTTGCCGGCAGTGATTTCCGCACGGCTGACGCGACCGCTGATGGGCGCAGTGACGCGGGTAAAGCTCAGGTTGAGTTTGGCCACGTCCAGTTGCGCTTGAATCGCCGCAACACCGGCTTTTGCTTCCTGTGCCGAGGTCGTGCGCGAGTCTGCCAGTTCAGCGGAAATCGCATTGTTGGTACGCAGACGCTCACCGCGTTCGGCTTCGTTTTCACTGCGATTGGCTACGGCGCGAGCCTGTTGCAGTTGGGCTTCAAGGCGACGAACTTCTGCCTGGAAAGGGCGTGGATCGATCTGGAACAACAGGTCGCCTTTCTTGACCAGTGAGCCGTCAGTGAAAGCCACTTGATCGATCTGCCCGGAAACCCGCGGACGAACTTCGACGGTTTCCGGCGCTTCCAGGCGACCGGTGAACTCATCCCATTCGTTGATCGGCTGCTCCAGCACTTTGGCGACACTGACTTTGGCTGCGGCTGGAGCCATGGTGGCCTCAGGTGCGCGTCCGCAGGCACTGATCACGATCAGGGCGAGGGCGGTGAGGGGATAGCGCAAATGAGAGAGAGACTGAGACATGGAAAAATCCGCCGATAGTATGAGATGGGCGGATTCTGTTGTGAGGGGGTTCTATTAACGAATCGAATAAACCGAAGGTTATTATCAGTGGGAATGATAAAGGTGATCGATGCCTCGTTTATGACCAGTCTCTTCGTCTGGTTGCTGACAGTCAACCGGCTGATGTCATAGCGTTCAACAGATTATTGAGCCGGGTAGCGGCAGTCCGTGGGACGAATTCATTTGCGACAAGACAGAAAGCAGACGCATTGTTGAATCTCATTCATAGCCGTATCAAGTAATACGGGTCTGGTTCGATACGCCTTCTCTCCCTACCATCGCGGGCAACTTTTGAACGTGGCCTGGGCCGAGATGAGAAAAATCCTGTTGCGAACATTGGCCGTGCTCACGGTCGGTATTGCCGTGCTGGTTGCGGCAGCCTTCTTCTATATGCGTCAGCCGGTTTTCGGGCAGTTGCCTCAGGGCGAGCGGCTTGCCCGCATCCAGGCGTCGCCGAACTATGTGAATGGTGCCTTTCAGAATCAGGAGGACACGCCTTTCCTGACCAATGGTGCTACCCAGTTGTCGATCCGCATCGATAACTTTTTCGCGCAGAAGGGCAAGCCTCGGCCTGCCCATGATATTCCCACGCAAAAGACCGACCTGCGCTCGCTGGACCCACAGGATGATCTGGTGGTGTGGCTCGGCCATTCTTCCTGGTACGTGCAACTGAACGGCAAACGCATCCTGATCGACCCGGTATTCAGTGATCATGCGGCGCCATTGCCCGGAGTGGTGACTGCGTTTGGCGGCACGAATATCTATTCGGTGCAGGACATGCCATGGATCGATGTATTACTGCTCACCCACGACCATTACGATCACATCGATTACCCGACGATCCTTGCCCTCAAGCCTCTGGTCAAACAGGTGGTTACCGGATTGGGCATCGGAGCGCATTTCGAGTCCTGGGGTTATGACGCGGCCAGGGTTCACGAGCTGGACTGGTATGACAGCTATGAAGTCAGCAAGGATCTGAAACTGCATGCGACACCTGCGCGGCATTATTCCGGACGCACACTGACCCGTAATCAGGCGTTGTGGGTAGGGTTTGCGCTGGAATCCCCTCAGCGGCGGCTGTTCTTCAGCGGCGACTCTGGCTATGGCAGCCACTTTGCAGAGATTGGCAAACGCTTCGGTCCGTTCGACTGGGTGTCGCTCGACAGCGGTCAGTACGATCCGCGTTGGGCTCACCTGCACATGAACCCCGAAGAGGCCGCTCAGGCTGCCAACGACCTCGGTGCCCGAGTATTGACTCCGGGGCATGTGGGACGCTTCTCCCTCGCGTCACATGACTGGAACGATCCTTTCCGACGCCTGACTGTGGCCAGCGAAGGAAGGGGCTATGCCCTGTGGACCCCCATGATCGGTCAGCCTGTTCACTTCGACGGTCGTGCCCAGACCTTTGAGGCATGGTGGAACAGCGTCGACTGAAGTGCTGACCCAGCCTCTACATACGCTTCAAGCGACTCGGCTGGCATGGGCCTGAGAATGCCCTCGGCCGAATCATCTGAGCAGGTTATGCGGATTGTGCCGACAGGTTTGTCGCGCAGTTCTCCCACTCTCTCGAAAGCCTCAGCAGGTGGAGAAATATGAATACACTGCAAACCCACCCGGAGCGACAAACGACTCCCGGCCATCCTCCGGCCTGGGGCGCCGTATTTTCAATGGCGCTCTGTGTCGTTGTACTGATCGCATCGGAGTTCATGCCGGTCAGCCTTCTTACGCCGATTGCCCAGGACCTTGGGATCAGCCAGGGGCAGGCAGGCCAGGCGATTTCGATTTCCGGCTTTTTTGCCGTCCTTACCAGCCTTCTGAATACGCCGCTGACCGGGCGATTCGACCGCAAGAAAGTGCTGCTGAGTTTCAGTCTGCTGCTGGTGATTTCTGGCGCAATTGTTACCTGGGCACATAACGGCATGCTCTTCATGACCGGGCGCGCCCTGTTGGGTATCTCGATTGGCGGTTTCTGGTCCATGTCGACCGCGACTGTCATGCGGCTGGTGCCCAAGGACTCCGTTGCAAAAGGCCTGGCACTCATTAACGGTGGCAACGCATTGGCGGCCACGGTTGCTGCGCCATTGGGCAGTTATCTTGGGCAGTTCATCGGATGGCGAGGCTCGTTTTTCCTCGTGATACCGCTGGCCGTGCTTGCATTCATCTGGCAATGGTTGAGCATTCCCGCGATGCGCAGTGAAGCGACTACCCGCTCCAGTAATCCTTTCCGTTTGCTGGGTAATCCTCAAGTCGCGCTCGGGATGCTGGCAATCATGCTGCTGTTCATGGGGCAGTTTGCAGTCTTCACTTATCTGCGCCCGTTTCTGGAAGCCGTCACCGGCGTGAGTGTCACGACGCTGTCGCTCATGCTTCTGTTGCTGGGAGCGAGCGGTGTCGTCGGTACTTACTTCATGGGCTCATTGCTGCAAACCCGTATGTACGCCTATCTCATCGCCATTCCGCTGTCGATGGCAGTCCTCGCTGCGCTGCTGATCGAGATGGGTAGCTCCATGTGGGCAGTGGGAGTCCTGCTCGCGGCATGGGGACTGGTTGCAACGCCTGCGCCCGTGGCGTGGGGGCTATGGTTGAGCAAGACTCTTCCGCACGATGCCGAGGCGGGTGGTGGCCTGATGGTCGCCACCATTCAAATGGCGATCACTGTCGGAGCCGGGCTGGGTGGCATGCTGTTCGACAGCCTGGGCTGGTGGAGTCCGTTTGCCCTGGGCGTCGTGGTCCTGCTCACATCCTCAGCCTTTGCGTGGATGGCGTTGGGGCAGGCGAGTCGGCATGAAGGTGTCGGTGGCACCGAAACTGACTCGCCCAGAGCTTGCTAGGTTGCGCTCCATCCACACACAAGGGCCAGGAAAAGCACCAGGGCAGGAAGAAGTGCATGTTTGTACTCGCGATGGAAGATCAGGGTAGCAAAGGCTCCTCCCATGATTGCAATGGCGAGGATTGAGCCTGCAATCCGTGTCTGCGGAAAAATGAAAAGTATGGCCGCGATAATTTCCAGCCCGCCAGTGACGTAATGGAACCAGCCAGGGTAGCGCCATCGCTCATAGTCTTTCCTGATCCGCGCCGGAGCGATCCAATTCACGATCCCGCCCAACAGAAAGAATGCTGCGAGCGCCCAAGGCAGAGCCTCTGTTAAATCTATGCCAGTCATTACGGTATATCCCATGAGTATCTGCTGAGCCCGGCTGATTGCGGCATGCTGAAAAATGCCTGAAAGCAGAAGCGTTAAAACAGACTGATAGTCTGTTTTTGCGATTTTTAGACTGGCAGTCTATTTTGTCAAGCTGAAGAGCGGCTCCCTCTGGCGCAGGAAGTCGTCTGTTTCGCAAGGAAGACCCCATGCGCTTGGCAAGGTAAACTGCGGGTGCTGACGGTGCGGCAGGCGCGCACAGGTGTTTTGAAATCGATTCGCGAGAAACAAATTGACACTAGAAAACGAGCCCGCTTCGAGCAAATGCACTTCCTTGCGGTCTCGCAAGCCTCAGCAACGCGGCTTGCGAAGTGCCAGGAACATTCTGGAAGCTGCGGCTGTGCTGTTTTCGGAAAAGGGAATCGCTGAAACGAGCGTGGATGATATCGTCCTGCGCGCAGGCTCAAGCAAAGGCACCTTCTATCACCACTATGAATCTAAATCGGCGCTGCTCGCGGCGTTACGCCAGAGTGTGGTCGATGAGTTCGAGGCCGATCTGGATGCCGTACTGGAAACGAGGGCAGGGCAGGACCCCGATGTCCGGCTGGATGCATGGGTCAGTGCCGCTTGTGACTGGTACATTCGCTCGGCGGACCAGTTGCACGATATCGCCTGGAGTAACTATCCCGGGTCTCGCTGGACTGTGGGAAATACCAGGATCATCACGGGGCTGACCGACCTTCTGATCCAGGGACAGAAAAAGGGAATCTTTGTCGTGAACAATCCCCACTCCACCGCGACCTTCATCCTGCGGGGGATGCTCGGTGCAATTGACGATCTCATCCTTTCTGAAAAATCGCTCAAGGAAATCAAGCCGGAGATGGTGGCGCTGGCTCGCAGGAGTGTCGGCTTGCCCTAACTGATTGATTTATATGAGTTCTGTCAGTGAAAGCTCTCTTCTGATGACAACTGTCACTCAGGCAGTGGTGGAGCAAGTTGACGGCAGATTCAAACCTTGAGTAAACGCGCGGCATAGCTGACGAACAGCAGCAGGAACACCAGTGCGCTTAACGCGATTGTCAGTGAACTGATATGTGCTGCCAGGCCAATGAATGCCGGCCCCACAAGGATGCCCGCATACCCCATGGAAATGATCGCCGGGATGGCTGCGCGCTGCGGCATATGGGTCTGTCGCCCTGCGGCGGTAAACAGAACCGGGACGATATTCGAGCAACCTGCACCGACCAGGGCATAACCGAGTAACGACGCTTGCCAGTTGTCGAATAGCAGCGAGACTGCCATGCCCGCCGCCGCGCAGATCCCGCCCAGCGCCACTACGCGAACGCCACCCAGCCTGCTGACGATCATGTCGCCAGTCAGGCGCCCGATGGTCATGGCAGCAGCGAAGCATGCATACCCCAAGCCCACGTAGCTTGGGTACATATCCTGCCGGGACGCGAGAAAGACTGCGCTCCAATCGAGCATGGCGCCCTCGGTCAGGAACACGATGAAACACAGGCTGCCCAGTAGCAGCACAATGCCTCGCGGAATCACAAACAACGGGCCACTCCTTTCAGTGCCGTAGGGCAACAGCATCGGAGCAGCCTTGTAAAGTGAGGCAAGAATCAGCGCGACCAGACACAGTACGCAGAGCAACGGCTCCAGTCCCAGGCTGAGCATGGCCGTCATCGCCCCCGCGCCGACGATACCTCCGACACTGTAGAGACCATGGAAACCGGATTGCAGGGTTTCGCCGCTGTTTTTTTCAACGATGATCGATTGGATATTGATCGCGCAGTCGAGCATGCCCATGCTGGCACCGAACAACAGTACGGATATTGCCAACCCCGGTAGCCACGCCACATGGCTCAAGATCGGCAGTAAGCTGCACAAGGCGATAGTCGAACAGATAATCACCGGGCGACAGCCAAAACGCGCAGTCAGATATCCCGCGAAGGGCATTGCGACGATCGAACCTGTGCCGAAGCCAAACAGCAGCAATCCCAGGCCGCCGTCGTCCAGCCCGGTACGCGCTTTCACCAATGGCACCAGAGGCGCCCAGGCCGACATGACGATACCAGTGATTAAAAACGTGATTCGGGTGGAAACGCGCTCGCCGTAATTGGCATTGATCGCTAAAGAAGGCGTAGAGGTACTCATTGTTGCTGACATCCTTATCTATACGGTTCCAGCTCATGGGCGTCGGTTCTTCAAGTGGAAGAACCGACGTTGCATCGAGTGGCTGTCAGCCAACGGATTTCAATGGAATCGGCCCTTTGAGCCGATCCATCATGGTGGTGCAGTACCAGTCATCAAACTGGCACACTCCGGTCTCGGCCGTTTCCGAGTACGGGCCTGGCTCGTACGACGGAGAGGTCACGCCGCGTTGGGTGCCCTCGACCAATGTCCTGTCCTGATCGTTGGTCGCAATCCAGACCTTGGTCAGGCGATCTATATCGTAGTCAACGCCTTCCACCGCCGTGTTGTGCACCAGCCATTTAGTGGTGACCAGTGTTTCAGTGGCGCTGATCGGCAGCACCCGGAAGCTCAGTGCATGGTCACCGAGGAAGTGATTCCAGGTGGACGGGTAGTGGAAATACAGCAGGGCGCCGATATCGGCTTCGCAGGTCTTGTCCAGCCGGCCGGCGACGGCTGGCTTGCCGTCCATGGTGTAGCTGACGGCACCGGATGAGAGCGGGATGCGGGTCATGCGGAACTGGCCATTGATGTCCATCACCAAACGGCTTGGCAACCCGGCTTTCTCGCACTTCGACCAGTAGGCCGACAGCTCAGGATCATCCTCGCCACTGATGCCACCCACCGAGAGGTTATCGACGAACGAATTCAGTAACTCCGGGTGGGAGCCGTCGCAGTGGTAGCATTCGCGGTTGTTTTCAAAGACCAGTTTCCAGTTGCCTTTCTCAATGATGTTCGACTCGAAGGCCACCTTGCAGTCATTAAGATAATGCGGCGCAATAAACGGGCTGACGGCTTTGCGGAAGCCTTCGAAATCCGGTGCCTTGGCGGCGACGCAAATGTAAATGTAGGTGTCGACGATTTCGCAGTGAACGCTTTTCAGGTTGTATTGCGATTTGTCGAAGTCCTGGCCCATGTTCCCGGCAAACAATAGATTGCCGTCCAGCTCATAGGTCCATTTGTGGTACGGGCAGACCATCTTCGCGACTTTGCCGTGGTCCGCCTCGCAAATCTTTGCGCCACGGTGGCGGCACGCATTGTGGAATGCCCGCACTTCACCATCTTTGCCGCGTACGACGGCCACTGGATAATCACCGACTTGCAGCGTGAAATACTGTCCTGGTTTTGCAAGCTCGAAAGTGTGGCCGGCAAATATCCAGTCCTTGTGCCAGATGTGCTCAAGATCCTGGCGATATACGCTTTCACTGCTGTAAAGAGCGCCGGGGAGCGAGTGCCATGGTTTGCGTTGTGCGATCAGGTCAAAAACGGTTTCTTTATTATTCATTTTTATCCTCCCGGGACATAGATCTTGAGCGGTCACCTTTTAATGTGACTGGTAGAGTCTTGAAAAAAACAGCGTGTTCTTTATTGCCTTGAATGCACATGGCGCAGCTGCCATACGCATGACCCAATAAGGAGACGATAGTCCTCAGCCTATAGGGGGGATGACGGTCGTCACAAACGACATTTGCTATGGGCAATCAATGATTGGAGGTTATGGATGCCGGGCATTCAGCCAGGTTTGAAACCCCTTGGAAAATCGGTGCGAGCGCATCAATGGCAGACGAAGCGTGCCCAAGGTTCTTGATCGCCTGCTTTACTGCAGCACTGCGCTCAAGGCCCAGGCCGGAGGCGAACAGGTCAAATTTCTGATTCAGCTCCTGCGCACTCATCGGGGTTTGCGGGTCCCCTCGGGCTGCGGTGATCGGGCTGACAAGCACTGCTCTGTTCTTCAGGGTGATGATCAGCCGTGAGAGGATCTCGCCGGGAAATCTGGCTGAGAGATCCGCCGCTTCGACAATTTCGATTCGCCCGCTCAAGGCCAGAATGTCGGCTGAGTGAATGGATGCACCGGTCACTTCATCGGGCCCCAGTTTTCCTCGAACGATCAGCGCCGCCAGCGGAAAGGCGAGGGCGTACTGCGCTTGATCGGCATCGGCCGGGGAGTGCCCCTGGAGGCACATCGACTCATGGAAAGTCTCCACACGAATGGCTTCAATCGAATCAGCGTCCAGTTGCGGATGGGTTCGCTGCATTTCGAGCATCGCCGTCAAGGCAGGCTGTGCCCAGCGGCACACCGGCCAGGGTTTGAAATACTGGCTGTCAATCTCCCAGCGCTGACCCATGTCACGCCAGTACTCGGTAACCGAGGCATCTTCCACGGTTTCAGCCGGGGCACCCGTCATGCCTTCCCTGGCCATCAATAGGGCGTTCAAACCGACAAAAGCGCCGGAACCATGGGCGTCGCGCAACATGGTTGGCGCTTGCACGACGCGCATCATCGGGCAGCGTGCGCTGAAGTATTCGGCGATGCCGAGGGCGTGGCGAAAGGTTTGCTGGTCCAGGCCGAGCAGTCGCGAGCCGGCACACACCACACCCATTGCCGAAAAACCACCGGAGGCGTGATACGTGGGCGAGGTCCCCATCAGGGCAGAACCGGCGCGCAGTGCGGTTTCATAACCGATGCACAGGGTCGTCAGCAATTGGTGCCCGCTGATATCCCGGCCGTGGTCGTGCAGTGCGTCTGCCAGCGCGAGCAGTGCCGGAACTACCGTTGCACCTGCGTGGCCCTTGGATTTGAAGTGGCCTTCATGGGCATCAAGGCTGTCGGCACTGAAGCCTCCGGCCCATGCCGCGCCGAGCAGGTTGACACGTTGTCCGTCGAAAATCAGGCGGCTGGTGTAGGTCCCGGCGGGGTAGTGCAGTGTGGCGTAACGCCGAATTGCCATGCTCGTTTCGTTGGAAGCTGCGCCAGCCATGACGCCGACGATATCCAGCAGGCTGTCCTGCACGATTGACCGGGTCTTGAGCGGGGCGTTGAGGAAATCAAAGTCGCGACAGAACTCGAAGAGTGACATTCAACCGTCCTTTCCTGGTGAGTAACCCCGGACCCCTTTTGGCCGGTGCTGCTCAACAATGAGCCAGGAAGGTTGTGTTGCTCTAGCAACATTTTCGTTGGGCAATTGATAACCAAATCGCCCGATGATTGAGGGGGCTGGTTAGCGGCGGGGAAACTTCGACAGGATCCACTCGCGAAAGCGCCGTAGCTCTTCTTCATTGTCCGGGTTTTCACGGCAACTCAAATAGTGCCAGCTGTTTCGCAGTTGAACCTTCTGTTCGATCGGTCGCACGAGCAACCCTTGCTCTACCAGCGGCGTGACCAGGTGATTCCAGCCAAGCGCGATGCCTTGGTGGGTCAGTACCATGCTGATCAGCAGGTTGTAGTCATTGGCATTGAATATCTGCGGGCTGTTGGCCGGGCGGTCGTCGATGTCAATCGCCTGGAAAGCCAGCCAGACGCCCCAGTCGACATGCTCGGCCACTTGCGAACGACCATAGGGGCTCAGGTTCAACAGTGCGGAGTCGCGCACGCCTTCAATGGTCGATATTTCCGGGTGCTGTTGCAGATACTGCGGGGTACATACGGGGTAGATGACGTCATGACATAACGGATAGCTTCGATAACCTTCTCTGATGCGAGAGATCTTGGTGATAAAAATGTCAGGCTGAACACCAGGTTCCATGGTCAGGAAATTCTGGGTAGTGATCAGGTTGAGTTCGATGCCCTCGCTTTGCGCGAAAAATTCCGGCAGGTGATTGGCCAGCCACAGTGCGGAAAAGGCCGGGGAACAACATACCGTCAGGACCTTTTTACTGGACTGACTGTTGCGGATCCGTTCGGCGGCCTGAGCGATATTCACGAATGAAAGCTGTGCAGCATCAAAGAACACCGCGCCGGCGGCCGTCAGTTCCACCGCACGTCCTACCCGGGTAAACAATTGCGCCCCCAGGTAACTTTCCAACTCGCGAATCTGTCGACTGATGGCTGCTTGCGAGACGCACAGGGCTTGTGCCGCACGGGTAAAACTTTCGTACTTGGCGGCCGCGACAAATGCCTTCACAGCCCTCAAGGACGGCATCTTCAGCAAGATGGTGTCAGGGTCGACATGCTTGGTCATTCAAACGCTCTCTTAACGATACAGCTCCCCAATGAAGCGGGAGGAGGGTAACGGAACCCGACATGGAGGGCTACGCCAGCGTCGCTGGCAGGATAGCGTCAGTCGTTCATGGGCGGCAGTTGCCACACCCCGAGAGACGCAACGGCAATCAATAACCTGACGTTATCAAATTGTCCCTGTAAATGTAGTTGGATTAAGCGGGGTGATGCTAATAAATTTGAAACATCCCTTTTTCCTAGGGCCCCAAAAATAATAAAAGGAAGCCCGTCGTGAAGACATCTATTCATTACCGCTGCCGCTTAATTTTATTTTCGCTCGTTTGCATGTCGCTTGATGCGAATACTGCACAACGCGAGGGAGGCAAGGTATGACAAGCTCCGACGAGATCATCTGTGTGCAGAATGTATATAAGGTCTTTGGTACGCAGCCAGCACTTGCAATGAAGATGATTGAAGAGGGCGCTTCAAAAGCTGAAGTGTTCAAAAAGACTGGCCAGGCAATCGGTGTATTTGACGCTAACTTTTCGGTTCGCCGCGGTGAGATTTTCGTGATCATGGGGTTGTCCGGTTCCGGAAAATCGACCATGGTCAGGTTATTCAACCGGTTGATAGAACCCACTTCCGGCAGCATTTTTTTAAATGGAAAGGAAATCACCGGTCTAGCCGACAAGGACTTGTTACAGGTTCGTCGCAAAGACATGGGCATGGTCTTTCAGTCCTTTGCCTTGATGCCGCACATGAGCGTCATCGACAACGTCAGTTTCGGCCTGGAAATCAGCGGTGTCAGCGAAAAAGAGCGTTACTGCCGCGCGATGGGCGCGTTGGAACAGGTCGGGTTGTCGGGACAGGAACTCAGTTTTCCACATCAACTGTCTGGCGGCATGCAACAGCGGGTCGGTCTGGCTCGTGCTCTGGCCAACGATCCGGCCATTCTGCTGATGGATGAAGCATTCTCTGCGCTTGATCCGATGATTCGCAGTGAAATGCAAGGCGAGTTGATCAAGCTCCAGGCCGAGCAGGATCGAACCATTATCTTCATTTCCCACGACATCGAAGAAGCCGTTCGGATCGGTCACCGGATTGCGATCATGGAAGGCGGAAAAGTTGTGCAGATCGGCACGCCGCGTGAGCTTCTGTGCAATCCGGTGAATGATTATGTACGTGATTTCTTCAATGGATTCGATGCCAGCCGGATTCTGAAAGCAGGTGATATCGCTCAGCACGACGCCGGCATCGTTTATCAGCCTGGGTATCAAACTCCCATCAAGGCGGAAGCCTCTCTTCGAGAGATCTTTCATATCGTTGCTGCCTCGGCCACTCCCATGCCGGTTGTAGATGAAGTCGGGTTGTATAAAGGCTCGATTTCACAAGGTCATCTTCTTAGCTGCCTTTGTAGCAACTGAACTCCGAATAATCAGAATTGATAAGCCATTTCTGAGGGCGAGGTAGCACCATGTCTGACTTCAATTTTCTAGACCCCTTTCAAAGTATCAATATCCCTTTGGGCTCATGGGTAGAAACCGCCCTTAAATATTTGGTGCACAACTTTCGGGATGTATTTCGCTCGATCCGCTGGCCGGTCGATCAAGTCCTGGATGGTGTTCAGTGGGGACTGCTGTCGGTGCCTCCCACCGTATTCATCATCATTGCCGGGCTGATCAGTTGGCAGGTCGGTGGCAAGCGCATTGCGATTTTCAGTGTGGCGACGCTGACGGGGCTTGGGCTGATCGGCGTCTGGGCCGATGCCATGGTCACGCTGGCACTGGTACTGACGTCATTGCTGTTCTGCGCCGTCATCGGCATACCGCTGGGCATCCTTTGTGCCCGCAGTGACCGCATGGAAGTGATCATCCGCCCGGTGCTGGATGCCATGCAGACACTTCCTGCCTTCGTGTACCTGGTACCGGTGGTCATGCTGTTCGGTATTGGCAACGTGCCCGGCGTGATTGTCACCATCATTTTCTCCGTCGCGCCGCTGGTGCGGCTGACCAACCTCGGTATCCGCCAGGTTCCGGCCGACAAGATCGAGGCTGCCCGCGCTTTTGGTTGTACGGCCACCCAGATGCTGGTGAAGGTTCAACTGCCGCTGGCGGCGCCGACGATGATGGCCGGGCTCAACCAGACATTGATGCTGTCCCTGTCGATGGTGGTAGTCGCCTCGATGATCTCGGTCGGCGGGCTTGGCTTGATGGTGTTGAGCGGTATCGGTCGCCTGGACATGGGGCTGGCGAGCGTCGGTGGTGCTGGTCTGGTGCTGTTGGCGGTGTTTCTTGATCGACTGACCCAGGCGATGGGGGAGCGCAGCAGTGATTTGGCGACCGGCCAACGCTGGTATGAAACCGGGCCTTTGGGGCTGGTCATGAAACTGAAGAAAAAGAAGAACGTTGTACGTCCAGTGACGAATTAAGTTTGCCTGCTCACCCATTAAAAATTCCAAGCATGGTGAAAAATGAAACTAGCAAATCTGAAAAAAAGCGTCGTTGCGGGCCTGATTGCGTCGGTGTTCGGTACGGTGCTGTGCTCGGCGGCTTTCGCGGCTGATGCCACTAAACCCGGTGCCGGTGTGTCCATTACGCCGATTTTTCCGACTATTGCCGAAGAGCGCTTTCGCGGTGAGGTGGTGATTGCCGGGCTCAAGGAGCTTGGCTACAACGTGAAGCAGCCCAAGGAGACCGACTACCCGGCGATGTTTCTTGCGCTGTCTTATGGCGACGCAGACTTCACCGTGCATGAGTGGGAACACCTGCACGAAGCGTTTTACAACAAGGCCGGTGGCGATGATGTGATGGTCAAGGTCGGTCAGATCATGAAGGGCGTGCTGCAGGGCTACATGATCGACAAGAAGACCGCAGAGGCCTATCAGATCAAGGATCTGTCGGACTTGAAAAGGCCAGAGATCGCCAAGTTGTTCGACAGCAATGGCGATGGAAAGGCCGACCTGACCGGCTGCAACCCCGGCTGGGGCTGCGAAGTCATGGTTGAACATCACATGAAAGCCTATGGCCTGGGGCCAACGGTGGTCGATAACCGCGGGTCTTACTTCGCGCTGATGGCCGATACCATTGCCCGCTATCAACAAGGCAAGCCGGTGCTGTTCTTCACCTGGGTGCCGCAATGGATTGCCAGTGTGCTGGTGGAAGGGCGCGACGTGGTCTGGCTGCCGGTGCCGTTTACCTCGCTGCCGGATGGCAAGGACAGCAAAGATACCTTTCACGACGGCAAGAACCTCGGTTTTCCGGTGGATACGGTTAACGCCGTCATGAACAAAGAGTTCGCCGAGAAAAACCCGGTTGCGCGCAAATTCCTGTCCGAAGTCAGCCTGACCACCGCCGATGAAAGTGCGCAGAACCTGCGTATGCAGAAGGGTGAAAAGTCCCTTGCCGACATCAAGCGCCATGCCGCGGAGTGGATCAAGGCCAACCAGCAAGCCTACGACGGCTGGCTCAGCGATGCGCGTGCCGCAGCGGTGAGGTAATCGGTCCAGGTCCGTGTTGGCGGAGGCCACGTCCCTCGCCAGCACGCCGGTTGTACCTTGTTTCAAGTCATGGGTTTCGGATGGTGCAAGATGGAAACTTTTCAGAGTACGTTGAAGCTACAGAACATCGGGTTTCGACAATCCAGGGGGGCGTCGGGACATGAGCGTATCGTGCGGGTGGCCTTTATCCTGCTCGATCATTTCTCGCTGACAACCTTCTCAACGGCGATGGATGCCCTGGCCACCGGTAATCTGATCAACTGCGACACGATTTATAAAGTCTCAACCTATTCGCTGTCGGGGGGCCTGGTCGAGAGCGATATCGGCGTGCCGCTTTCTTCGGAAAGGCTGGTGGCTGAGGGGTTCAATCACGATGCGGTTATCGTCGTGGGGGGGCAACGTGTCAGGCTTTCGGCCAATCCGCTGCTGCGACGAGTATTGAAAAAAACAGCGGCCAGGGGCGTTGTTGCCGGGTGCTGGAATGCCGCGTTTTACCTGGCTGATGCGGGGTTTCTCGATGGGCTGGACTTCGCGTGTCACAGCGACAGTTGCGGTCTGATCAGCGAGTATTTCCCACAATTGAGCGTGTCCGGCCTCGACTTTACCTTTGAACAGCGCCGCGCCACCTGTGCCAACGCCCATTCAGCGCTGGATATGACCTTGGCACTCATGCAAGAGCTGGGCTCCTGCAATGACGCTTCCCTGGTGGATGAAATCAGACGGGTTCATCAACCCAGGCAACTGGCGCACGATTTTGCGTTCAGTAATGAATGCATTCGATCGGTCGCTATTCCAAAACCGTTGAATGTCGCCCTCAACTTGATGGAAAAACACATCGAGGAGCCGATGGAGATTGATCAAATCGCCAGTCACGTCGGCGTGTCACGACGACAACTTGAAAGACGGTTTGCACGTTATTTGAACGTTGCACCCAATCGATATTATCTGGAGTTGCGCCTGACCCGGGCTCGGCAACTTATTGTGCAAAGTGATCGATCGTTAACGGATGTGGCACTTGCCACCGGGTTTGTCAGTTATCCGCATTTCTATAAGCGTTTCAAGGATCTGTTCGGATTACCGCCAATGACATTCAGGGATAACTATTACGCCAGTGCAGGTCGTTACGCCATTGCTGCGAACTTTTGACTTAATTCATCAAGTGCCAGCGTATTAGCGTCCCGTCGATTAGGTAGCTGTTTTTAATCAACGCCTCTCTGTGCGTTCGCCTCGTGCCGAGTCCGGTTTGTCATTTCAACGATGAATGGTTCAACACTATGAAAGTCAGTTCATTGCCCGCCGATGATGATAGTTGTGGCTGGTTTCATTTGAGCCTGCCACGTAATCCCGAGCCCGCTCACCGAGGCCACAGCGCTGCCCGGTGGGTCATTGTCGGAGCCGGATTCACCGGGCTGGCGGCTGCCCGGCAACTTGCACTGAATTTCCCCGATGACCATGTGGTGCTCATCGAGGCGCAGGAAGTCGGGCTGGGCCCCTCGGGCCGCAATGCGGGTTTCGCCATCGATCTTCCCCATGATATCGGTGCAGAGGATTACATCGGCGATATCGACCTGGCCAGAATGAGTTTGAAACTGAATCTCGCTGGCCAGTCGATCCTGCGCGACCTGGTCGATCAATACAGCATTGATTGCCAGATGAAAGCCTGTGGCAAATATCAGGCCGCGGTGGAGGATCGTGGCATCGCAGTACTCGACGCTTATCGCCGAGGGCTGGAAAAGCTCGATCAGCCATACCAGATGATCGACGCAGAGGGGTTGGCAGAACATTTGGGTACTCGTTTCTACCGTAAGGCGCTTTACACCCCGGGGGCTGTCTTGCTGCAACCGTCGGGCCTGGTCAAAGGGCTGGCGAACCATCTGCCGGCAAACGTCACGTTGTATGAACACACGCCGATCCTTGAAGTGGAATACGGCCAAAAGACTGTTCTGAAGCACGCCCATGGAAGCATTACAGCGGAAAAACTGATCCTGGCGAATAACTCGTTCGGCATGCGTTTCGGATTTCTGCAGGGACGCATGCTGCCCATCTACACCTACGCGAGCATCACCCGACCCCTGACCGAAGAAGAGCAGGCGCGCCTGGGTGGAAAACCCTTCTGGGGCGTGATTCCGGCAGACCCCTTCGGCACTACGGTACGGCGTACTCCGGATAACCGTCTGCTGATTCGCAACAGTTTCAGCTTCAACCCGGATGGTCGCAGCAACAGCAAATACAACGAACGTTTTGTACGCCGGCACAAGGCCTCTTTTGACGTGCGTTTCCCGATGCTGCCGGACGTGACGTTCGACTACACCTGGGGCGGGGCGCTGGCCATGTCGAGAAACCACAACGGATTTTTCGGTGAGCTGGCTGCGAATGTGTATGGCGCGCTGGGCTGTAACGGCCTTGGCGTTACGCGCGGCACGGTAACGGGCACGTTGCTGGCCGACTGGCTGGCGGGGCGGCGTGACGGGTTGATTGATTTCTTGTTGCAAGCGCCTGGACCTAACAGCAACCCACCAGAACCTTTCCTTTCGCTGGGAGTGAACATGAACCTGAAGTGGGGGCAGTACCGTGCCGGACGAGAGAGCTGAGGCTCTATCCATCGGGCACGCCGGGCCGAGTTTGCTGGTGCTGTTTCTCTTCGCGTTCTACGCGCTCACTCAAGCTACAAGAAGCCGCATCGCTGAATTGACCACTGTCTGTGTCCGGCTCGTAACCGGGCGTGCGGATTGAACATTGCAATCACTGGAGAAGACGCTATGAACTTTGACGGAATTTTCACCCCTGCCATTACCCCGTTGTCAGCCGATGGCCAGATCGATTTTTCGGCGTTCGCTGAAGTGCTCGAATACCTGATCGAGTCCAGGGTTCACGGCATCGTGATTGGTGGCTCGACGGGCGAGTACTACGCACATACCACCGCCGAGCGTGTTGCCGTGGCTGAGCGTGCGAAAGAAGTCATCCGGGGGCGCTTGCCGCTGGTGATCGGCACAGGTGGTATCCGCACCGAGGACTCTGTTTACTTCGCCGAGAAGGCCAAGTCGCTTGAGGCCGATGCCATTCTGGTCGGGTCGCCGCCTTATGCACTGCCGACGCAGAAGGAAATTGCCACCCATGTGCTGGCAGTGGACAAGGCGGCCGGTCTGCCGATCATGCTCTACAACTATCCGTCGCGAATGGGCGTGGCGATGGGCGACGAATTCTTCGAGGCAATTGCCAGCTGCAAGAACATTGCCGCCATCAAGGAGAGTTCTGGCGAGATGGCCCGCCTGCACCGCATTGCCAGCGCGCATCCGTCGATTCAGTTGTCCTGCGGTTGGGATGATCAGGCGCTGGAGTTCTTCGCATGGGGCGCACGCAGCTGGGTTTGCGCGGGCTCCAACTTCATCCCGCGTGAACACATCGCGCTGTACGAGGCCTGCGTTATCGAAAGGAACTTCGATAAAGGACGTCGCATCATGTCGGCAATGTTGCCGCTGATGGACTTCCTTGAGAGCGGCAAATTCGTTCAATCGATCAAGCATGGCAGCGAGCTGAGCGGTCTGCGCGCTGGTGGCGTACGCGCGCCGCTGCAACCCCTGGAGGCGTCCGAGAAACAGGCGCTGGAAGATGTGATCAAAACCCTGAAACAGAATGTGGCACGCATCGTCGAGGAGGCTTGAAATGGCAGACCTGTTGAATAAAGAGCAATACCTTGAGTTGGCCGCGAAGCTTGAGTTTCGCAATCAGGCCTTTATCAATGGCAAGTTTTGCACGGCCAGGTCGGGCAAGACCTTTACCACGACCAATCCAGCCACCGGACAGGTATTGACTGAGATTGCCGCGTGTAATGCGCAGGATGTCGATGATGCGGTTGCAGCAGCCAAGGATGCGTTTGAAGACGCCCGCTGGCATTCGCTGGCACCTTCGGCTCGCAAGTCGGTACTGCTGCGTTTCGCCCTGTTGCTCGAAGACAATGCCCATGAGTTGGCGGTTCTTGAGAGCCTGGACAGCGGCAAGCCGATTCGTGAGTGCCAGAACGTCGACGTGCCCGAGACGATCCATACCCTTCGCTGGCACGCCGAGCTGATCGACAAGATTTACGATTCGACCGCGCCGGTAGGTTCTGGGGCGGTGACCATGGTTGTGCGCGAGCCGATTGGTGTCGTCGGTCTGGTACTGCCATGGAATTTCCCGCTGTTGATGCTCGCCTGGAAAATCGGCCCGTCGTTGGCTGCCGGTTGCTCTATCGTGGTCAAGCCAGCCAAGGAAACCACGCTGAGTACGCTGCGCGTTGCTGAACTGGCTCATCAGGCAGGAATCCCGGCCGGCGTGTTCAACGTAGTGCCCGGGGGCGGCAAGGAGGCCGGTGAGCCGTTGGGTCGGCATCCGGACGTGGCCATGGTCAGTTTCACGGGGTCTACCGACACCGGTCGGTTGTTCCTCAAGTACTCCAGTGAGTCCAACCTCAAGCGTATTGTGCTTGAGTGTGGTGGCAAGAACCCCGCAGTGGTGATGAATGATGTCGAAGACATCGATGTCGTCGCCCAGCATGTGGTGAACGGCGCCTTCTGGAACATGGGCGAAAACTGCTCGGCCTCGTCACGGCTGATCGTGCATGCGGATATCAAGGACGCTCTGTTACAGCGCGTACAGGTCCACCTGGATGACTGGAAAACGGGTGATCCGCTGGACCCGGAAAACCGCTTGGGGGCGATGGTCAGCAAGGCGCATTTCGAGAAAGTACGTTCTTACCTCGACGTAGCCAAAGAAGAAAAGCTCAAGGTGCTGGTGGGTGGCAACACGGCCAAGGATATTTTCGTCGAGCCGACCATTGTTGATGGCGTGAGACGTGACAGTCGTTTGTTCCAGGAAGAGATCTTCGGTCCTGTACTGAGCGTGACCACGTTCCAGTCGGTCGATGAAGCCATCGTCCTTGCCAACGACACCGCCTATGGCCTGGCTGCTTGCGCCTACACTGGCAACCTGCGTCATGCTTTGAAACTGGCGCGTGGCATTCGTGCCGGCATCGTCACCGTGAACTGCTTCGGTGAGGGCGACGCTTCCACACCTTTCGGTGGATATAAAGAGTCCGGTTTTGGTGGCCGCGACAAGTCAATCTGGGCGCACGACCAATACACCGAGTTGAAAACCATCTGGATTGATGCCTCCTGATGGCGTCTTGATGCTTGATCCAGAATTGTCCCGGTCAATTGATGTTTCGCGCGGGGCGATTCTGGTTGATGATTGAAATGACCGTTCTGGCTGAAAGCTGTGCTTTGTAAGTTGATGCGGTCATGGCAGCGGGATTTTTTGCAGCTCAACTTTATCGTGCAGGCGTCTGACATCAAGGTGGTTGAAGTGATAGAGCCGCGAAGTTTTTGTGGAACCCTCAAAGGGAAAAACCTCAGGTATCTTAAAAACGAGAAACCTGTAACGAGCACTTATTGTGCAGTGGGCTTCATTTTACTCGATCATTTTTCCCTTCCTTCTTTTACCAACGCTCTGGATGCGCTGGTCACTGCCAATTTATTGCGACCTGATCTGTTCACCACCTGCACCTTTACCTTGAGCGGGGAAGAGGTGATCAGTGACTTGGGAATCCGTATCCGTCCTGATCAGAATCTTTCCAGCTATCCCGTCACCGAGCTTGATCTTTTGGTGGTTTGTGGCGGCTTGCGCACGCCATTAAACGCTGATGCGGGTTTGCGCCTGTTACTCAAGAAAGCCTCAGAAAGGGGAGTGGCCCTGGCGGGGCTGTGGAATGCGGCATGGTTTCTCGGGCAGGCGGGCCTTCTGGATGCCTACAGGTGTGCGATTCACCCCGAGCATCGTCCCGCACTCGCAGAAGCTGCGCCTTACAGCCAGGTAACGAGTGAGAACTACATTGTCGATCGTGACCGTTACACCTGCGCCAGCCCAAACGGGGCGTTCTATCTGATGCTGGACTGGATTGGTCAATCTCAGGGAGCCACCCTGGTCGACGGTATTACAGATATCCTGGCGTTTGAGACAACCCGATATCGTCGCCTGAGTCCGGCGATTCACATCAAGATGGCAGCGCCGTTGAGAGAGGTGGTCAAGTTGATGGAGGCGAATCTTGAGGAACCGTTGGATCTGGAACAGATTTCGGGGTGGGTCAGCCTGTCAAGGCGTCAGATAGAGCGGTTGTTCAGGGCTCAGCTCGGCACCACTCCTTCGCGCTACTACCTTGAGCTGCGTGTGACGGAGGCGCGCCGTTTGCTCCAGTACTCCAGGCTTTCAATCGTTCAGGTTGCTGTGGCGTGTGGATTCATATCGCCTAGCCATTTCAGCAAGTGTTACACCTCCTACTTCGGTTATTCCCCCTCCCGAGAGCTGCGGATGGAGTTTTAAATACTGAAAGCACGCTCTGTGCCGAAGTTAGCTATCGGAGATCTTTTGAGCAAAGTTGATATCGAAATCCCACTGAAGTTTTTAACGAACCGAGCCTGAAAGTATTGCCTGCTGTCTGACAAGGTACTGCTTGAATCGGTCAGCGTAATCGCCTCCTACGGCCGAGATGACGCTTGGCCTGTTTGCCAGTGAAACCCGCCAGGCAGATACACGGGGAAGGTTATCGAAGATCGGCTGGGAGACAACCGGGCTCAGCAAGTCGAAATAACGAAACACAGGGGCAAACACTGCATCGACCATGCCGAACGCTGACCCTGCAAAATACGGCGTTTGATCAAGCTCGCTTTCAAGTCGTTGCAATTTATCTCGAAAGGCCGCTTTTTTGTTCTCAGCAATCGCGAGGTCCTTGGCGTTGAGGAACTGCCAGGCATCGGAGAGCATCGCCACGCCGAATTCTGCCCAGGCGCGCTGGCGCGCACGGGAGAGCGCATCGTTGGAGTAAAGACTGACACCCTCCTGCGTTTCGTTGAGATATTCGCAAATGGCCATGCTCTCGAAGAGTACCGCGTTCGTCCTGTCCGGCAGCGCCACCTTGAGTAACGGCACTTTTCCCGTCGGTGAAAGCGCCAGGAACCAGTCTGGTTTGGCTGCGAGGTCGACATCGATCCTCTCAAAGGGCACATTCTTTTCCAGCAGCACGATAGCCGCTCGCTGAACGAACGGGCACAACGGATGACTGATGAGCGTAAGTTGAGCGTGCGGCATGGTGGTCTCTCGACAGGGGCGGCGATGTGATGGAAGTAATGCTGCTGTGACTAGAGCAATTGCCCGCCAGAAATATCAAAAGTCGTCCCGTTAGCCCAGGCCATGTCATCGGACAGAATGGCGGCAACCGCACCGCCTATATCGTCCGGCAGACCGACACGGCCCAGTGCGATGCCTTGTGCTACGTAGGCGTTCACATCCTTGTTGTCGCGCACGGCACCACCGCCAAAATCGGTTGCGATGGCGCCCGGGGCAATTGCATTCACCCGAATCTGGCGTGAACCAAGTTCTATGGCCATGTAACGGGTCAGTACCTCGACGGCTGCTTTTACCGCCGCATAAATGCTGTATCCCGGCAAAGTGAAGCGCACGAAACCGGACGAAACGTTCAGGATACGACCGCCGTCTTCCATGATCGGTAGCAGCTTCTGCGTCAGAAAAACCGGGCCGCGAAGGTGCGTGGCGACCAGTGAGGCAAACTGGTCCTCGGTCGCGTCAACGAAGTTTGAAAAGAGGCCATTACCGGCATTGTTGACGAGGAAATCGAAGCGCTCGCGGCCGAATCCGGTCTTCAGCGTATCAGTCACCGCGTTTGAAAAAGCCTGATAGCTGGCGGTATCGGTGATATCGAGCGGCAGCATCGCGGCCTTGCCGCCCAGCGCTTCAATCTCTTGCTTCAGCGTCTCGGCTTCTGTTGCACTGCTGCGATAGGTACCGATGATATGAACGCCGCGTTTGGCGAGGTGAAGAGCCATGTTGCGGCCAAGGCCGCGGCTGGCGCCAGTGATGAGTGCGATCTGATTGGTCATGGACTGTCTCTACTAGGTTAGGCGCACCGCTTGGTGCTTTCTGACCTGCTCAAGATAGGCAATGACCTGTTTATAACCCACGCCCGATACGCTCAGTTTATTGCCTGATTGTCTCAATCATCTTGCGTGGTGGCGGGGCATTGGCATAATCGGCCCATGAATAACGATCTTGCACCGCATCTTGATATAGCCCTGCGCCATGCGCCACCGGGTTTGACGATTACACGGATTCCGCGTGTAGACCTCTGCGTCGGGCAAGGTACTACAGACAAGGCACCATGCCTGTATCGATCGATGATCTGCTTCATCCTGCAAGGCTCTAAGCGCGTTTCGATCAACGACAATCTTCTGAACTACGACAGTGAACAATATCTCATCAGCGCCCTGGACCTGCCTTTGAGCGGACAGATTCTTGATGCTGAGGGTGGGCAGCCTTACGTTGCGGTATCGCTCGTACTGGATCCGGCCATACTGGCGGAATTGGCGGCGACCATGCCTGCGGTTCGCGAGAGCGAACAAAAAGGGATTGGCATCACGATAAACCCGATGACCGCGCCGCTGCGCGACACGTTATTGCGCTTATTGTCGTTGCTCGACACGCCTGCCGATATCCCGGTCCTCGGCCCCATGGTCGAACGGGAATTGCTCTATCGTCTCCTGCAGGGGCCACAAGGGCGGCTGCTGCGTCAGATTGCCCAGCCCAATGGCGCACTGGGCAGCATCCGGCGTGCCGTTGCCTGGATCAGGGACAATTACAATACCCGGCTTCGCATCGAAGCCTTGTGTGATGCAAGCGGCATGAGCCGGGCGAGCCTGCATCGTCATTTTCTGTCAATGACAGGTTTCAGCCCGATCCAGTATCAGAAACAGCTCAGATTGCAGGAGGCTCGCCAGCTTTTGCTTGCCGGTGAGCATCGCGCCTCTGACGTGGCGTTCGTTGTCGGCTATGAAAGCGCATCACAGTTCAGCCGCGAATATCTCCGACAATTCGGCGCATCGCCTGCACGCGACGTGCGGGAGATACGGCAGGCTATTGCCACTTCAACAAGGGCGTAAACAGCAGACTTGTCTATGGATTGCAGGCGTTAGCGTTCAGGGGAGGGTGGCTCCCTAAAGACATTATTGGCAGCATTCAATCTGTTGCATTGATAGCGGTGACATAAGTTTCGGCTACTCCGCCCAATGCAGCAGTCGCTTGCGCTGCTTTTCTCAAGACAGTGGAGCGTACGCGCTTGATTTGCTCGGCGTTAAATCGATCTGCCGGCCCAGATAAAGTCAATGCGCCGGCAAGTATGTTTCCAGCGCCAAACACCGGAACAGAAATAGCAGCCGTGTCTGGGTCCCGCTCTCCGAATGAGGCTGCCCAGCACTGCTCGCGGACTGCTTGAAGAGATGGGTCTTTAGCTGCGCCAAATGCTCGGAGGACCTTGCCTGAAGCACCCGCATTGATGGGGAATCGATCCCCTTCATGAATGGAAACACGTACCGACCGTTTCGGTTCAACACGGAGTAAGACGACCCGGCTCGCTCCTTGCGCAACATAAAATGATGAGGTTTCCGCGCATTCCTGAGACAGCGCTTCGAGGATGGGCAGTAGCGCATCACGCAGATTGAAAGAGCCCTGATAAAGCTGGGCGAGACGAAGAGGTTCGTGCCCGATAGCAAATTGACCATCCGCCAACCTGCGTACGAAGCCTCCCCGCTCGAGGGACGTCATCAGGCGCAAGATCGTGCTTTTATACAGACCTGTGCGCCGTGATATTTCTGCCAAGGGCAGGCTGGGGCGATCGGAGTCGAAAGCTGCAAGAATCGCGAAGGCACGATCTACAGCGGCGACACCGCCTGCTGTTGCTTCAGTACTGTCGTCACTTTCTGGGGTGCTGTTGGTAGGCATAGCGTCACTTTTGTTGCTTGAAAAAGGCCTGCCATGAGACAGGTCAACCAGAGTTGCTGTAATCGCAACATAGAGAATCCAGCCTCTGGGCGCAACAGAACACTGTTCTGATCAGGCTTCTCGCATGAACAGCTTGAGCACCAGCGCCATCACGGCAGCGAACAACAGAATGCATCCCATCACCATCAGTCCTGCCGTGAAAGATTGCGTAGTTTCTTTCAGGTAACCCATCAGGTATGGCCCAACAAAACCGCCGAACGCTCCAATCGAGTTGATGAGAGCAATACCACCTGCTGCCGCCTGACCACTCAGGAATTTGGCGGGCAATGTGTAGAAAATGGTTTTGGCCGAAATAGTGCCTACCAGCGCCAGCGTGATACCGATCAGCGCAGGAATCAAAGCGCTCATCTGAAGAGCGAACAGCAGGGCCAGCCCTGCCAGAACCAACGCAATCACAAGGTTCAGAATGCCTTTACCGGTACGGTCTACATGCCTGGCCCAGAACAGCAATCCTATGGTTGAGAAGAAGTAGGGGATGGCTGCAATCCAGCCAATCATGCTCAACTCGACGCCTTGCGCCTTGAGCATTTGTGGCAGCCAGATACCGATCCCGTACGTACCAATCGTGAAGCTGAAAGTGATCGAGCTGAGAATCCATACACGAGGATCCTTGAGCGCACCCTTGAAGGCATGACTCTTCTGAGTCTTGCCCGATTCTGCTGCCAAGAGTGTATCCAGTGCATTACGCTCCTCAGTACTCAGCCACTTGGCTTCGCTTGGCCGGTTGGCGAGTACCTTTAGAGTGATCAGCCCTAGAACGCATGCTGGAAGCCCTTCGATGATGAACATCCACTGCCAGCCGGCCAATCCAAGGATACCGTGCATCTGCAGCAGCCATATAGACAGTGGACCGCCGACCAGAAACGAAATCGGTGTTGCTACGGTAAACCAGGCCAGCACTCGGGTACGGTACTGAAGCGGGAACCACAGTGTCAGGAAGAAGATGACGCCCGGAAAGAACCCTGCCTCAGCCACGCCGAGAATGAAACGAATGATGTAGAAGCTGTAAGGTCCGACGACAAGAGCGGTTGCAGCTGCTGCCAGCCCCCAGGTGATCATGATCCGTGCCATCCAGAGTCTGGCGCCATACCGGTACATGGCGAGATTGCTGGGTACTTCGCACAAGCAGTATCCGACGAACATGATGCCTGCACCCAGCCCGAACTGCGCGGCTGTCAGGCCAAGCTGATCCGTCATTTGCAACGCGGCATAGCCAACGCTCGTACGGTCGAGATAGTTGAAGAAGTAAGCCAGAGCCAGAAGTGGGATCAGCCGCCATGCAGCTTTGCGCAGAGCGCGTTGCTGCAGTTCGGAAAGCTCAAGTGGTTGCGTCAGGGGGGTAGCGTTTGCTGGAGTCGTGACGTTAGCCATGACGGGTTCCTCGATATTGTTCTTATGCAGGGCCAGACGGTGTCGTCAAAGTCGATGCAATGCCAACGCACCGTGGGCATTGCACATTCATTTGCGCCGGTTCTTGTGCTGATCTATCAGGTTTGAATCAAACCGGCGGATGCGAGGTCATCGATTGCAGTACTTTCGTACCCCAACTCGGCCAACAGCTCCCGCGAATGACTGCCGATTTCAGGCACTGACAGTCGTGCGCCAAAGCGCTGACCATCCATTTCAAATGGCAGCATCGGCACTTTTGTGATTTGCCCGTTGCTGAGCGTCAGCTCAGTCAGTCCACCCGACTCATTCAGGTGTTTATCATCGAAGAGATCTTCAGGGCGTTGGATGGGCGAGAAAGGTAGACCGGCCAGTTCGCACAGTGCCATGACGGACGCTTTATCCATTGCCTGGATACGCTCACGCACAATCGGCATGATTCGCTCACGTGCCTGCACACGCTGGTTGTTGAGGGCTAACGAGCCATCATTGGCAAAATCCGGAAAATCGAATGCTTTGCAGAATGCGGCCCATTGGCTGTCGCTCACGACCCCCAGGAATATTTGCTGACCTTCTTCAGCTGTCTCGAAAACGTCATAGATAGCCCA
The DNA here is from genome assembly GCF_057809175.1 of Pseudomonas sp. FG43. Lineage (NCBI taxonomy): Bacteria > Pseudomonadati > Pseudomonadota > Gammaproteobacteria > Pseudomonadales > Pseudomonadaceae > Pseudomonas > Pseudomonas sp. FG43. The sequence continues at coordinate 141,743 of NZ_JBMDJL010000010.1, forward strand.
GGCAGAAATGCGGCTAGGCATTGGCGCAGCGGCCGCGCCGGTTACCACTTTTTGCATCATGTGCTGTGCGACCAGGAAAGCGGAGTTTTCGAACAAACCGGTCTGGACAAACTGCCCCTTGCCACTGTCTTTGCGCTGGAGGAGGGCGGCCAATACGGAGATAGCACTGAACATACCGCCCATGACGTCGTTGACTGAAGCTCCTGCGCGCAGTGGACGGCCAACCGGACCGGTCATGTATGCGAGCCCGGTCATCATCTGAACGACCTCGTCCAGCGCTGTCCGTTTTTCATAGGGGCCAGGCAGGAAGCCTTTCATCGAGCTGTAGATGATATCTGGCTTTATCGCTTTGACATCGTCGTAGCCAAGGCCCAGTTTCTCCATGGCACCTGGGCGGAAGTTCTCTGTCACCACATCTGCGGTGGCGATCAGTTTCTTGACCGCTGCCATTCCTTCTTTCGACTTGATGTCGACGGCAAAGCTTTTCTTGTTGCGGTTGTAGGTCAGCCAGTAGCCCGCGCCGGACCCCATCAGGCGCCGGGTGTTGTCACCTTCAGGAACCGGCTCTACCTTGATCACCTCTGCGCCAAGATCTGCAAGCAGCAGGCCACAGGTTGGCCCCATGACCATGTGAACGAACTCAACGACTCGGATGCCGGCAAGTGGCAGTGCTTTCTCCGGGGACTGGCTCATACTGCCTCCTTCGCATAGGTGAAGTTTTTTCCAACGCCGGCATCGGGGATAAAGCCATACAAGGCCTCACCTGGAAGGCCTTGGCGGAGCCACTCGCGTGCAGCGACCAGACGATCAATGTCGACGCCGGTCCGCAAACCCATGGATTCGAGCAGATAAACCAAGTCTTCGGTCACGATGTTGCCTGAGGCCCCTGGAGCGTATGGGCAGCCGCCAATACCGCCCTGCGACGCATCGAAGGTCGTCACGCCAGCCTCGAGCGCCGCTACAACATTGGCCAGGCCTTGACCTCGCGTATTGTGGAAATGCGCGCTTCCAGCCAGGGCTCCAAGCTCATTTTGCAACCGAGTGAAGATTCGACGAACCTGGGCCGGGTTGGCGTAGCCGACTGTGTCTGCAAGCCCGACTTCGTCGACGCCCAACTCAGCCATCTTTACGGCCATGGCGATGCTCTCGTCATCAGTAACCACGCCTTGAATGGTGCAACCGAAAACGGTGGAAAGGCCGGCCTCGATTTGGACCCCTGGGAACTGTTCATTGCGCAGCGCCACCACAGCCTTGACCTCTTCGAAGACCTGAGCGTGCGTTTTACGAACATTGGAAAGGGAATGAGGTTCGCTGACGGAGATCGGCAACGTGATTTTCTGAACCCCAGCATCGAATGCGGCCTGGGCGCCCTTGAGGTTCGGCACCAGCGCGGTGACGAAGAGGCCGGAAATCTTACGAGCGTGAACAACCAGTTCAGCGCAATCGGCCATCTGGGGAAGAAGTTTTGGCGGTACGAACGATCCCACTTCGATCTCACGCAATCCCGACTCGGCCAGTGCTGAGATCCAGCGAAGTTTCAACTCGGTAGGCATGGTCGCCTTGATGCTTTGCAGGCCATCGCGGGGGGCGACTTCACTGACCAATACATCGATATCTGAATCGTGGTGCATGGAGGTTCTCCTCATCGGCTGGAGAGCCTTTGGAACATTCACGCGGCAGGCTATTGGGTAGCGCTGATCCGTATTTTTATGATTGTTCTGTCAGGCAGAATAACGTTCTGTCAAATAGTATCTGCGCCAATTTCTCATGCTGTCAATGCCCGCTCGTTCTTCCAGAAACCCACGAGGAGGAAAAACGCCCGTGAATGAATACGGCTTGACATGTGCCGTTAGATTTTGAAAAAGTGTTCCACAGAAAGAAACAATGTTCTGTCAGGTAGAACGATAAATATAATAATCGCGTACTTGGGTGCTCACTCATCACATAAGATGGGTGCAGTGCTTGCACGCCTTGCGGAGATGCCCATGAGTCTGTATGCCCCTCCCCAGGACCTCCAAACCGAGGTTTTCAGTCGCATGCCCGAGAAATTCTGGCGCGATGGCGATTCGGATTGGGTAAGAGCCAACAAACCCGGCCAGGTCGTAAGTTCCTTCCTTGAAGGCCCGTCATTCGACAAGGCCGGAAATCTCTATGTGACGGACATTCCCTATGGGCGGATTTTCCGAATCTCTCCTGCTGGTGAATGGGAGTTGGTAGTCGAGTACGATGGCTGGCCAAACGGGCTAAAAATCCATGCCGATGGCCGTATCTTTGTCGCGGACTATAAGCGCGGCATCCTGAAACTCGATTCTGTCACCAAGACCATTGAGCCTTTCCTCACCCATCGCCGTAGCGAGGGTTTCAAAGGGGTCAACGACCTGTTCTTCGATCAGGCGGGGTGCCTCTATTTCACTGACCAGGGTCAATCAGGCATGCACGATCCGTCCGGTCGCGTATTCCGATACGACCTGCAGGCGCAGCGGCTGGACTGCCTCATTGATAACGGCCCGAGTCCTAATGGCCTGGTGATGGATCTGAAAGAGCAAGCACTGCTCGTAGCCATGACCCGTGGAAATGCAGTGTGGCGACTACCTATTCAGAAAGACGGCTCTACCTCGAAGGTGGGTATCTTCACCGCCATGGCGGGAGGGGTCAGTGGCGCAGACGGTATGGCTCTGGACGATGAAGGCAATTTGTACGTCTGCGATGCCGGTAACGGCTGCGTCTGGGTATTCGATGCTCATGCCGTGCCGCTGTACCGGATTCGGGCATGCTCGACCGGCAAGACCGTTACCAACCTGGCTTTCGGAGGAGAAGGCAACCGCACGCTTTTCATCACCGAATCGGCTACTGGCCACATTCTGAAAGTGACCCTGCGTCACGCAGGGAAAAAACTCTTCTCTCACGCTTGAGCTGACATAGCCCGGCACGTCTATGCGCGATCGCGTAGGCGTGCGCTCGTCCAGAGGATGAGCACACGAAAGTCTTCACTATAAAACCGATAAAACGAGGGACTTCATGATCACGATCCTGAGCTACACCATGATCATCTGCTTCATGTACCTGATCATGTCAAAGCGGCTCTCTCCGCTGGTGGCATTGATACTGGTACCTGTTGCATTTGCCTGCGCCGCCGGTTTCGCTGGCGAACTGGGCTCTATGATGTTTGATGGCGTGAAGATGCTCGCTCCCACGGGCATCATGCTGACATTCGCCATCCTGTACTTCTGCATGATGACCGATGCAGGACTGTTCAATCCGCTCATCGAAACCGTGGTTAGAGTGGTCAAGGGTGATCCGCTGAAAATCGTGTTAGGCACAGCTGTTCTGGGTGTCTGCGTTGGCCTGGATGGCGATGGGGCAACCACTTACATCATTACGACAGCCGCTCTTTTGCCACTCTACCGCCGGACAGGGATCCGCCCACAAGTCATGGCGACTGTGCTGCTGCTTACGATCGGTGTGATGAACATACTGCCCTGGGCTGGCCCATTCTCCCGCGCCGCCAGCGCCATGCATGTCGACATCACGGAACTATTCATCGAGATGCTGCCTATCATGCTTGCGGGCCTGGCCTGGGTTCTGATGGCGGCCACCATCCTGGGGCGCCAAGAACGCAAAAGACTCGGGGTGGTACAAATTGATCTGGAGCATCTCATGGCCGAACTGGAGCAATCCAGGCTCACCGGCTGGCGATTCATCTTCAGCGTCGTGCTGACTGTCACGTTAATCACCCTGATGATGCTGAATATCATGCCTCTGCCGACGCTGTTCATGATCGCTTTCGGTTTGGGACTCGTCGTCAACTACCCTACGCTTAAAGCGCAGAAGGAGGTCATCGACAAATATGCAGGAAGCGTCCTTTCGGTAACCTTGCTGATCTTCGCCGCTGGCATATTTGTAGGGGTTATGTCGGGTACCGGGATGATCAAGGCCGTCTCTGCAAGCCTTGTACAGATAATTCCGGAGTCGACTGGCCATTTCATGTCGGTCTTCACCGCATTTATCAGCATGCCATTCACCTACATCCTCACCAATGACGCATTCTACTTCGGTATTCTGCCCATCCTGGCTGAGACCGCTGCGCACTATGGTATCGATGGGAAAGAAATGGCCATCGCCGGATTGATTGGGCAGCCTGTTCACCTGTTGAGCCCGTTGGTTGCATCAACCTACTTGCTATGCGGCCTGCTTGACATTGACTACGGAGATAACCAGCGTGCCTCGATTGGCTGGAGTATCGGTACCTGTCTGGTCATGTTCATTGCGGCGGTAGCTTTTGGTTCGATCACTGTTTTAGCCTGAGCCGCGGGTAGATGGTGATTTCTGTCAGGATATCCAGGTGGTACAGGGTTCTTTCCGTATGACACCACGTCCGTGAGCCTCAGCCGCGAAACCTCAGGGTTGTCGACGGCGCCTGGCCGTAGCGCTTTTTATACTCCTGGGCGAACCGGCCCAAATGGGCAAAGCCCCACTTGAAGGCGATGTCGGTGACTGAAACATCCTGGCTTTGGTTGAGCAATTCCTCGTGGGCATGTTCCAGTCGCAGGTTGCGCAGATAAGCCATCGGCGTGGTGCCGCTGAAATCCCGAAACCCGGCAAACAAGGTGCGCACACTGACTCCGGCATGATCGGCCAGTTGCTCGATGCTCAACGGCTCGTGGGCATTGACGCGCATGTACTCTTCAGTACGTTTCACAAAGTACGGCAACGGTGCCTTGGGCTTGCTGGCGCTGTCGATCTGTTCCTTGAGATTGTTCGGTTGTCCGTAGATCAAGGCATTGATCAGCATCGACTCGAATTGCTTGAGCGCCAGCGCGTGGTGCAGCGGATGCTCATCGGCGGTGATGGCATCGACCAGCAGTGTGATCAGATGTAGAAAGTAGCTGCCGCCCGAGGTGTTCAGGTCGAGCATTGGCTGAAATTCCACAGGGCGGTCCAGCGAATGTCCCAGATGCTGCGTACAGTGATACTCGACTTCACTGCGCTCGATGCGCAGCGCCAGTTGCGGCGAGTCGGCATCCCAGCGCATCGACACCGGCAGGTTCGGCGAGATCAGCGATGCATGGCGGGCATCGGAGGTGAAGTCATGCCGACCGCAAATGATCTGTGCGCTGCCGCTGAGCGGCACCTGAATCAGAAAGAAGTCCTCCAGGCGACCAGGATCAATCTGCACCCGTGCACCGTATTCCAGGCGGTTCAATGACAGCCGGCCACGGCTGACATGGTGCATGCGCGCGCTGATCCGCTCGCCTTTATCCGTGCAGCGCAGCTCGTGGTTTTTAAACACGCTGCTGACGCCGTCACGAATGGCGTTCAAGTCGTCAAGCATGAACAACTGGTTACGGGCGGTGAACAGCGGCGACAGTTCAAAGCGACTGCCGCTACGCTCGGCATTGAGATTCTGATTCATAGTCACCTCACTTGCGTGCACGGTTTCAAGGCATTGCGCACCGCAGCGTTACCGAGGTTTTGCAGCATCTGGACAGGCGCTGCAGTTTCTGGATAAGCGGATGGCATGTCTGTTTCTTTTTGCGCCCTCGACGGGGCTTATGCCGTGATACAGCAATAAATACGCCACATTGCCCGGCGTTGGCCCGCTGCTGACTGCCAGCGTTTTTACGCATAGTTGATAAAAGCCACGGCCTGAATTTACTGCATGTCACGGACAGGCTTTGCACTCAGCGGATAGTCGTCGCCGTGTCGGATACTCAATATCGTCTCCAACGTTCCTGCGTTTTTGGAGAGTCGATATGAAAGGTCAGTATGTCAGCGTGCCAGCCGCCAACGGCGGCCAATTCCAGGCTTACCTGGCAACCTCCGTTGACGGGCGCGGCCCGGGTGTAGTGCTGTGCCAGGAAATCTTCGGCGTCAACCTGGCCATGCGCGAAGTGGCGGACTTGCTCGCCGAAGAGGGCTACAGCGTTCTGGTGCCTGATCTTTACTGGCGCCAGCAGCCGGGCGTCCAGTTGGGTTACACCGAAGCGGACTTCGGCCGTGCATATGAGCTTTATCAAGGCTTCGACGAGGCGTTGGGGGTCGAAGACATCCGCGCCAGCCTCAAGGCGTTGGCTGAGCTGCCGCAATGTGCGCCCGGCGCGTTGGGTGTGGTCGGCTACTGTCTGGGCGGCAAGCTGGCCTATCTGGCGGCCTGTCGTCTACCAGAGGTGGCCTGCGCCGTCGGCTATTACGGCGTAGGTATCGAGAACGCCCTGGCTGAAATCGAAGGGCTACAAGGGCGTCTGGTGCTGCACATGGCCGAGCGCGATCAGTTCTGTCCGGCCGAGGCGCGCACCGCAATCCAGCAGGCTTTGCTGAGCAAGCCGGGTGTCGAAATCTATGTCTATCCTGGCGTTGATCACGCCTTCGCCAGACCCCGCGGCGATCATTATCACAATCCATCGGCGCTGTTGGCGCATGACCGCACGATTGCAGCACTGCGTCGCGTGCTTGGCCCGGATTACAACCTTTCCGACTTGTGGGAAGAGCACATTCGGCATGAGTTCGAGACTCGCGATGTGCCAGCGACCATGGCGACCATGGTGGACGAGCCTTACGTCAATCACATCCCGACCATGACCGGTGGCGTGGGTGCCAAGCAACTGAGCCGTTTCTACCAGCATCATTTTGTACACGGCAATCCCAAGGACATGGCCCTGACGCCCTTGTCGCGAACCGTTGGTGCGTCGCAGATCGTCGACGAATTCATCATGACTTTCACCCACGACACTGAGATCGACTGGATGCTGCCCGGTGTTGCTCCGACCGGGCGTTACGTCGAGATCCCGATGCTCGGCGTCGTCAAATTCCGCGGCCCCAAGCTGTATCACGAACACATCTATTGGGATCAGGCTAGCGTGCTGGTGCAGATCGGCCTATTGGACCCTAAAGGCCTGCCGGTCGCAGGTGCTGTCACCGCACACAAATTGCTCGATGAATCGCTGCCTTCCAATACCTTGATGCCGAGCTGGGCGTCCAGCGCAGAGCTGTCTGCGGAGGGGCAATAACCATGACTCGGATAACAGACAAAGTCGCAGTGATCAGTGGTGGTGCGACGCTGATTGGCACCGCAGTGGCGCAGGCCTTGATTGATGCCGGGGCGCGTGTGGCGCTGTTTGATATTGATCATCAGGCAGGCATCAAGGCAGCCGCCGAACTGGGTGAAAACGCAGCTTTCTTCGCTGTGGATGTAACCGATGACGCGCTGCTGGCTGATGCTGTCGAAGCCGTTCGTGGGCGTTTTGGTGGCATTGATCTGCTGATCAACCTGGCCTGTACCTACAGCGATCAGGGCTTTGCTTCCAGTCGTCAGGACTGGTTGCAAGCGCTGGATGTGAACCTTGTGTCGGCGGTGTCCTTGACTCAGGCGGTGCATCAAGACCTCAGGGCGCGCAAGGGTGCGGTCGTCAACTTCACCTCGATTTCCAGCAAATGCGCGCAGACCGGGCGCTGGCTGTATCCGGTGTCCAAGGCAGCCATGTTGCAGTTGACTCGCTGCATGGCCATGGACCTGGCCGCCGACGGCATCCGGGTCAATTCGGTATCACCGGGCTGGACCTGGTCGCGTGTGATTGCCGAGGCCAGTGGCGGCAATCGCCAGAAAGCCGATGCGGTAGCCGCCGACTATCACTTGCTGGGCCGCCTGGGGGATCCGGCCGAAGTCGCCAACGTAGTGGCTTTTCTCTGTTCGCCTGCCGCGAGCTTTGTCACCGGAGCCGATTACGCAGTCGATGGAGGCTACTCGGTGATGGGCCCTGAGCAGAACCGGCCAGCGATTCCGCGCCTGGCCGAATAACTTATGGCACCTCTGAACACCCGTTCGGAAGGTGCCGAATGCTGCAGTTGTAACCGTCGATAACCAGGAGATGACAATGCGTAGAATCGCTATCGTTGGCGCCGGCCAGGCTGGCCTGCAACTCGCTCTGGGCCTGCTTGCCCAGGGCTATCATGTGACCCTGACCACCAATCGCACGGGTGAGGACATTCGCAATGGCAAAGTAATGTCCAGCCAATGCATGTTCAACGCCGCGCTGCAAAGCGAGCGTGATCTGGGCCTGAATTTCTGGGAAGACCAGTGCCCGGCTGTCGAGGGCATCGGCCTGACCGTGACTGACCCGCAAAGCCCCGGTGAAGCCTTGTTCGGCTGGAGCACGCGGCTGGATCGTTACGCTCAATCCGTTGACCAGCGCCTTAAAATGCCGGTGTGGCTTGAAGAAGTCGCCAAACGTGGCGGCGAAGTAGTGTTTCAGGATGTGGGCATCGCTGAACTGGAACAACTCTCCAGCAGCCACGACCTTGTGTTGCTGGCGGCAGGCAAGGGCGAAATCGTCAACCAGTTCGAGAAAGACCTTGAGCGCACTCAGTTCCAGCAGCCGCAACGTGCGCTGGCACTGACTTACGTCAAAGGCATGCAGCCGATGACACCGTTTTCCCGGGTCAGCTTCAACCTGATTCCAGGTGTTGGCGAATACTTCGTGTTCCCGTGCCTGACAACCACTGGCCCGTGCGAAATCATGGTCTTTGAAGGTGTGCCGGGTGGTCCGATGGACTGCTGGCAAGGCATTCAGTCGCCTGAGCAGCATCTGGAAAAAAGCCTGGAACTGATCAAGCGTTATGCACCTTGGGAAGCCGAACGGTGTGGGTCGGTGCAACTGACTGACGACAAGGGTTTCCTGTCGGGTCGCTTCACACCGATGGTGCGCAAGCCGGTGCTGACCTTGCCCTCCGGTAACAAAGTGTTTGGCATGGCCGATGCGCTGGTGGTCAATGATCCGATCACGGGGCAGGGCTCAAACAACGCGGCCAAGTGCAGCAAGGTGTATCTGGACGCGATTCTCGGCCGTGGCGCGCAAGCCTTCAGCCCGGACTGGATGCAGGACACTTTCGAGACCTACTGGAGCTATGCGCAACACGTGGTCAAGTGGACCAACAGCTTGCTCACTCCGCCACCGCAACACGTCCTGGAGTTGCTCGGCGCTGCCAGTCAATCCAGGCCACTGGCCTCGGCCATCGTCAATGGCTTCGATGACCCGCGCAACTTTGCGCCGTGGTGGTTCGATGCCCAATCGTGCCAGGCCTTCATCCAGGAAAAAAGCCGTCAGGCTGCCTGAATCGCCCACAGAGCGAGGAGTTGATCATGAATGCATTTACCAGCCAGTCCCTGCAGTACGAACTTACTGAAGCCGCGGGCAGCGACCCGCGTGAACTGCGTAACCTGCTCGGTCAGTTTGCTACCGGCGTCACTGTCATCACTACACGCACTGCAGATGGTCGCAATGTCGGGATGACTGCCAACTCGTTTTCGTCGGTGTCCCTCGATCCGCCACTGGTGTTGTGGAGTATTTCCCGAAACGCACCGAGCCTGCGTGACTACCAGACGTGTGAGCATTTTGCGATCAATGTGCTGGGTGCCGATCAGCATGATATTTCCGGACGTTTTGCTCGTCCCGCACCCGACAAGTTTGCCGGTGTGGCTTTCACCCATGCCGACTGTGGCGTGCCATTGCTCGACGGGGTAATTGCCACGCTGGTGTGCCGCAATGTCACGCAATACGAAGGCGGCGATCACCTGATCTTTATCGGGAAAATCGAGCACTATCGGCACGGTGCAGGCGAGCCATTGGTGTTTCATGGTGGTCAATACCGGGTTGCTGCCGAACACCCCGGGCTCAATCGTTGAAACAGTGCGTTGGCTGTTCAAAATAATAGTTGCTGTGAAAGCAGTGCATTTTTACTTGGATACTTTGCATTGAATGCAATCAATGTTTGTCCACGTTCCAGGGTGTAAGTTTTTTGCATTAAATGGATAAGTCGCGCAGTCAGTGGATCGCTGTGTGCTGCGCGAGTTGTCATGCTCCGACAGGCCGAACAATAAAAACAAACCAGCACAGGATTCAAGTTATCTGCCGAGTCTATCAGGGGGGTATTGGTTATCGCAGAGTGTCTGTCATCACAGTATTCAATGTGCCTCGTGTACTGGAAGTTGTGATGCAGGTCGTGCGGTTTATTGATACGCCGGCATTAGTCTTGATTCGAGGAGGGGAACATGATGAAAAGAACAACAACATGGTTGTCGATGTGGGCGCTGGGCAGCGGCTTGTTAAGCGTGAGCACGGCGCAGGCTTACGACTTGCCGGTGGTGAATCTTGGCTTGACCAGCTTTCTTGACGGTGGTGTACCGGCGGGTTCCGGTTGGTACTTTCAAGAGTACTTCCAGAACTACAGCGCCAATCGTCTGCGCGATGAAAACGGCAAGGCACTGGGGTTGCCCAAACAGACCCTGGACTATCAGGTGGCCGTGACCCAGATTACTTATCTGTCGGATGTGCGCGTGGGCAATGCGAGCCTGGGCATGAATGCCTTGTTGCCCTTCGTGACGCGCATGGACGTGGATGATGGTCTGAATAACGCGGCACTCAAGGCACAGAGCGGCTTGGGCGATCTGCTGTTGGGACCGATGATTCAGTTCGACCCGATCATGGGCCCGGATGGGCCGCGCTTTGTACACCGTATCGAGTTGCAGGTGAATTTGCCGACCGGAGAATACGACAGCAAGCATGACATCAACCCCGGCAACAATGCCTGGTCGTTTGATCCGTACTGGGCCGCGACTTACTGGTTTACACCGAAGTGGACAGCCTCGCTGCGAGCACATTATCTGTACAACGGCAAAAATGACGATCCGGGTCCGGGGTTTGCCGGGGCTGACGATATTCAGGCCGGACAGGCATTGCATGCCAACTTCGCGACAGAATACGCCGTCACTCCGCAATTGCGTCTGGGTATGAACGGTTATTGGTTGAAGCAAATCACCGACACTAAAGCTGACGGTCATGATGTATCCGGGCGTCGTGAGAAAGTGTGGGCGATCGGGCCAGGTGCCATGTACAGTTTTTCCAAGGATGACCATGTTTTTGTGAACGCCTACTTTGAGCAGGATGTAGAAAACAGGCCGGATGGCAGTCGGATACAGATACGTTATGTTCATCACTTTTAGAACCGGGTTAGTCTTTTAGCTCCTTGGCTTTAATAACTTTGGTCTTGAGCTTGCCCGCGAAGACAGTGTGAACATCATTCACGCTGTCTTTCGTGGGCAGGCTTTTTTTGTCAGGGGAATATGTATTATGTCTGCCACCTCTACACACTCTACTGTTGCGCCGCTGATATGCCGTACCGATCTTCGTGGCCTTATAACGTTTGGCAGCGATGCTTTTGTTTCCTTGAGCGGATATTCCGCGACAGAGTTATTGTGTCAGCCTTGCGTGCTGTTGAAACACCCGGACATGCCGGCGCAGATATTCGACAGCCTGTGGTCGACCCTGAAGCAAGGCAAACCCTGGATGGGGCTGTTGAAGAATCGCCGCAAGGACGGTTCGGCCTACTGGCTGAGTGCCTATGTCAAACCCATCTTTGGTAACGAGGGTATTCAGGCCTATGGCGCTGTGTACAGCACGCCGACGGATGTGCAGCGTCTGCGTGCGGAAAAACTCTACACCGGTCTTAAAGGCAGCTCTTCGTCGCTCGGTGCAGGACAACGGGTCGCAGCGCTGTTGAGTAGCACGCTGCCTGCATTGCCTGTGGGGCTGCTGGCCGGTGCCGGTGCCTGGCAACTGGATGGTTTCGCTGCGCAGGCCGGGTTGATCGTCGCCGCAGTGGCGGCGATGGGCGTTATACAGCAGTGGCGTCAGGCTCGGGCGTTCCAGCGTGTACTGACAGCTCATCATAAGTCCTTCGCGGATCCACTATTGGCCAGGGTCTTCAGCGGCGAATCAGGCACTGCCGGACTGCTGGGTCTGGCGCTTCTGGCCGAACAGAGTCGATTGCAAAGTGCCTTGTCGCGGATCGGCAGTACCGGCAGCGTGGTAGAGCAGCGCATCAATGAGCTGGGGCAACTGATCCAGGCGGAAACCCATCGTCTGGAGCGCCAGCGCGACGAGACGGATCTGTCGGTGACGGCGCTGGCCGAGCTGGGCGCGACCATTCAGGAAGTTAGCGGCAATGTGCAGGAAACCAATCTGGCCACTCAGGAAGCCTTGCGCCTGGCCAGCCACGGTGAACAGCTGTCGGAGAAAAGTCTCGGCGCGATGCAGCAATTGAGTTCGTCTGTTGATCACATCGCGCTGGCGGTCGAGCAGTTGGCTCACTCGACGGAATCGATTGGCAATATCACCGAGATCATCAGCGCGATTGCCGGGCAGACCAACCTGCTGGCATTGAACGCGGCCATTGAAGCGGCACGGGCAGGCGAAGCGGGGCCCGGTTTCAGTGTGGTAGCTGATGAAGTGCGGCATCTGGCAACACGCACGCAAGAGGCAACCCGGCAGATCCAGCCATTACTGCTGCAATTGCGTACCGCCACCGAGCGCACAGTGCAATTGACCGACGAAGGCCGCGAGTTCGCCCGTCACAGCACCCGTGAAGTCGAGTCGGTGCAAGGTAATCTTGCCGGGGTCAATGCTTCACTGGGGCAGATATCCGGGATGAGTGAGCAAATCGCATCTGCCATGCAGCAACAGTCACAGGTCGTGGAAAGCCTTTCGCAGCAAGTGCTACAGGTTGCACAGCTATCGACACAAAGCGTCGACAAGGCTCTGGATGGGCAGCGCATCAGCAGCGATATCCAGGACCAGGCCGTTGCATTGAGGCATTTGGCAGAGCGTTTTGATCGTTGAGATGTTTGTTATTGAAAGGAGATAGCGGCTCAAACCGCTACCTCCTTGTTGATGTGCCAGAGGTTGTTACTGGCGGGAGTTACTCTCGATGAACTTCTCGTAATACATCTGGAAGTTATCGATCTGTTGTTCTGTGAACCAGGTGCGGACTGCTTCGACCATGGGCGGCGGGCCGCACAGGTAGATGTCGAAGGGGGCGCTCTGCAAGGCCTGGCGATCAAAGTGATCGGGAATCCAGCCGGTCTTGCCTTGCCATTCCGGAGACGGTCTGGACACCACCAACTGGTAATCAAAACCCTCGATGTGGTCCCGGTACTCGGCCAGACGCGGCAGCTCACACAAGTCGTTGTCCTGGGTGACGCCGTAGAACAGTTGAATGGGCTGCTCACAACCGCCTTGTTCAGCGATCGTGTCCAGCATTCCGAGAAACGCCGACAAGCCGGTGCCGCCTGCAATCATCACCAGCGGGCGTGTGATCTGGCGCATGTAGAAGCTGCCCAGTGGCGCTTCAAGTTCGATGCCTTGCCCCGGTGCGCAGCGCTGGCGGATGAAGTTGCTCATGACCCCGTCAGGCAGCAGGCGAATCAGGAACTGCAATTGATTGGCCGGGTTGGGCCGGTTGGCGAACGAGTACGAGCGCCATTCATCCGTGCCCGGCACATGCAGGCGTGCGTACTGGCCGGGCAGGAAGTCCAGCTGTCGCGGGTGCGACCCTGCATCAATGTGCAGAATCGCCGTGGTCGCCGATACCTGCTCGACCTGAGTCACCGTAGCCTGCAGCAATTGCGTGCCGCCAGCATTGCACAGGCTTGAGTCGAAGTCGAAATAGAATGACGCATCCGACTGCACACGGGTCTGGCAGGAGAGCATTTTGCGTTGGGCCAGATCGTGCTCGCTGAGCGCCTCGTCATCGACATAATCCTGAGTGTACTGGCCGGATTCGCAGCGCCCCTGGCAGGTCCCGCAGACGCCTTCGCGGCAGTCCAGCGGGATATTCACCCCGTTGCGCAGAGCGGCATCGAGCAACAGTTCATTGGGCTTGATCTCAAAAAACGAGGTCTTGCCGTCGGCGAAGCTGAAAGCAACTTTATGATTCATGACAGCCTGCTCCGCAGCTCAGAGGTGGTAGAAATCAAGCACTGAGTTGATGGTGTCGTTGAGCAACACAATATGTTTCCGGGTGATCTTCCAGCTGTCGGCGGTGGCTTTGAGGTGGTATGTCACGTGACCGTAAAACTGCTCGGACAACCCTTGTCGGGTGTACAGCGTGACCCAGGCCGCCTTGACCTGGAGCTGGCCGTCAGGCAACTCACTGATCCGCACATTGCTGATCTGGTGCAGCGTTCTAGGCATTGGCGTCGACGCTGCGGACTTGCCGGTGCGAAGGCGAAAGACCCGGTCTTCGAGCCCTGAACGATTAGAGTAATAGATCAGCGACATGCCACGTTTAGGGTCGGTGGTGTAGACATGCTCCGACTCCCATTGCGGCAGATGGAATTCACTCTGCTCATCAAACAGAGCGATGTAGGCATCCCAATCCTGCTGGTCACACAGCTCGGCCTTGCGATACAGAAACTGTTCTACAGCGTGTTGCAGTGCGCTCATGTCACACCTCCTTCAACTTCAGGGCTTTTTGTTCCAGGCCTTGCAAGAGGAAGCGCTGCCAGGATCCGTGTTGATTGATGTACAGGCCTTCATGGGTGAACTCGGTGCCGGTCAGCACCGGCTTGATACCCAGTGCCTCGCTGTTCGGCGTTGGGCCTTCGACCCATTTTCCGCTGCCGCGAGAGACTTCGTTCCAGCGTTCCAGACGTGCCTGGAAACCCCGCTGGGCTTCACGGAATTCCACCAGGTCATCGGGCGTGCCCATGCCGGACACGTTGAAGAAGTCTTCGAACTGGCGAATGCGGTTTTCCCGGTCAGCGTCGGATTCGCCTTTGACGCCGATGCACTGGCTGACGATTTCAGTCTTGTTCCAGGCCACCGGCCGCACGATGCGCAACTGTGAGCTGATCTGATCCATGAAGAACAGGCTGGGGTAGATATTCAGGTTGCGCAGCCGATGCATCATCCATTCGGCTTGCTGCTGGCCATACTCTTGCACCAGGCGCGGCATGACCGTGGCATAACCGGCGCGCACGGTCGGGTTGGGCATGTCGCTGAACAGCAGGCTGTGGCCGTTCTTGAACGAGAACCAGCCGTCGTCGGTTTCAGCATCGCCTGCGCCCAGCTTGCTGTAGTCCAGTGTGCTGGAGCCGCCGCCATTGGCTGCGTTGACTTGCTGACGATGCTGTACGGTGGACACGTAGTTGTAATGCACGGTACTGACGTGATAACCGTCCAGCCCATTTTCGTGTTGCAGTTTCCAGTTGCCGTCGTAGCTGTAAGTCGATTTGCCCGGCAGGATTTCCAGTTCACCGGTAGGGGACTGCGCGACCATCATGTCGAAGAAGATTTTTGCGTCGCCCAAATAGTCTTCCAGGCTGTTGCTGGCATTCACGTCAAGGCTGATGAAGACAAAACCTTTGTAGCTCTCGATCCGGGCTTTTTTAAGGCCACGGGTGGCTTTGTCAAAATCTTCCGGGTATTCCCCCGGTGCCTTGACCTTGACCAGGCGCCCGTCGCTTTTGTAGCACCAGGCGTGGAACGGACAGGTGAATGTCGACTGATTGCCCTTGCTGACCCGCGTCAGGGTTGCACCCCGGTGCTGACAGGCATTGATCAGTGCATGCAACTGATTGTTCGTGTCGCGGGTAATGATCATCGGCTGACGACCTGCACGCAGGGTCAGGAAATCATTTGGCTTGGCGATTTCACTTTCGTGGCAGGCGTAGATCCAGTTCTTCTCGAAGATCAGTTCCATCTCCAGGTCGAACAGTTCCGGCTCGGTAAACATGTCTCGTGCCACACGATAAATGCCTTCTGCCGGCCGAAAATCCAGACACCCCTGAATATAGTCCTGCCACTGCGCAATGCTCTTTGTGCTGTTCATCAGGTAGACCCTTTTCTAGTGTTAGGCTCATACCGATTGAAAGCATTTCCGGCACATTCATCTATCCGGATTCGTGGTGATATCTGTCCACTTTTTTACAGGCCCGAGCGCGTTCTGCCGGCCGATTTCTTTTATGCGTTTTTCTGCTCATTTCTGCACGATGCGGATAGTTGCCGGGTGCCGCGCTCATTAGGCTGAAAGCTAATCGGCAAGTCGTGTGGTGTTGTGATGAACCTGCAAACTCATGTACGGAGCGAAGACCCGTTTCAAGGCATTCATGCGGCGTGCAATGACGCGCAGAGTGCCCAGGCGTGGATGGCCAATATTTGCGGACCGCACGGGCTCAAGGTGTCTGCACCGCAACGTTTGAACTTCCAGCATGCGGGCAATGTGCTGAAGTCCATGTCCACAGTGATTGGCTGTATCGAATACGGCACGGATGTGACCATTGATATCGATGCGTCGGCGCTGTGCAGTTACAGCATCAGCCTGCCACTCAACGGTCAGCAGGCGTTGCGTCGCCCGGAAGGCTTGTTGCTCTCTGACAGCCTGACCGGTCTGATCGTGTCGCCACATGCTCAGCAAGAGCTGTCTATCGCCGGTGACTGTCGCAAGATCCAGGTCGCAATCAAATGTGCAGCCATGCGCCAGGTGCTGGAGGAAATGCTGCAGCGCTCGGTCGATGCACCGGTTGTGTTTGACGCACAGATCAGCACTCACGATGGCAGCACAGCCGCCTGGTGGCGCTGGGTAAAGCATCTGCTGGCGGAAATGGAGCAGTCCCGGGACTTTTTCGCGCATCTGTCCATGGTGCGCGATATCGAGCGGGCCTTGATAAAAGGCCTGTTGTTGTCACAGCCCAATAATTATTCGTGCGAATTGCTGAGTCTGTCTCAAGCGCGCTGTCCTGAATATCTGTCCAGGGCCAAACAGTTCATCCATCAACACGCCGACGAAGGCATCACGCTGGAAGATATTGAGCACGCGGCGGGTATATCGCGCTTCAAGTTGTCATCGGACTTCAAGAAGCATTTCGGCATTTCACCGCTGTGCTACTTGAAGCGTTATCGACTTGAAGCCGTCAGACGGGCGCTGTTGGAGGAGGGCTGTAACCAGAATATTTCTGCCGTTGCCATGCGCTGGGGATTCAATCATCTGGGGCGCTTCTCATCGGACTATAAAAAGTTGTTCCTGGAAATGCCGTCGACCACCGTTGAGCGTCGACGGCTGTATTGATTGAGTTCAGGAATCAAGTTTTATCGCTCGTTAAAGAGGGCGATAGCAGCCTCGGAACACTAATAACTTTAAAGGTATCAAGATGCTGTTTTCTGCGATTGAGACAATCGAGACGATTATTGTCGATCTGCCGACTATTCGGCCGCACAAGCTGGCCATGCACACGATGCAGAACCAGACGCTGGTGGTGATCCGCGTGCGCAGCGCCGATGGTATTGAGGGCATCGGTGAGGCCACCACTATTGGCGGCCTGGCCTACGGCAATGAAAGCCCTGAAAGCATCAAGACCAATATCGATCGCTACTTCACGCCACTGCTGATCGGGCAGGACAGTGCCAACGTCAATGCGGCCATGCAGCGCCTTGAGAGCTGCATACGCGGCAACACGTTTGCCAAGTCCGGGGTTGAAAGTGCATTGCTTGATATACAAGGCAAGCGCCTGGGCTTACCGGTCAGCGAGCTGCTTGGCGGGCGAGTACGTGATGCATTGCCAGTGGCCTGGACCCTGGCCAGCGGTGACACCGACAAGGACATCGCCGAAGCGCAGAAAATGCTCGACCTCAGGCGCCATCGTATTTTCAAACTGAAAATCGGTGCGGGGGAGGTCAACCGTGACCTGGCCCATGTCATCGCGATCAAAACCGCGCTGGGCGACCGCGCCAGCGTGCGGGTCGATGTCAATCAGGCCTGGGATGAGGCCGTCGCGTTGCGTGCCTGTCGGGTATTGGGCAGTAACGGCATTGACCTGATCGAACAGCCCATTTCGCGTAATAACCGTGCGGGTATGGCGCGTCTCAACGGGATCAGTCCGGTGCCGATCATGGCCGATGAGTCCATCGAGTGCGTGGAGGACGCTTTCAATCTGGCGCGTGAGGGCGCGGCTTCAGTCTTTGCCCTGAAGATCGCCAAAAACGGTGGCCCGCGCGCCGTGTTGCGCACTGCGGCGATTGCCGAAGCCGCAGGTGTCGGCCTGTATGGCGGCACCATGCTTGAAGGCGGTATCGGCACAGTGGCTTCGGCGCATGCCTTCCTGACCCTGCAGGCGCTGGCTTGGGACACTGAGCTGTTCGGCCCGCTGTTATTGACCGAAGACATCCTCACCGAGCCGCCGGTGTATCGCGACTTTCAGTTGCATATTCCTCGAACACCCGGCCTCGGTCTGAGCCTGGACGAACAGCGTCTGGCTTTTTTCCGTCGCGACAAGACTTCCATTTCCGTTCAACAAGCCTGAGGTGAGCAGCATGCTGTTCCACGTAAAAATGACGGTGAAGTTACCGGTCGACATGGACCCGGAACGTGCCGCACAACTCAAGAGTGACGAAAAGACCCTGGCCATGCGCCTGCAACAGCAAGGCAAATGGCGCCATCTCTGGCGGATCGCCGGGCTGTATGCCAACTACAGCGTCTTTGATGTGGACAGCGCGCAGGAACTTCACGATCTGCTCACGCAATTACCGTTGTACCCGTACATGGCGATCGAAGTTGACGCCCTGTGCCGACATCCTTCTTCCATCCATGAAGATGATCGCTGATCTGTGATCGGCCAAGTGCAGCACGTTAATAACCAAGTGCAGCACGCTAATAACTACAAGATGAGGATTAATCATGAGCGTCAGAATCTCCCGGACTGCAGGCGTTAAACAGTTTCTAGAAGAGGTCAGCGGGCAACTCAATGACAATGGCAACCCGCGTATCAAAACCCTGATTCACCGGATCTTGCGTGACTCGGTCAGCATCATCGAAGACCTGGAAGTCACCCCTGAAGAGTTCTGGAAGGCAGTCAACTATCTCAATGTGCTGGGTGCGCGCCAGGAAGCAGGCTTGCTGGTGGCTGGCCTTGGGCTGGAACATTATCTGGACCTGTTGATGGACGCCGCCGATGAGCAGGCTGGCAAGACCGGCGGCACGCCACGCACCATCGAAGGGCCGCTGTATGTGGCAGGCGCTCCGTTGAGCCAGGGCGAGGCCCGGCTGGACGACGGGCTTGATCCGGGCGTGCCGCTGTTCATGCGCGGGCAGGTCAGGAATACACGGGGCGAACCCGTTGTCGGGGCTGTGGTGGATGTCTGGCACGCCAATACGGGTGGCGGTTACTCGTACTTCGATGTCAGTCAGTCGGAGTTCAACCTGCGTCGTCGCATCGTCACCGATGCTGAAGGGCGTTACCGCTTTCGCAGCATCGTGCCGTCCGGCTACGGTTGCCCGCCCGATGGCCCGACGCAACAGTTGCTCGACCAACTGGGCCGTCACGGCCAGCGCCCGGCCCATGTGCATTTCTTCGTTTCTGCCGCCGAGCATCGGCACCTCACCACCCAGATCAATCTGGACGGCGACCAATACCTGCATGACGATTTTGCCTACGCCACACGTGACGAGTTGATCGCTAAAATTACCTTCAGCGACGAGCCCGCGCGCGCCAAGACACTGGGTATTGAGGGCCGCTTTGCTGAAATCGAATTCGACTTCACCTTGCAACCTGCGGTTGTTGTAGAAGATGAACAGCGTGGCGAGCGGTTGCGTGTGCTGGAGGATTAAGGGGGGAATTGAACCAGCAAGGCCTGCTTTAGAGTAGGCCTTGGTGGTTATGGTTGATTGGTGTTGTTTTGTTGTGCAGATCGGCTGGACTGCGAAGTAGCTTGAGCGAAACCTTCGCAAGTACTGATAATTTTGGTGGGCTCTTTAGCTATAGCGTTCTATAGTAACGGCTGAAGCAGTTTAGGAGTATTTGTGATTGAGCGAAAGATCGGTAATTAATTTTATAAAACCATGCCGTGATCCTGTAGAAAATCATCGAATCCTTACTCCTCAGTACGCAATGGCCATGCTGGAGCAAGGACATATCGTTCAGATAGGATTGGATAATTGCACGCTGCAGAGAATGGAGGAGCTGCCGGCCAGGCCTTCCCAAGCAGCGGCTGAGGCGGTGGGACTTCTTCCCCTCGTTGAGTTTCTACAGCGTGCTCCTGGTGTTGCCCTTGCTGCCATAGGAACGCATGAGATGCCTGACAGGCGTGTCGCAAAGGCAAAGTGGGCGTACGAAAACTTTTGCTCGACCTTTTGGCCGGACCACCAAGACGATGTTGAAGCTACACACAGAGAGTTCGACGAGAACTCTACAGAACGTTGGGTCGAACTGACTGAGCTGAGCGAAGAAGCCAGATGTGTCTACGGTCCGGCATACATTGCTCTTCTTCAAATGCAGAATATACAAAGAACATATTCGTCATTGGGCCCCGAAGAGAAATTTGAGGTGTATCTCCACAGCATCGCTGGCATGCTGGACCTAGTCAGCGCGTTTGAACTCGAGATCGCTAAGTACGCGTTCTGGCAAATCTCGCATATCAATATAGATAAGCTTCCTGATAGCGTGCGTGCAAGAAGAGTGGATATAAAGGAAAACTTTACAAAACAGCAGTCCACTGTCAGCAAGTGTAAACGGGCCGCTTTTAATGGCGCTATGGATCTACACTGGCTCAGTGGAGCTAATTTATCGGAAGATCTTGGCGCAACAATCAAAACCGACGTAGGAGAGTTTGTGCTTGATAATTGGGTAGGGACCAATGACCTCAAGCTCTACCGAATATCTAGAGACCTGCATTCGGTACCCCACGATGGTTCGAGAACTATGCGTTTTGTGCGCGCACGTGAGCCTGTTCTGGAAGCACTTCCTTACTGGCGCAATGTCGATCGCATGTCACAGGATGTGATGCTTTACCGGCATGCTAGCGGTTACCGATCTCTTGATAAGAGTTTGCTACCTAACGTTGACGCTGCCATCAAGCACCTTGAAGGAGAGTTATGCAAAGTGCTGCCCTACTGTAAGGGGGCCGCAAACACACCTTCCGATCCCGGCCAATAAGGGCGATTGTGTCCGAGATCATTTTTAAGTGGACGCAATTACCCTTAACGTCAGGATCACCATGCGCCAATATAAGTCCTACTCCAAATCCTTCAAAATCCAGTTCGTCCAGAAGTATGAGTAGTCCAGTGTTTCCGTGGCGGTTATTGCGATGAGGCACGATATCAACGCAAACGTCGTTCTCCGGTAGATACCGCTTCACCGCGATCAGCAGGCAGTCGCGCTGCCAATTTTCATTTTTTTGGAAGTCACGGCGGTTGAACCCAAGCAAAAAACCGAAGCGTCAGTGATTATTAAATTACCACTCTGCCAGCAAGTGTTGACGATCAAGTGGGCCGCTTCAGATCCCGGCGGCTGCGCTCGTTTCATTCGAGGGGTTGCTCGATGATCCGCATCGACGCCATCTGGCTCGCTGTACGCCGTTTGAATCAAGGCAAGTTTCACTGGCCTGGCATTCGGCACGGTTGTGAGATAGAGCTGGACATCGAACAACCTCATGCCTTGGTGCTCGAGCGGGCAGCGGCGATCATGAGTTTGATTCAGTCGGCTCTCATGAATAGGCATGATCCGTATGCTTATCTGAAAGATGTGCTGACACTGTTGTCGATGCATCGGGCGAGTTAGATTGAGCAACTATTGCCGTATCGGCGTATGACTGCCTGATCATGTAAGGAGCAAGATTACATGCTGACCGGGGTCTTCGTTCGACTCCTAAGCCGAAATCGACAGGCGTTTCGTTCTATGATTAAATCATAACTACAACACTTTTGGCTTGCTGACAGCTGCTATACAAGGAGATAACCCTGCTTGGACCGGGCTTGTTGGCTCCCGTGACAACAATTTTTAAAGCAGCGAGTCGACCACGCGATTTAACCGACAGCCACTGCGCTGGATAAACCAACCGAATGGAGCGGTTTATGTCAGATCAATTAAAGAAGCTTCTTGAGCAACAAGACTATATTAAGCGACTCATCAATCCGTATGGCGACATACAGAGTCAGATGACTGCGATGGTAAACAACGTCAGCAAGTCGTACCTTTTCGGTTCTCATAATGTTCTCGAAAGCGAGCGACTAAAGCTCCTTGCTAGCCTGGATACGCTGGGTGATTCAGCTTATCACGGCTTGGATAACCGACTCCGGATCGGTGCGGGAGGGGCGCTTGAGGAAGCGAGATATCTAGGTCTTATAGGTCAAACATCAAGTTTAGCCGAGATGAGTGCTTCTGTACTCAGTGCGCAGGACGCTTACGCACATCAGTTCAGGTTGCCGAAAATCTTGGAATTGAGCGATATTGCAAAAACAGCATTTGAGACAAGCTTGGCCCGCACTGTCTTTTCATCTGCAGAACCCCTTCAGGCAGTGATGGCCGGCATGTCTTTCCCTTGGCTCCTCACAGGTTATAGTGAGATCTCTGCAAAGGCACTATGTAATATTTTGGCGATCGGAAAGGGGATTGACGGGCCGCACTCATTCCAGCGTTCCTTTACAGAATCGCTGCGCCAATCACTTGGAGACTGGCGCGATGGCTTCACACCGGATGTTGAAACTCTCAAAAATCCTGCTGAACGTATCCGCTTGTACGCAGAGCGTGGATTTGACTCTGAATTAACAGATTTCACACCTGAAGCATTTGATGAGGGACTACGTGCCGCAGGTTTAGATATTTTTTACCCTGAACAAGCTAGCAATAATTGCGAAGCAGATGGTACCCGCTCCAGTATGGCATTCAACTGTCTATGGCAGCTAGAAGTCGCTATTCGCAGGTATATAGAACGGGTCATGCTTGAGAAATGTGGCCCCAAGTGGATGAAACAGCGAATTCCCCAAAAGCTTCTGGAAAGCTGGATTGCCAAAAGGGAGAAGGCGGTCAATGCAGGCCAGGCTGAGTGTCCTCTTATTGACTATGCAGACTTCACTGAGTACAGCATGATCATCGAAAGAAATGATAACTGGCAGGATATTTTCCAAGTAACGTTTGGTCGTCGTGAAGACGTACGTGAGTCCTTCCAACGTCTCTTTCCGGTAAGGATTGCAACCATGCACGCGCGAATCATAACCCTTGATGATGAGTTAATGCTTAGGGTTGAGTCTAAGAGGATATTGAACGCTATCAGTCGGCATTGAAAGCAGGCCAAGCCGCGGATGAGCTTGAACCGAGCAGGCAGCGGTTCAAGCTGAATCTTTTGGCAACACGTCAAATCACACCGCGTAAATATAATCCGCGACAGCATTGGCAATAGGTGCAGGAAATAAGGTTGCCGGAATCCGCTGCCCATAAACTCAACCATTTGGGCTGGACATGTGCAAGAGAGTAGAGGGATAGAGCATGTCGTGGAGAGACACAGTGTACTAATTATCGCTCAGGTGATACCTAGTATAGGTCGAAGTGACATGAAGGTGTTGCGCAAAGCTTTGGGCGATGCTTATCTATGGTGTTAGCAGGAAAGGTATCCATACAAAGCTTGGCTGGCCGAGATACGACACCAGATGGGGCGCTCCTGAACAGGCCCAGAGTCGATCAGGAAAGTACTCAAGCCGGCATGTTAAATTAATAGTCAGGTACCAGCAGAAGGCAATATGATTGATGCCGCTAGCATACGAGATGAACTTTAGGCTTGTTGATAGAAAATGTGTTATTGGTATCAGAGGCCCTTCATTTGTCGTGGGCTGAGATAGTAAAATTAGATAGTTTCAAAGAGAGGGCAATAGATGCCCGTGTCATAGTTAAAATGGAAAGCGATAAGGGATATTTATGTTCGGATTAAGAGCTCGTCACTCAATCGCTCAGCTTTTGGGTCTTCAAGAGATACCTACTATTCGAGTGATTTTGGAAAAGCACGGAATCGATGCTTCGGAAATTCATCCCAGAGCAATGTTAGGTAGCCTAGACCTCCTCATTACCGAGGCAGACGATAAAAAGCTGAAGTATGTAGTCGATGAAATCATGCGAACATATAAGGATCTTCGATCACATGTCAGTCCAAAGGAGCGATTTGATGAGCGGTACGATGACCTTAAAAAATGCCTTCTTCTCGATGGTTTCGCGGTAGAGAACAAGCAGCTTCTTACTCTCGATCCGTCTATCCGAGACGCCACTCCAGTTGATGACGAGCTCATCGCGGTACTTCAACAACTGTGCCTGCCACGCTGTGATGGAGTGATCCAGAAAATCAATGATTCAACTGACGCCTTCAGGCGACCGATCCCCGATTTCAATGCCTCCCTCGCTAATGCGCGAGTGGCTTTGGAAACACTTGCGGGTGATATCGCTCATGCAAGAATTATAGGTATGCAGTCGCCTCCCAGCCTAGACCCTACGTCCTGGGGTAGTATTTTGAACTGTCTGAAGAAGATTAGTTTTATCACCAATGAGGAAGAACTGGGCCTGGCGGGGGTTTACAGATTCCTCAGTCCTGGAGCCCATCGTCCAATAGGTTTGCCCCAAGATCAAATGACGAGGTTAGGTCGAACTCTCGCGCTAAACATGTGTTGGTTCTTGGCCAAGCTCCACCAGGCGAATATTGTGAGAACCTAGAACGCGCCAAGGTGCATGGTGAAAGCGGCTGTTTTGGGGGGGATTTGGAGTCCCATTCACTCTGTCAACGAGTTATGTCCGCAATTGAAATCTATTAGTTCTGTTCCATGAACCCACCTACCGAAATATAGGTAACTCGTTTACAGTAGCATTTCCGGTGAGAAGTTCCACGGCAACAGCACTTCGTAATCTTCTACCGATTTAGTATGCGGCAACCGCTCAAGTGCGCTGTACAGCCACGTATATCGGGGTGTGACCTGCGGCTGCGTTTTTTTCATCCGCGTTTTCAGTTTGGCCAACACGAGTGGATTTTTTCCTGACGTGCAATAGAGCACTGTTCATCGCTGGTATCCTTGAGTTCACGCTCGGTGCCATACAACTTGTTGATCAATGTCAGTGCGGCATCGACGTGCACTGTCTTGCGTGTCTCGCAGACGATTTAGCAAGCTTGTTGCTGGGTAGAAGAGGGAAAGTTATTTTGCAAAGGGATATTTTTGTCTCCTCCGCAAAATAGCCATCCCTCCTTTATCTTTATTTTTTCATTGGACAGTTACGAGCATCATGATTGCGTCCAGTGCAAATACTGCAGCGTCTGGCATCCGGGCACGTTTGAGCATTATGCCCAGATTTATTGCATACAGAGCATCGATTAACGTTAGGGCAGTTACGCTTTGTGTGATTGCCTGCTCCGCATTGACTACACGACATATCTATACCTCTTGATCAGTTCCTTGGCGATTTTTTAAAACAGCGTTGGCTGCCATTTTTTCTTCGAGCCTACCTGTGTCGCGCAGTTTGTGTAACTGCTTATCCGGCAAATCTTCATAGGTTTCTTTCAGTCCATTTGCTTCACGTACTTTATTTACTGCCGAAGTACCTGCGTAAAAGACGGAGTTGAACAGCCCCTTTCCGAAAAGCTTGGCTCCAGCCAAAGCAGTGTCTTTAGCACCTATCGCTCCAGACACCTCTTGATAAGCTTCTTTGAGATCGAAATAGGGAGATTTCGATTTTTTTTCCTGTTGTGAAGCCTCGTCGCTATCCATTGCTAGCATCCTGCGAGCCACTGAAAGGAGGCGATTTTAACTATTTTGAGGTTATAGTGCCACTAATCTGGATTGCAACACACATCCAATAATCGGTGGATCTTGAGGGCGACACTGGTCGATCTCAAAGACTATCCGGATCCCCAAAGAACATCTGAATCCGCGACCTCAACCACCGTTCCCCCGGATCATTATCCTGCGCCCCGCGCCAGGCCATGTGCAGTTCAAAAGTCTGAGTTTCAAGAGGCAGGTTCTCTGCTCGAACCCCGCCAGCGGCCGTCAGCACCTGTGCGGCATAGTCCGGGACGGTGGCGATGATGTCGGTGCCTGTCAGGAGGGTGGCCAGGCCGTTGAACTGCGGGACGGCCAGGACGACGTGGCGTTTGCGGTTTATTGCTTCCAGGTATTCATCGATAAAGCCGCTCAGGTCGCCTGCGAATGACACCAGGGCGTGAGGGCGTGAACAGAAGTCGTCCAGGGAGAGGGCGCCGGGAATCGAGTCGGCGCGCAGCAGTTGCGGCTTGCTTCTGCGCAATACCTTGCGTTTGGCGTTGGCGGGCAGGTCCTGGGTGTAGCTGACGCCCACGGAAATTTCGCCCGAGGCCAGCAGGGCTGGCATCAGGATGTAGTTGACGCGCCTGACCACCAGCACGATGCCGGGTGCTTCGGAGCGCAGGCGTTTGAGCAGCGTCGGCAGCAGGGCGAATTCCACGTCGTCGGACAGGCCGATACGGAAGACGTTGGTGCTGGTCGCCGGGTCGAACTCCGATGCCCGGCTGACCGCAGTGGAGATCGAGTCCAGCGCGGGGGAAAGGAGGGCGAAGATTTCAGTGGCGCGGGCAGTCGGCTCCATGCTGCGGCCGGTACGCACGAACAGCGGATCATCGAACAGCCCGCGCAGGCGTGAGAGGGCCGCACTGATTGCCGGTTGCCCCAGGAACAGTTTTTCGGCCGCGCGAGTAACGCTTCGTTCATGCATCAGGGTTTCAAAAACGATGAGCAGATTGAGGTCAACGCGACGCAGATCATTGCGATTCATGCGGAATATCTCGGGCCATTTGTCGATTTGATGCTTTGAGAGGTTGCGATAGTACGAGCAAACGCCGATGACGCGCATCGAAAATTCGTTGTCATGGCTTAAATGTCCACACTGGTTGCAATGTTTCGTCGACATGCCAACAATGGCCGCCCATGAGTGCATGGGGATTCAGGGATTGTCAGGCGTTGCCGCCCGGCCCATGAGGCACAATCGATGACAGGCATGTCGACTATTAATAGCCACTGATAGTGTTGTCGGCAGAGCCCGGATAGAGTTCACGGCATCAAGGTATACAAGGCGAGGTTCTAAATGTCCCGCACGATCCGTTTTCACCAGTTTGGCCCGGCCGAGGTGCTCAAGGTCGAAGAGCATCCCGACACGTTGCCCGCACCCGGCGAGGTGCAGGTGCGTGTCCAGGCAATCGGTGTCAGTTGGTATGACGTTCTCTGGCGGCAAAATCTTGCTTCCACCCAGGCGCGTCTGCCTGCCGGTCTTGGCTATGAGATGGCCGGTGTCGTAACCGCTCTGGGTGATGGCGTCAGTGATCTGGCCGTAGGCGACAAGGTCGCCAGTTTTCCGGCTGCCGATGCCAACAAGCATCCAGTCTATGGCGAATCCATCGTATTGCCACGCTCGGCATTGACCCGTTATCCCGACGTGCTGAGCCCTGTCGAAGCCAGCGTGCATTACACGCCGATGCTGATTGCCTACTTCGCGTATGTCGATCTGGCGCGGATCAAGGCGGGGCAAACCGTGCTTGTCACCGATGCCAGTCACTGTGCCGGCCCGTGCTTTGTCCAGCTTGGCAAGGCGCTGGGTGTTCGTGTCATCGCGGTGACCAAGACTGACGATGCGCGTGATTACCTGTTGGCTCAAGGTGCTGACAAGGTGGTGGTCACCGAGGAGCAGGACTTGCTGATGGCTATCAACAAGTACACCGACAATCGCGGTGTGGATGCGGTCTTCGATGGCCTGGGCGGCCCACAGATGTCGATCATGGGCGATGTGCTGGCTCCGCGTGGAAGCCTGGTGCTATATGGCCTGCAAGGTGGTAACCAGACGCCGTTCCCGGCCTGTGCAGCGTTTCAGAAGAACATCCAGTTCTTCGTACACTGCCTGGGCAATTTCACCGGCAAGCCTGAGCTGGGAATTGTTCCTGACACCGAGGCACTGCAACGTGCCCTGCGCGAGATCAATCAGTTGACGGCTGATCGGGTACTGGTGCCGCTCCAGACTCGCAACTTTCCGTTCGAGCAAGTGGTTCAGGCTCATCGCTACATGGATACTTGCCCGATTGGTGGACGTGCCGTGCTGGAAATCGCTCAGGCATAGTTTTTCACCCGTCTATCAAGTTCTGCACGAAGCCTTCCTTTTCAGGAGGGCTTTTTTATATCTGCAAGTTTGTGCGCTTCGGTGGGCAGGGCTGCTTTCACGAAGGCAGAATTAGTTGTTTAAATTTTTTCCGTTTTACAGATGAGCGGTTGTTTGTCGTCGTGAATTTAAAAATCCTCATAATGAGTAGTCATGTTTAATTTGTCTGTCGGATGTCGCTTTCATTGAACAGCGTTTCCTACGGGCAAAAAAGCATTTTTTGTCGGCTGCTTCAGGTGGTCTGGTGTGGAATCCATTTCTAGAGCGTTTGCCTTGTCGGGGGCGGCGCACAATGCTGGCAAGACAGGGTCTGGGCTGTGACGTTTTGCGTTGAGCGCAATGTTTATTTATGGCGCTTGTTTAAACCGAGTGTATTGCTTTTGGTGTCGATCTGTACCTTGTAATTGTTTTAGGGATACCGATAATAGTTTGGTAATTCTTACTCAGGGAATGAGTCATGATTGATTATAAACTCGCGTATAAGCCTGATATTAAATGCCGCCCTTACATCATGTTTTTTCTTGATAAAGGCGTGGGTGAAAAAGTATGAGCTCCATTCACGAACAAGCAATGAATTATGTCTACCAGCAAGTGTTGCAGCGTTTGCTGGGTTACTTCACGAGGGCTGAGCGTACGGCTTTGCAACTGTTGATTCAGCGGCTGATCGTGGCGGCGGGCGGTATCGAGCGTATTTCCAGTTTCAAGGTGCTGATCGCTTTTGGAGGTGGCAAGGACAGCGCTTACACACTGGCGTTCCTGAGAGCGGCACAGTTAAGCATTGCAGGTCGATCCCCTGGCACTTTCAACCTGCGGGTGGCCAACATGCGCCATGTAGGGCTTACGCAGGCAGTGATGGATAACATTCACCGCACCTACTCGGCGTTGTTTCTGTATGACGATCCGCGTGTGGAAATGCTCGTGGTCGACAATCAATATACTCAGGTGTTCGAGCCGGACCTGCCGTTTTCCAGTGCCGGGCGCGAGCAGAACCGCTCGGACATGTTGCTGGCCGGCCATCTGACGGCAGGCGATGCACGCACGACCTTCTGCAATCGTTGCTACCTGGGGCTTGCCGAGTTTCTGGGGCGGGCTTCGAGCTGGGGGAGCGGTGTGGATGCTGTCGTCAATGGCGACTCCCGCAAGGAGCAGAAACACTACGTTACCTGGGCAATGCGTCTTGCCCAGCGCACGGGGCAGGGCAAGGCTAACTGGAGTGGCCAGAACCTCAATGGCATCCTCAGATCAATCGATACTATCGGGCAGGCTTATTTCCATGAGCTTTATGGCGAAGGGGATGAGCCTGCCAAGTCGCCTCGAGCCACCGTTTATCCCAATCAGTCGATTGTTCCGACATTCATCAGCATTTGCGATCTGGTCAACTGCAAGGTTGAGGAGCACTGGAACCTGCTGACCGAGTTCCTGGGGTTTCGCTTCGATGACCTGGCGTTTGCCTTCAGCGAGTCGGACTGTGCCAATCCACTATTGATGGCCCATATACGAGGCCTCAAGGCGCAATACCTGCAAGGACGCAGCTATGCCGATGGAATTGCCGAGTACCTGACTCTGGCGCGCATAATGATGCGCCGCAAGCAAATGCCGTCACGGCTGGTCAAGCAGGCCATGGATGCCTATGAAGGGCCCGAGGGCATCGAAGCGCGTCATGAACTGGCCGCCAGTTACGCTCAGGAAGGATTTGGTCTGAGTGAGGCGCAACTGGTCTGCATGATTTTCTCGCCCTTCGTAGATCGGGGGCGTGGGCTTGAAGCGTTCCTGCGCGGTTGTCACCCGGGCATGCTGGTGGCATTACCGGATCTTCATAAAGTGCTCTCGGGCCTGACGGCACCTGAGCAGGTCGTGCAATGGCTTGTCGATATCAGCGGCTTGAGCCTGAAGGGGTTACAGAGCCTGTACTGCAAGGTGCGGGTGGACTTCGACAGTGAAAGCTCCATCATCGCCCGGTTTCGCGCCTCCGACCCGGACAAATGCCGGATCGTGACAGTTGATCCTGAGACCGGCGGTGTTGTGGCTGAAGTGCTCTCCGGACGTTAAGCCCTCTTGTCTGGCGAATGGCTGTTGCCGTGGATTCGGTACCAGCCATGTCGCTATCGCCTGGAAAATCTTTTGGCCACGCGCCGGATTGCCTCCCATGAAAAACAAAACGGATTTCGCCTATCAGGCGGTTTACCGCTATCTCGTTCGCCTGATTGACGAGGTGCAAACCGATTCCACGACCAGGATGCCGTCCTTGCGCCAGTTGTCCCGGCGTCTGCGTGTATCGATCTCGACCGTACAAAGCGCCTATTCGTTGCTGGAGAAGGAAGGGCGTGTGTGCTCCATGCCCAAGTCCGGCTATTACGCCTTGCCCAGCGCAAGCAGCGACGAAACGCCAGAGCCGGTATTCGAGAATGGCAACCTGCTGGAAGCGTTTTACCGGCATATCCGTCGCCCCGGTGTATGGGTGCTGGGTAATGATGAACCCACACTGCTGCAATCGATGGAAAGCCCATTGCTGGCCA
Organism: Pseudomonas sp. FG43; assembly: GCF_057809175.1. Lineage (NCBI taxonomy): Bacteria > Pseudomonadati > Pseudomonadota > Gammaproteobacteria > Pseudomonadales > Pseudomonadaceae > Pseudomonas > Pseudomonas sp. FG43. Next base: position 172,007 of record NZ_JBMDJL010000010.1, read on the forward strand.
TGGAGCGTGAACTGCTCAGGTATTACCCGCGCCCACTGAGTTCCGGGTTTCAGCCTTTTGGGGATATCGAACTGCGTACGGCCCTGGCGGCTCGCTATACCCAGGATGCCCAGCGCTGCTGGCACCCGGAAAATGTCTACATCGGGCCGGATATGCCGGGCATGCTGGCGGCGGTTGTCGAGGTCTTGAACCTGCGTGGCGCAACCGTACTGGTTGAGTCGCCTTGCACCTGGACGTTGTTGCGCTTGTTACAGTCCTTCGACATCCGGGTCATCGAGGTGCCGCTGGACGAGGCGGGCGCTATCAATCTGGCAGTGCTGGATCAAGTGCTGCTGACAGAGAACATTGGCCTGGCGCTGTTACCCTCGCTGCTTAATCCGGTTCAATGCAGCACATTGCCTGCTGCCAATCTTCAGGCCGTCGCTCAACTGCTCAATCGGTATCGGGTCTGGGTGCTGGAAAACGACAGCCACGGCGAACTGGTTTTTGTGCCGAAGCAAGCCCGCCTGCGGGATTTGATCGATCCGCAGCGTCTGTTGATCCTCGGCAGCTTCGACAAGGTTCTGGGGCCCGAAGCTCCTTATGGCTACCTGCTGTGCAAACACTTCGACGTCCAGTGGCAGCAGTATTTCCTGCTGCGCGCCTTCGAGTTGCCGCCGATTCGTCAGAAGGCGGTTGCCAGGCTCTGTAGCAGCGGGCGGCTGGATGCTCATCTGGTTGAACTCAGAGAGTTGCTGGCGCAACGCATGCAGATGATGGTGCAGTTGCTGGACCGGGATCTGGGGCAACTGCTGCGTTATGAATTGCCTGAAGGCGGCTGCGGAATATGGGTGCAAAGTGTGTATCGCGTGGACATGCGCCAGGTTTTCGAGAGCCTTTTGCAGCAGCGCATTATCGTTACCCCCGGCGAGTTGTTCAGTCTGCAAGGCCTGCACCGCCAACACCTGCGCATCGGTTACGCCATTGACTGGACCCAGAACATCGCCCGGTTGCTGAGCGCACTGGCCGAGGCCTTGAAGCAGGCGCGGCAGCATTGAGGTGCAGGAGACGCCCGGTAGGAGCGCACTTGCCCGCGACAGGGCCGCTGATCCATTTGTATTTGCCAGAGCCGGGAAAAGGCTGTTATCTGTACGCCTATCCAGTATCGGCAATCAACAGTTCCCCTGTGCAGTGACTCTGACGACTTCTTCCAGCCCTCACCTTGAACCGCAATCTACTGGCGCAGAGCCCTCGCGTTATGTCGTGGCGGTGCGTGCGTTATGTGAATTCACGGCCAAGGCCGGCAGTCTGGATCTGCGCTTCACACCTTCGCCCACGGCCCAGGAAGGTATTGCCGGGCACCGCACCGTGGCGGCTCGGCGTGGCGCGAGTTATCAGGCTGAGCTGTCGCTGAGCGGCGATTATCGGGAGTTGACGGTTCGGGGCAGGGCCGATGGCTACGATGCGGCGCTCAATCAACTGGAAGAGGTGAAGACCTACCGTGGTGAGCTTGATGCCATGCCCGGCAATCATCGTCAATTGCACTGGGCGCAGGCGAAAATCTACGGCTGGCTGATCTGTCAGCAATTGAATCTGAACGAGGTCACTCTGGCGCTGGTGTATTTCAACATCGTCAGCGAACAGGAAACCCTGATCCGCGAGTCGTTCAGCCGCGAAGCGTTGCGGGAGTTTTTCGAGCGGCAATGCGAGATATTCCTGTACTGGGCGCAGCAGGAACTGGCGCACACCTCGTCACGCAACCAGAGTCTGAAGACGCTCGCATTTCCTTATCCGCAGTTTCGGACCGGGCAGCGAGTGCTGGCCGAGTCGGTTTACAAGGCCGTCAGCACGGGGTCCTGCCTGATGGCGCAAGCGCCGACCGGGATTGGCAAGACGGTCGGTACGTTGTTCCCGATGCTCAAGGCTGCACCGACTCAAAAGCTCGACAAGGTATTCTTCCTGACGGCCAAGACGCCGGGCCGCAAACTGGCGCTGGATGCCCTGCAAGTGATCGGGCGCAGCTCGCCCGACCTGACCCTGCGTGTGCTGGAACTGGTCGCACGGGACAAGGCCTGCGAGCACCTGGACAAGGCTTGCAATGGTGATTCCTGCCCGTTGGCCAACGGTTTCTATGACCGCTTGCCTGCCGCGCGCAGTGCCGCCTTGAATGCGCCATGGCTGGATCAGGCTGGTGTGCGCGAAGTCGCCTTGCTGCATCAGGTCTGTCCGTATTACCTCAGCCAGGAACTGGCGCGCTGGTCGGACGTGGTGGTCGCGGACTACAACTACTATTTCGACCTGAGCGCCTTGTTGTTCGGCCTTGCCCAGTTCAATCAGTGGCGCGTGGCGGTGCTGGTGGACGAAGCCCATAACATGGTCGAGCGTGCCCGCAGCATGTACAGCGCCAGCCTCGATCAGCAGAACCTCAATGCACTTCGACAAAGTGCTCCGCAGCCCTTGCACAAGGCCTTGCAACGGCTCAGTCGCCAATGGAATGCCCTGCACAAGGAACAGGCGGGCGCCTATCAGGCCTACGCCGATGTGCCGGGTAAATTTCTGAGCAGCCTGAACCTGTGTGTGTCGGCGATAGGCGATTACTTCAACGAGCACCCGCATGCGGTGGATGGCGCGCTGCAAAGCTTCTATTTCGATGCCATTGCGTTTGTAAGGATTGGCGAACTGTTCGATGAGCATTTCATCTTCGATATCGCCGTGCGCGAGTGGGGCGCGAAACGCCGTTTTTCCCGGTTGACCCTGCGCAATGTGGTGCCGGCTCGTTTCATTGCGCCGCGTCTGAGCAGCGCGCTGGGGACTGTGCTGTTTTCCGCTACGCTGAAGCCGCAACGCTATTATGCGGACTTGCTGGGGCTGCCAGAGAAGACGGTCTGCATCGATGTGGAGTCGCCGTTTCACCACGAGCAACTGGATGTCCGGATCGTCAGCCACATTTCGACCCGCTTCACTCATCGACAGGCCTCGTTGGCCCCTATCGTTTCCTTGATGGGAGAACAGTTTCAGGCGCAACCGGGTAATTATCTGGCGTTCTTCAGCAGCTTCGATTATCTGCAACAAGTGGTTGAGCTGATGCGTCAGAGCTGGCCGCAGATCGAGCTGTGGCAACAGGAACGCGGCATGAGCGAAGGCGAACGTCAGGCCTTTCTCGACCGCTTTACCCTGAGCAGCAGAGGCATTGGTTTTGCGGTACTGGGCGGTGCATTTGGCGAGGGTATCGACCTGCCCGGAGCACGGCTGATCGGCGCGTTCATCGCGACCCTTGGCTTGCCTCAGTTGAACCCGGTCAACGAGCAATTCAAACAACGCATGGCTGCCTTGTTCGGTGCTGGCTACGATTACACCTATCTTTATCCGGGGGTGCAGAAAGTCGTGCAGGCTGCCGGTCGAGTAATCCGCAGCCAGAATGATCGTGGTGTGGTCATGCTGATCGATGACCGTTTTGCCGAGCGTCAGGTGCAACAGCTACTCCCGACCTGGTGGCAGCTCGCAAACTCAACTACTTAGGGATCGATAGCCAAGCATTCCGGTCAAACTGCCAGTAAACTGCCGCACCATAGGCGTTTTCGCCAAAACCGAATTTCCTGTCCCCATTTACGTGGAGGTTGTATGAGTCTCAGTCCTTTCGCCGGCAAGCTGGCACCTGCGCAGTTACTGGTCGATATCCCGAGACTGGTAACGGCCTATTACGCCGGGCAGCCGGACGCTTCGATCACAACCCAGCGCGTGGCCTTCGGGACTTCCGGCCACCGCGGCAGTTCGTTTGAACTGAGTTTCAACGAGTGGCACGTTCTGGCTATCAGCCAGGCGATCTGTCTGTATCGTCAGGCCAATGGCATCGATGGTCCGCTGTTCCTGGGTGCCGACACCCACGCACTCTCGACGCCTGCCAGCTCAACGGCCCTTGAAGTACTGGCTGCCAACGGCGTGCAGGTGATGATTTCCGAAGGTGACGAATACACGCCGACTCCAGCGGTATCCCACGCGATCATCTGCTACAACCGTGGCCGTACATCCGGTCTGGCCGACGGTATCGTGATCACGCCGTCCCACAACCCGCCGCAAAGTGGTGGCTTCAAGTACAACCCTCCAAATGGCGGCCCGGCTGACAGCCACATCACCAAATGGATCGAGAACAAGGCCAACGAACTGCTGGCCGATAAACTCCAGGGCGTGCTGCGCATCAGCCATGAAAAAGCCCTGCGTGCCGATACCACCCATCGTCATGACTACGTCAATACCTACGTGGCCGACCTGAAAAGCGTCATCGATCTGGATGCCATCCGCGATGCCGGTCTGCGCCTGGGCGTCGATCCGCTGGGCGGAGCAGGGGTTCGCTACTGGTCGGCCATTGGCGAGCATTACGGCCTGAACCTGGACGTGGTGAACCAGTTCGTCGATCCGACCTTCCGCTTCATGAGCGTGGACTGGGATGGCCAGATCCGCATGGACCCATCGTCCAGCCATGCGATGCAGAGCCTGATCGGCCTCAAGGACCGCTATCAGGTCGCCTTTGCCTGCGACCCGGATCATGACCGTCATGGCATCGTGACCCCGACTGGCGGGCTGATGACGCCTAACAGCTATCTGGCAGTGTCCATCGATTATCTGTTCCAGAACCGTCCGCACTGGCGTGCCGATGCAGCGGTTGGCAAGACCGTGGTCAGCAGCGGCATCATTGACCGGGTCGCGGCGCGTCTTGGCCGTCGTCTGTACGAAGTCCCGGTGGGCTTCAAGTTCTTTGCCGAAGGCCTGTTCGAGGGTTCGCTGGGCTTTGGTGGTGAAGAGAGCGCGGGTGCTTCGTTCCTGCGTCGCGACGGCACGGTCTGGACCACCGACAAGGATGGTCTGATTCCGGCCTTGCTGGCGGCCGAAATCACTGCACGTAAAGGCCGTGACCCGAGCGAGATCTACAAGACCATGACCGACGAGCTGGGCGAGCCGTTCTCGACCCGTGTCGATGCCAAGGCCAACCCGCAACAGAAGGCGCTGCTGGGCAAACTGTCGCCGGAGCAGGTCAAGTCCACTGAACTGGCGGGCGAAAAGATCCAGGGCATTCTCAGCCATGCACCGGGCAACGATCAGGCCATTGGCGGCCTGAAAGTGATGACCGAGAACGGCTGGTTCGCAGCGCGCCCATCCGGCACCGAGGACATCTACAAGATCTATGCGGAAAGCTTTGTGGGCGAAGATCACCTGCAGCGTCTGGTGGCTGAAGCCCAGGTGCTGGTCGATGGAGCGATTGCACCGAAGTGACTGGACAGGTTTCGGGCTACTCTTGCCTTGGGGTGTGAGTAGCCTGGAGCCGGTCAGTCGCGGTAGAACACCTGAACCAGGTGGTAGCCGAACTTGCTCTTGATGGGGCCGTGTACAGTGCGTAGCGGCTTCTTGAAGATGACCTGATCGATGGCGCCGACCATCTGGCCGGGCCGGACTTCACCCAGGTCGCCGCCACGTTTGCCGGACGGGCAGGTGGAATGCTTCCTGGCGAGTACGTCGAAGGCCTCGCCCTTGGCGATACGCAGCTTGAGCTGCTCGGCTTCTTCGGCAGTCTTCACCAGAATATGGCGGGCTTGGGCTTTCATGTCGCAATATCACCTGTCAGAAAAGGCTGCCATTATGCCTGTCCTGACCCGATTGAATAAATCTGCTCGTGAAAGGTTGCTGAGTGCAGCGGGCAGACAAGCGTTTTCACATTATCTTGTGCGGTGTTGATTATGGATTTCCCGGCGTTGTTGAAGATTCTGGCCAGCCAGGACGGATCGGACCTTTATCTCTCCACCGGAGCGCCTCCTTGCGCCAAGTTCAATGGCGTGCTCAAGCCGCTGGGCACTGAAACCCTCAAGCCCGGCGAGGTGGCGACTGTCGCCCAGAGCCTCATGGATGAGGAGCAGAAGCTCGAATTCCAGCGTGAGCTGGAAATGAACCTGGCGGTGTCACTGGCCGGTATCGGGCGTTTCCGGATCAATATCTTCATGCAGCGCAACGAAGTCTCCATCGTGGCGCGTAACATCAAGCTGGATATCCCGCGTTTCGAGGATCTGCATCTGCCGCCGATCCTGCTCGATGTGATCATGGAAAAACACGGGCTGGTGTTGTTCGTGGGCGCGACGGGCTCGGGTAAATCCACTTCTCTGGCGGCCCTGATCGACTATCGCAACCGCAATGCCAGTGGTCATATCATCACCATCGAAGACCCGGTGGAGTTCATTCACCGCCACAAGAAGTCCATCGTCAACCAGCGTGAAGTGGGGGTCGATACCCGCAGTTTCCGTGCCGCGCTTAAAAACACCTTGCGACAGGCCCCGGATGTGATCCTGATCGGCGAGATTCGTGACCGGGAAACCATGGAGCATGCGCTGGCCTTTGCCGATACCGGCCACCTGGCAATCTCGACCCTGCATGCCAACAACGCCAACCAGGCCCTGGACCGGATCATCAACTTCTTCCCGGAAGAGCGCCGCGAACAACTGCTGCACGACCTGGGCAACAACCTCAAGGCCTTCGTTTCCCAGCGTCTGGTCAAGACCCCGGATGGCAAGCGACGTGCGGCAGTGGAAGTGATGATGGGGACGCCGACCATTCGCGATCTGATCCAGCGTAACCAGTTGACCGAACTCAAGGGCATCATGGAAAAGTCCGGCAGCCTGGGCATGCAGACCTTCGATACCGCGCTGTTCAATCTGGCGGTGGAAGGTGCAATCAGCGAAGAGGAGGCCCTGAAAAACGCCGACTCGCAAAACAACGTGCGCCTGCGCCTCAAGCTGCATGGCGAAGGCGGAGTCAGCAACCTCACAACACCTCCGCCTGCACCTGTCGGGACAGGCTCGACAAAGATGTCCGATTGGGGGTTGGTGGACGAGAATGAAGAACCCCGGTCCTGACTGTTCAAACTGTGTGGGAGCGGATTTATCCGCGAATGAATTCGCTCCTGCACAACGTTATTGAGCCAGCCACCCACCATCCACATTCCAGGCCGCACCGCGCACCTGAACCGCCGCCTCGCTGCACAGAAACAACACCAGCTCACCCAGTTGCTCCGGTGTAACGAAATCCAGCGAGGGCTGTTTTTCGGCCAGCAGGTCGTGTCGGGCCTGATCCGGGTCGCCCTGGCGGTTATCGATCTGTTGCTGCACCAGCGGCGTCAGGACCCAGCCGGGGCAGATGGCGTTACAAGTGACATGACTGCGGGCGGTTTCCAGACCTACCACTTTAGTCAGACCAATCACGCCATGTTTGGCCGCGACATACGCCGCCTTGCCGGTTGAACCCACCAGCCCGTGAACCGAGGCGATATTGATGATTCGTCCCCAGTCCTTGCTGCGCATACCGGGCAGGCACAGGCGGGTGGTGTGGAACACCGATGACAGATTGATAGCGATGATCGAGTCCCAGCGCTCGACGGCAAAGTCCTCCACAGCGTCCACATGCTGAATGCCGGCGTTATTGATCAGAATGTCGATCCCGCCAAACTCGCGTTCGGCATAGGCGATCATGTCGGCAATCTGTGCCGGGTCGCTGACATCCGCAGGGTGGTGCCCAACGCGACCGCCAAACTGTTGCACTTGGGCGATCACCGTCGAAGCATCGCCGAAACCGTTGAGGATCAGGTTGGCGCCGGCTTTGGCCAGAACCAGGGCAATGCCCAGGCCGATGCCGCTGGTGGAGCCGGTGACCAATGCAGTTTTTCCTTGCAGATTCATAATCGATTCCTTAAACGATGCCAGTGGCGTAGAACGCTGCGATCACGACGAAAACCGCCAGTGTCTTGATGATAGTGATACCGAAAATGTCCAGATAAGCTTCACGGTGGGTCAGCCCGGTCACGGCCAGCAGCGTGATGACCGCGCCGTTATGGGGCAGGGTGTCCATGCCGCCGCTGGCCATGGCGGCCACCCGATGCAGGACTTCCAGCGGGATATTCGCGGCGTTGGCAGCCGCGATGAAGCTGTCTGACATGGCGGCCAGTGCGATGCTCATGCCGCCCGAGGCCGAACCGGTGATACCGGCCAGCAGGGTGACGGTAATGGCTTCATTGACCAGCGGGTCCGGGATGCTTTTCAGGGCATTGGCCAGCACCAGAAACCCTGGCAGTGAAGCGATTACAGCGCCAAAGCCATATTCGGATGCGGTATTCATGGCCGCCAGCAACGCGCCATTGACCGCGCTTTTACTGCCTTCGGCCAGCCGGGAGCGAATGGCGCCGAAGCCGAATATCAGCACCATCACAATGCCGGTCAACAGTGCGGCTTCAACGGCCCAGATCGCCGTCAGCCTGGCAATCTCAGTCTGGATCGGAGCCGCCATGCCCGGCAGCGCCAGGGTGTGGGTCTTGCCGTACCACTGGGGAATCCACCAGGTAAAGAGCAGGTTCATGACCCCCACCAGCACCAGTGGCGAGAGCGCTATCCACGGGTTGGGCAGTTTGATGTCGGCTGCCGTTTCCGGTTCATTGCGCAGGTCGTGTCCATAACCTTCGCCGTTACGTGCAGCCTTGTTGCGCTGACGCTGCAGATACAGCATGCCTGCGCTGAATACGAACACGGTACCGATCAGGCCCAGCCATGGTGCGGCCCAGGCGGTGGTATTGAAGAAGGTCGTGGGAATGATGTTCTGGATTTGCGGCGTGCCGGGCAAGGCATCCATGGTGAAGGAGAACGCTCCCAGCGCGATGGTTGCCGGAATCAGGCGCTTGGGGATATCGCTCTGGCGAAACATCTCGGCGGCAAACGGATAGACCGCGAACACCACGACGAACAGCGACACGCCACCATACGTGAGCAGGGCGCAGACCAGCACAATCACCAGCATGGCCTGGCGTGTGCCGAGCACACCGATGGCGGCTGCCACGATGGAGCGGGAAAACCCGGACAGCTCGATCAGCTTGCCGAATACCGCGCCGAGCAGGAACACCGGAAAGTACAGCTTGATAAAGCCGACCATCTTGTCCATGAACAGCCCGGTAAATGCAGGCGCCACTGCCGAAGGGTCGGTCAGCAATACTGCACCCAGCGCGGCAATGGGGGCAAAGAGGATAACGCTGTAACCACGGTAGGCCGCGAGCATCAGCAGCGCGAGCGCCGCCAAAGCAATGAGTACGCTCATGGGTATCTCCTGTTGTTATTGTTTTTTGGGTGCGGTCAGGCCGCCGCAGGGCTATAGCGGGATTCGTGCCATATATTCAAGTCATTGAAAGTAAAGGGAATTACTAAAATGCATGCAGCCGGTAATCTCACAACAGAGACTACCGCCGCCCCGTAGGAGCGAATTCATTCGCGAAAGATTGGTTTTCGCGAATGAATTCGCTCCTACGGGGGTGGTGTCTCTTAAGGGAGACTCGGTTCTCTTTATTGAGACTCCACGATCCCCAGCATTGCCATTTTCTTGTAGAGGGTCGAGCGGCCCAGGCCGAGCTGGTTGGCCGCTTGCACCACATTCCCTGCACACTGCAACAAAGTGGTTTCGATCAATTGTCGATCATTGCGCTGACGGGCCTGGCTGAAGGTTTCGTGGACATGAGGGCGATTATCGCGGGCGTTGCTTGCGACTGGCGGGAGCAGGGTGCCGATGGCCGTATGGATATCCTTGGCCGTGAGTTGCAGATCGTCGCTGAGCAACGCCGCACGCTCCAGCACATTGCGCAGTTCACGGATATTGCCGGGCCATGCATGTTGCGCCAACAGTTTCAGTGCATTGCCTTCCAGCTCATGCTGGCTATGCAGTTCTTCGAGGATGGTTTCACTCAGCACAGGCAGATCCTCCAGACGCTCGCGCAATGGGGGAACCTGAATGGGCAGGACGTTCAAGCGGTAATAGAGATCAGCGCGAAATTCGCCTCGCTTGATCGCCGCCTCCAGATCGGTGGAGGTGGCCGCTATCAGACGCACGTCGCTCTGGAACACTTCATTGGAACCTACGGGCTCATATTCCTTTTCCTGCAGCACCCGCAGCAACTTGCTTTGCAGGGCCAGTGGCATGTCGCCGACTTCATCGAGAAACAGCGTACCGCCCTGGGCAATGTTCAGTTTGCCCGAACGTCCCTTGCGTACGGCACCGGTAAAGGCGCCGGGTGCCGTACCAAAGAACTCGGCTTCCAGCAGGGCTTCCGGGATTGCTGCACTGTTGATGCTGACAAAGGGTTTGTCGGCGCGGGGTGAAGCGTTATGAATGGCATGGGCCAGCAGTTCCTTGCCGGTGCCGGTCTCGCCCAGCAGCAGGATCGGGGATTCGGTGCTGGCGCTGCGCCGGGCACGGCGTTTGACTTCCAGTGTCGCCTCACTGATGCCGATGAAGTGCGCAAAGCTGTATTTTGCCTGCCGGGCCTTGAGCAGTGAGCGCGTACTGGCCAGTTCCTGCTGCATGCTCTGGTAGCGTTTGAGCAAGGGCGACAACGTCTGCAACTGATCGAACAGGGCAAAGCCGATGGCGCCAATCACTGAGCCGGCGTTGTCATGAATGGGCAGGCGCATGACCACCAGCGGGTCTTTTGCCGTGTCCATCATGTCCAGCAGGATGGGCTGTCCATTGCTGGCCACCTGACGCAACAGGCTGCCGGGAATCACGCTTTCGCAAGGCTGCCCAATGGCCAGGCTGGCATCCTGCAGGCCAAACCGGCGTGCATAACGTTCGTTGATCCAGACGATGCGCGCATCTTTGTCGACGATCACGGTGCCTTCGCTGGACTGCTCGATGATCTCGAACAGCGAGCGGGTCGCAAGACGCTGGATGTTTTGGTAGTCGCTGAGATTATTGTTTTTCATGGGGATGTTCCGTCATTTAACCCCGGCGTCTGGCCGAACAGAATGCCTGTTTTTATCCTGGGTGCGCTGCCGCCAGCAATTCCCTGGTGTAAGGGTGCTGAGGCGAATCGAAGATATCGTGGCTGGCGCCACGCTCGACGACTTTGCCATCCTTGACCACGATCAAATCATGGGCCAGCGCCTTGACTACAGCCAGGTCATGACTGATGAAAAGGTAGGTCAGGCCGTGTTTTTCCTGCAGGTCACGTAGCAGTGCAACGACTTGTTTCTGTACCGTCCGATCCAGCGCCGAGGTCGGTTCATCGAGCAGTATCAAAGCAGGTTTGAGTACCAGTGCCCGAGCGATAGCAATACGCTGGCGCTGGCCGCCGGAAAACTCATGGGGATAACGATGGCGGCTTTGCGGGTCGATGCCGACTTCTTTCAGTGCCCGTATCACTTCGGCTTCGCACTGCCGGGCATCCAGTTGCCTGTGGACCTCCAGACCTTCGCTGATTATCTGCGCCACCGACATGCGCGGGCTGAGACTACCGTAGGGATCTTGAAAGACCACCTGCATCTCTTTGCGCCATGGACGCATCTGTTTCTGATTCAAGCCATCCAGAGCCTGTCCCTGAAAACGGATACTGCCACGAGACTCCAGGAGGCGCAGGATTGCCTGACCAAGTGTCGACTTGCCTGAACCCGATTCGCCCACTATTCCGAGGGTCTTGCCGCGTTCGATACTCAGGCTGATGTCATCGACGGCCTTCAGATACTCCTTGTGACGACGCAGAATGCCGCCTGCCAGGGAAAACCAGACGCGCAGGTTCTCGACTTCCAGGACTTTTTCCCGGGTATCCCGTGGCAAGGGTTCACCCGCCGGTTCGGCATCGAGCAACAGGCGGCTGTAAGGGTGCTGTGGCGATTTGAACAGCGACTGGCAGTCGGTCTGTTCGATGATTTCCCCGGCGCGCATCACGCAGACCCGCTGGGCAACGCTATGGACCAGATTCAAATCATGGCTGATCAACAGCAACGACATGTTCAGGCGCTGTTGCAGCTCCTTGAGCAGCAACAGAATCTTGCGCTGCACAGTGACATCCAGCGCTGTGGTCGGCTCATCGGCAATCAGCAGTTCCGGTTCGCAGGCCAGGGCCATGGCGATCATCACCCGCTGGCGCTGACCACCGGACAGTTCATGAGGGTAGGCTTTGAGCCGCTTTTGCGGATGCTGGATGCCGACCAGTTCCAGCAGCTCGACGATGCGTTTCTGGGCCTCGCGACCACTGATGCCGCGATGCAGGAGCAGTGTTTCGCCGATCTGCCGGGCAACGGTGTGCAACGGGTTGAGGGAGGTCATGGGCTCCTGAAAGATCATGGCAATCCGATTGCCCCGCAGCTCACGCAAGGTCCGGTCGCTGGCGCCGATCAGTTCCTGACCGCGATAGGTTATGCTGCCGGTACTGGTCGTGCCGCTTTTGGGCAACAGTTGCAGAATCGAGTGAGCAGTGACCGATTTGCCCGAGCCGGATTCACCCACCAGTGCCAGACATTCGCCCGCGCAGATATCAAGGCTCAGGTCGCTGACGACCTTCTGCCCACCGAAGGCGATGTTCAGGTTGCGGATTTCGATCAGTTTTTCTGACATTTCAGGGTCTCGAATCAGCATCAGGGATCAAGATCGAGGATCAAGATCGCGGATCAAACGCATCACGCAGCGCCTCACCAATGAACACCAGCAGCGTCAGGATCAACGCAAGGGCAAAAAAGGCGGTCAGGCCCAGCCAGGGTGCTTGCAGGTTCTGCTTGCCCTGAGCGATCAACTCACCCAGCGAAGCGCTGCCGGCCGGCATGCCAAAGCCCAGGAAATCCAGGGCGGTCAGCGTCGAGATGGCGCCGGTCAGGATAAACGGCAGATAGCTCAGGGTCGCAGTCATGGCGTTGGGCAGGATATGCCGCACAATCACTTTGCGATCACCCAACCCAAGGGCGCGGGCTGCCTTGACGTACTCCAGGTTGCGTCCACGCAGGAACTCGGCGCGCACTACATCCACCAGCGTCAGCCAGGAAAACAGCGCCATGATGCCCAGCAGCCACCAGAAACTGGGCTCGACAAAGCCTGACAGAATGATCAGCAGGTACAGCACCGGCAATCCTGACCAGACTTCCAGCAGGCGCTGGCCGATCAGGTCCACCCAGCCGCCGTAATACCCCTGCAAGGCACCGGCCGCGATACCGATCAGGGCGCTGATGGCGGTCAGAATCAATGCAAACAGAATCGATACCCGCGCCCCGAAAATGACCCGTGCCAATACATCGCGAGCCTGATCATCGGTGCCCAGCCAGTTGTTGCCCGAGGGCGGGCTGGGAGCCGGGGCTGTGAGGTCGTAATTGGGGGTGTCATCACTGAACGGAATCGGTGGAAACACCATCCATCCATTGCCTTTGGCGATAAGTTTTTGGACGTATTCGCTGCGGTAATCGGGCTGGAAGGGCAGCTCTCCGCCGAACTCCTGCTCGCTATAACGCTTGAATACCGGGAAGTAGAGGTCGCCCTGATAGCTCACCACCAGCGGTTTGTCATTGGCGATCAGTTCGCCTCCCAGCGTCAACGCAAACAGCGCGCAAAACAGCCACAGCGACCACCAGCCCCGACGGTTGGCGCGAAAGCGTTCCAGGCGGCGTTGAGCCAGCGGAGAAAGTCTGCGCATCAGGCATTCCTCGCGCTGAAGTCGATTCGCGGGTCGACCAGGGTGTAGCAGATGTCGCCTGCCAGTTTTATCAGCAAACCGAACAGGGTAAAGATGAACAGCGAGCCGAACACCACCGGATAATCCCGCGAAACAGCGGCTTCGTAACTCATGCGCCCCAGGCCATCGAGAGAGAAGATAACCTCGATCAGCAGCGATCCGGCAAAGAACACCGTGATAAATGCCTGTGGGATGCCGGACACCACCAGCAGCATGGCGTTACGAAACACATGGCCATACAGCACGCGCCGTTCGCTCATGCCCTTGGCTCGGGCGGTGGTGACGTACTGGCGGGTGATTTCATTGAGGAAGGCGTTCTTGGTCAGCAGGGTCAGGGTGGCGAACCCGCCGATCACCAGTGCCGATACCGGCAGCACCAGATGCCAGAAGTAGTCGGCAATCTTGCCGAGTGTCGATAGCTGGTCGAATTCATCCGACACCAGGCCTCGTACCGGAAACCAGTGCAGCGAAGTGCCGCCACAGAACACCACGATCAGCAGCATGGCAAACAGAAAGGCCGGTGTGGCGTAGCCGATGATGATGGCGGTGCTGCTCCAGATATCGAACTGGCTGCCGTGCCTGACCGCCTTGCGAATGCCCAGCGGAATCGAGATCAGGTACGTCAGCAGCGTCGCCCAGAGCCCGAGGGAAATGGAAACCGGCATCTTTTGCAGGATCAGGTCGGTCACCGAGGCACCGCGAAAGAAACTGTTGCCGAAATCCAGTCGTGCGTAGTTTTTCAGCATCAGCCATAACCGCTCATGCAGCGGCTTGTCGAAACCGTACTGGCGTTCGATGTCCTTTATCAGCTTGGGATCAAGGCCACGGGACGCTCTTGATTGACCGGTGTTGACCGACTCTGTCGCGCCCGCGCCGACACTGCTGTTACCGATCCCTTGCAGACGGGCTATGGCTTGCTCCACTGGCCCACCGGGCGCGGCCTGCACGATAAAGAAGTTGACCAGCAGAATGCACAACAGCGTGGGAATGATCAGAAGCAGGCGGCGCAGGATATAACCGAGCATTCACTTCATCTCCGAAACAAGGGCTGAAGCGCCGCGTTTTGCTGCAAATTGCTCGTTATTGAGCGGAGTGGGGCTGACTTCCCACCAGGTTTCGATGGCTTCGCTGTTGCTGGCCTGGATTTTCGGGATACCGAAGCGATTCCACCATACGGTCGAGGAGCCTGGCGGGTAATAGTTGGGAATCCAGTAGTAATTCCATTGCAGTACCCGATCAAGGCTGTGGGCATAGTCGGTCATCGTCGCCTTGTCGCCAGCCTTGAGCAGGCCCTCGATCAGGGTGTCCACGGCGGGGTCTTGCAGTGCCATGTAATTGCTGGAGCCTGGATCATTGGCCACCTTGGAGCCAAAGTTGTTGTAGAGGTCCATTCCCGGCGATGTCGAGACCGTGAAGCCGGTGACGATCATGTCGTAATCCCGGGCCATGACGCGGTTCAGATACTGGGCCGCATCGATCCGCCGCACCTCGAAGTGGATACCGATCTGCGCCAGATTGCGCTTGTAAGGCAGCAGCAGACGCTCGAAACCCGGTTGCCCATTGAGGAAGGTGAAGCTGAGCGGCTCGCCCTGGGCGTTGACCAGTTGATCACCCTTGGGTTTCCAGCCAGCTTCCTGCAATAGCGCCAGCGCTTGCAGTTGTTTGTCGCGGATAAAACCTGTGCCATCGGTTTTCGGGTTCTTGAAGACCGTAGTAAAGACTTCGTCGGGAATCGAACCGCGCAAGGGTTCAAGAATCTTCAGTTCAGCGGGTGTCGGTAGTTGCGTGGCTGCCAGTTCCGAGTTCGAGAAATAGCTGTCCTGGCGAATGTACATATTGCGCATCATCTGCCGGTTCGCCCATTCAAAGTCCCAGAGCAGAGACAACGCCTGACGCACGCGACGGTCCTTGAACATCGGGCGGTTGAGGTTGAAGGCAAAGCCTTGCGAACTCTGGACCGCGCCCTTGGCCAGATGCGCCTTTTGTAGAAGACCTTCGCTCAGCGCCGGGCTGTCATAGCGGATTGAGTAACCGGTGGCCGAATATTCACGGTTGTAATCGTAGGCGCCCCCCTTGAGTACTTGCCGCGCTACATCGGTATCGCCGAAATACTCAATGCTGAACCGGTCGAAGTTGTACATGCCTCTGTTGACTGGCAGATCCTTGCCCCACCAGTTCGGGTCGCGCTCGAAGGTGATACTGCGCCCCGGATCGACATGGCTGATCGTATAAGGGCCGCTGCCCGGCGGGATCTCGAAGCCTGCGCCACCGGCAAAGTCACGGGTTTTCCACCAATGCTCGGGAAACACTGGCAACGAGGCCAGATCCAGGGGCAGGGTACGGTTGTCGTTATTCTTGAAGTCAAAGCGAATCCGGTTCCCGGACTCCACTTCCAGGCCTTTTACCGCTTCAAACCGGGTACGGTATTGCAGGCTGCCTTGAGTCATCAGCAGCTCATAGGTGTATTTCACGTCATTGGCTGTGATGGGTGTGCCATCGGCAAAGCGGGCACGTGGGTCAAGATAGAAACGCAAGGACATTCCGTCCTCCAAGCGCTCCATTTTCTGTGCGACCAGCCCGTATACCGTGTAGGGCTCGTCCAGCGATTTGACCGCCAGTGGTGAATACAGCATGCCGTTGATCTGCGAGACGGCCGTGCCTTTGTCAGTGAACGGCATCAAATGGTCGAACTGGCCAATGTCTGTCGCCGAGCGACGCATGCTCCCGCCTTTGGGGGCATCAGGGTTCACGTAGTCGAAATGCTGGAAACCGGCAGGATAGCGCGGCGGTTCGCCATATACGGTCAAGGCATGCTGCGGCTCTGCCCGCACTTGTTGAAGGCCCGTGGCAAGCACCAGCATTGCAGTTGTCAGCGATAGGAAAGCAGAACGCATTACTTGAATCCTGACTGACGTTCACACGCGAACATCAGGGTTGAAGGCATGCGCCAAGGTACCGGATCACAACAGGCTTTGTAACCGTCACTGTCAATAAATACGGGAGTACAAATGAAAACGGCCCATCCGAAGATGAGCCGTTTCATGTGCCTCAGCGAATCAGGATCAGTCCTGACGGCTGGTCACTTCCAGCAGGTGATAACCGAACTGGGTTTTCACTGGACCTTGCACGGTATTGACTGGCGCACTGAATACGACGGTATCGAATTCCTTGACCATCTGGCCTGGACCGAACGACCCCAGGTCGCCGCCTTGACGGCTCGACGGGCAGCTGGAGTTAGCCTTGGCGATTTCAGCGAAATCAGCGCCGCCTTCGATCTGAGCCTTGAGTTCGTTGCATTTCTCTTCGCTCGAAACAAGGATGTGGCGGGCAGTGGCTTTAGCCATGGGAAAGTTTCTCCTGTCAAAAAAAAGAAAGAGCCTACCGGAATCAAGGCTGCATTTCCTGATAAAAGTTCATCGAGAACCGATTACCTGTAGCGCAGCCGGTCCACTGCCTGACGCAACAGGTGCTCGCTACCTTCCCAGCCGAGGCAGCCATCGGTGACTGAAACCCCGTACTGAAGCGTTTCACTCAAAGGCTGGCAGCCATCGAACAAGTGACTTTCCAGCATCATGCCGATCAGCGATTTGTCGCCCTGCAAGCGTTGCTCAAGCACGTCATTGAACACCTGTGGCTGACGCAGCGGGTCTTTACCGCTGTTGGCATGGCTGCAGTCGACCATGATTCTTGAGGCAATGCGGTTCTTCTCAAGGCTGGCGCGTACCTGGGCAACGCTCTGGCTATCGTAATTGGGGCCGCGATGGCCACCGCGCAGGACGATATGGGTGTCCGGGTTGCCCTGAGTCTCGATGATTGCTGGATGGCCGTGGCGATCCATTCCGAAATGGCGATGCGGGTGGGCTGCCGAACGCATTGCGTCACTGGCCACTGCTACGCCGCCATCCGTGCCGTTCTTGAATCCGACTGCCATTGGCAGGCCGCTGGCCATTTCCCGGTGGATCTGCGACTCGGTGGTGCGTGCGCCAACGGCTACCCAACTGAGCAGATCATCGAAGTAGCCAGCGGCCATGGGTTGCAGAATCTCGGTGGCAACCGGCAGGCCCATGAGCAGCATTTCGCGCATCAACTGGCGTGACAGGGTGAGGCCGGCGGCCATGTCATCGCTGCCATCGAGCTGTGGATCGTAGGCAAGGCCTTTCCAGCCTACGGTGGTACGAGGCTTTTCGACGTAGGCGCGCATCACCAGCAGCATCTGATCGCTGACTTCGGCTGACAGGCTGGCCAGGCGTTCGGCGTATTCAAGGGCTGATTGCGGGTCGTGGAGAGAGCAGGGGCCTACGATCACCAGCAGACGGGAATCTTCCCCGGTCAGGATCGAGCGTACGGCACGGCGATGGGCTGCAACCTGTTCGCTCAGGGCGGCGGTCAGTGGCAGACGGCTTTTCAGCTCAATGGTACTGGGCAGGCGCGTTGGGGCGGGCGTGTTGTCGAGCAGGGTGACATTGCTGGACAGGTCGGACGGTTTTACGGCAACGGACGAGTTCATGATCTGGTTTCCTGGGCTGGCGGGCATGTTCCCGCGCAAGACCCTATTGGGGTGTTCGACAATTGGCCTGACTGGCTGTGCGTGTGAGGTTGCCACCTGGCAGTGACCGATCGGAGGCGGCTGGCTGTCCCGAACGGAGATTGCTAAATCGCCAGGCGAAGTCGATGTCGTTGCGGTAATAGAAAGTGGTGTTCATGTCGTATTCCTCAAGTGGATTCAATCGGGCTTTCAATGGCCCAAAAAACAAAACCCCCGGTCGGGTAGCCGACCGGGGGTAGAGAATTCTCTGGTTGGCGTCCCCTGAATCCGGGCGCCTTTTTGGGTATCAGGCGCGCCAGTGGCTAAACCAATACCCGTAATAAACGTTGACCGGCAGGCAGACACCAGCCGAGGCAGTCCGCGCAGCAACGCCTGCTACCGAGCGTTCAACGCTGGCAGAGTGCAGAAGCTGTGATGAGGCGGATTGCAGCATGGTGTGTCTCCGTTAGGTTGGTCGGGAGCTTACCGTAGGCAAATGCTCTGATTCAATTGGAAAATTCAATCAGTTGGATTGATTGCCTGAATTGCTCAGGAGCTTGAGACCATGGAAGGAGGGCACAGCTTTGAATGGCTGTTTTTTCTATCAGCAGGTTTTGTAAGAAAAGTCGACATATACAGTCGGATTGTTGCGTCATCTATTGAAGTTGTTTAGGCGGGAGATATTCTCAATTATCGTTTTCTTGCTCTGTGCCAGTACTCTGCGAGGGGATCACACCTATCTTCATGCCCAGCAAAACCGCCACTTTATGGGCTTCTCCGCGACGACCTTTCTTGCGGCCAGCCAATACCTGGTAAGTCGTTGCCGGATCAATACTGTTTTCCCGAGCAAATTCTTGAACCGATTTTCCCTGTTGTTCTAGCCAAGCCTTGGCTTGTGCAGCGGTACGTATTCCGGGCATAGTTCAAAACCGTTCAAATAAGTTTAATTCTATCTAGATTCTACCATTCGTAAGGATGGGGTCAACAAGGTTACGCATTCAAATGAGTGGAATTGGCTACCGGTTAAGAAAAGAAAGAGAGCGTCTGGGGCTTTCTCAACGCGCCTTCGGTGAAATCGGTGGCGTGGAGGCAAATGCTCAGGGTAAATATGAAAGCGGTGATCGTGCGCCCAAGGCCGACTATCTCGCAGCAGTAGCGGCGAAGGGGGTCGATGTGCTCTACGTATTGACCGGGACGCCCACACCCATTCCGATCGATAACCTCAGCACTGCAGAGGAGAAGGTGTTAGGGAGCTACAGAGCCTTGCACAAGGAGGATCAGGATGCAATAAGCCGGTTGACCATCACTCTGGCCGAGCTATCGGCTTCTTATGGCATTCACAATAAGTCGTTGCCTGACGACCATTGATGGCATATCTGCCAATCAAGCGTTTTTGAGAAAAAACGCTGGTGTCTTAATGGGTTAGTGATAGTTTGTTGACAACGCTATCCACATATCGATACGAGCCGGATCCTGCCTGATATCAGGGGCCGTTGTGATTTCAGCCCGCCTGTACCGCTTCCTGGGTGCGGCTTTACGCTGAAACGGCAACAGGGCCTAGGTCTGACTCATGGTTTTTGTTATGGTGGGTAGCATTCGTTATGACTGTTGTGTGAGGTGTCTGCTTGATTAGGGTGCTAGTTGTCGATGACCATGATCTTGTCCGGACAGGCATTACTCGCATGCTTGCCGACATAGACGGCTTGCAGGTTGTCGGTCAGGCTGACTCTGGTGAAGAGTCCCTGAAGAAAGCCCGGGAGCTCAAACCTGACGTCGTGCTGATGGATGTCAAGATGCCCGGCATCGGAGGCCTTGAAGCGACTCGCAAGTTGCTGCGTAGCCATCCCGAGATCAAGGTCGTGGCCGTGACGGTCTGCGAAGAAGATCCTTTCCCGACGCGCCTTCTCCAGGCCGGTGCCGCAGGCTACATGACCAAAGGCGCCGGGCTTGCGGAAATGGTGCAAGCCATTCGTCTGGTATTTGCCGGGCAGCGCTATATAAGCCCGCAGATCGCCCAGCAACTGGCATTGAAGTCCTTCCAGCCGCAAGAGAACAATTCACCGTTCGATCTGCTTTCCGAGCGTGAGATCCAGATTGCCCTGATGATCGTTGGCTGTCAGAAGGTCCAGACCATCTCCGACAAGCTATGCTTGTCACCCAAGACCGTTAATACCTACCGTTACCGGATTTTCGAGAAGCTTTCGATCAGCAGTGATGTCGAACTCGCTTTACTGGCTGTACGTCACGGCATGGTTGATGCCAGCGCCTGAACATGACCCAATCGTTTGATCCAAGCGCGTTTCTTGCGACATGCAGTGGCCGCCCTGGCGTGTATCGCATGTTCGATATTCATGCCCAGCTTCTTTATGTCGGAAAGGCCAAGAACCTCAAGAAGCGCCTGGCCAGCTATTTTCGCAAGACAGGCCTTGCGCCCAAGACAAACGCTCTGGTCGCTCGCATCGCCCAGATCGAAACCACCATCACGGCCAATGAAACCGAAGCGCTGCTGCTGGAGCAGACCCTCATCAAGGAATGGCGGCCTCCATACAACATCCTGCTGCGCGACGATAAATCCTACCCTTACGTCTTTCTGTCCGATGGTGCATTCCCTCGTTTCAGTATTCATCGGGGCGCAAAAAAGGCCAAAGGGCGGTATTTCGGCCCTTATCCAAGCCCGGGGGCGATTCGTGAAAGCCTGAGCCTGCTGCAAAAGACGTTTCTGGTTCGTCAGTGTGAAGACAGCTACTTCAAGAATCGCAATCGTCCCTGCCTGCAATATCAGATCAAACGCTGCAAAGGGCCTTGTGTAGGGCTTGTGGAACCAGAGGTTTACGCCGAGGACGTACGCCATTCGGTCATGTTTCTTGAAGGCCGCAGCAATGCCCTGACCGATGAGCTGAACGAGTCGATGGAAAAGGCCGCCATGGCCCTTGAGTTCGAGCGGGCAGCCGAGTTGCGTGATCAGGTGGCCTTGCTGCGTCGGGTTCAGGATCAGCAAAGCATGGAAGGCGGAACCGGTGACGTGGACGTGGTGGCTGCGTTCGTCAACCCTGGTGGTGCCTGTGTGCATTTGATCAGTGTGCGCGGCGGACGTGTGCTTGGCAGCAAGAACTTCTTCCCGCAGGTGGGTATAGAAGAGGAGGTCGGAGAGGTCATGTCGGCCTTCCTGGCGCAGTACTTTCTCGGCGGTGTCGATCGTGAGTTGCCCGTCGAGGTGATCGTCAATGTGGTCCACGAGGACTTCCCGACACTGATCGATGCCATCGAAGAGTCCCGTGGCCGCGAGATGACCATCAGCCACAGGGTTCGTGGCACCCGTGCGCGCTGGCAGCAACTGGCAGTGACCAATGCCGAACAGGCCTTGAGCGCACGTCTGGCCAATCGTCAGCATGTGGCCTCGCGGTTCGAGGCGCTGGCGCAGGTCCTCAAGCTCGATGAGCCGCCTCAGCGGCTGGAATGCTATGACATCAGTCATTCCAGCGGCGAAGCGACCGTGGCGTCCTGTGTGGTCTTTGGTCCTGAAGGGCCTATCAAGTCCGATTACCGGCGTTACAACATTGAAGGCGTCACGGCAGGCGATGACTATGCCGCCATGCATCAAGCCTTGACCCGGCGCTTCAGCAAGATCAAGGATGGAGAGGGCAAGTTGCCCGATATCCTGCTGGTCGACGGCGGCAAGGGGCAATTGTCCATGGCTCGCGATGTACTGAATGAGCTGGCGGTTCCTGATCTGATACTGCTCGGCGTTGCCAAGGGCACGACCCGCAAGGCCGGGTTCGAGACCTTGTACCTCAATGATGCTGCTCATGAGTTCACATTGCCGGGCGATTCGCCAGCCTTGCACCTGATCCAGCAGATCCGCGACGAGGCTCACCGTTTCGCCATTACCGGACACCGGGCGCGACGCGGCAAGACACGCCGTACTTCGACCCTCGAAGGCGTGGCAGGCGTTGGGCCTACAAGGCGTCGCGATCTGCTCAAACACTTCGGTGGATTGCAGGAATTGGCCCGCGCCAGCATCGATGAAATAGCAAAAGCACCCGGAATTAGCAAAAAGCTGGCAGAGTCGATTTATGCAAACCTGCACAGCGAGTAGAATGCCCGCTCACCTCGTAGCCAGTTGTGCCGATGAATATCCCTAATCTGATTACCGTTCTGCGTGTTTTACTGATCCCGATCTTCATTCTGTTGTTCTATTTGCCCTACCACTGGAGCTATATGGCGGCCAGTAGCGTGTTCGCATTTGCCGCAGCGACTGACTGGCTCGACGGCTATCTGGCGCGTCGTCTCGA
The DNA here is from genome assembly GCF_057809175.1 of Pseudomonas sp. FG43. Taxonomy (NCBI): domain Bacteria; kingdom Pseudomonadati; phylum Pseudomonadota; class Gammaproteobacteria; order Pseudomonadales; family Pseudomonadaceae; genus Pseudomonas; species Pseudomonas sp. FG43. Next base: position 194,307 of record NZ_JBMDJL010000010.1, read on the forward strand.
ACAAAGCACGCCATTTGGCGCCTTTCTCGATCCGGTGGCAGACAAGTTGATGGTGGCGGTTGCACTGGTGCTGCTGGTTCAGACTCACGCCAACCTGTGGCTGACCCTGCCGGCTGCCGTCATCATCGGTCGCGAGATCGTGATCTCGGCACTGCGCGAATGGATGGCCGAAATAGGGGCCCGCGCCCAGGTGGCCGTTTCCAACATGGGCAAGTGGAAAACGGCTGCCCAGATGCTGGCGCTGGTCATTCTCCTGGCCAACCCGCCGGCCTTCGCTTTCTGGGTCATCGTCGGTTATGCATTGCTGCTGATCGCGGCAGGGCTGACGTTGTGGTCGATGGTGCAGTACCTGAGAGCCGCCTGGCCTCATTTGAAGACCACCGCAGAAAAGAAATAACTTTTTTGAATCAAGGGCTTGACGAATAAACGCCAGCGTATAGAATGGCGGCCATCACCAAGCGGGAATAGCTCAGTTGGTAGAGCACGACCTTGCCAAGGTCGGGGTCGCGAGTTCGAGTCTCGTTTCCCGCTCCAATTATTGTTCTACGGGTTTCTATTGAGATCTGTAGAGACTTAAAAAAGAGGCTTAGGCCTCTTTTTTAGTTCCAGTAAGCTCCACTCGAAAACACTGCCATCCACGTTTTCTTAGTACATTTTTTAGTACATTAATCCGGCGCTTGGTAGATCACTTTTTCGTGGGACTCGCCTCTCTGGAAACCGTACAAATCTCCTCCATCCAAACGAGACGGAGATTGTACGATGGCTCTCACCGATACCTCGGTCCGACACGCCAAACCCCGTGCTAAGGACTACACCCTCCCTGACTACAACGGCCTCGCCCTTTTCGTGAATACGAAAGGCGCCAAGTGCTGGCACTTCCGCTTTTCCTGGGCGGATAAGCAACCCCGTATTTCTCTCGGTACCTATCCTGAAATTAGCTTACGAGATGCTCGTGCTCTGCGTGATGTTGCGAGGGCGCTGATCACTAGGGGCATCGATCCGCGTGTCCATCGACAGCTGGAGCGTAATGTCAGGCGCTTGGTCACGGAAAACGCCTAAGAAGCGGTTGTTCAGCATTGAAAGTGGTACGCAAGTTGAACATCGTGTTTCTGGTCGCGGGCCTCGATAGCTCTATCGGGCCAGAACCTCCCGCTTCAATTAGCCGCCGAGTCGGCTGACAGCGAGGGTGCTCAGGTTGCGATGTTGAGGCGGGCGCCTCACCTTCGCTATTCATGGCCAGTTAAGCCGTTGGGCCAGGTCGGTGATCAGTCATTAGGCAAGTGCAACTGCACTTCCATGGCGTCATGAAGGAGCCTTACGACCTCGATCACGTCGTCGTTTGCCACACGATAAAACACGATATGACGTGGGCTTTTGACCGTCCCATGGGGGTGTTTGGCCTGCTGGCGTGAATAGATGAGGTGATAGCTGCGAAGGCCCGGTGCAAGCTCATCGCGGTCGTGGCTGCCAATGCGATAAGGTGTGCCGGCAATCGCTTGCAGCGCCGCGAGGATCAGCGCCTGGTAGCGCTGGCGTGCTTGATCGCCGAACTGCGTCTGGGAGAGCCTGAGGATGTCGACAATGTCGGCGCGCGCCGCGTTGGAAATCCGATACTGCGACATGCTCAGTGTTTCTCTCTCGCGGGGATCGTTGCCTCCAGGCTCAAGCCCTCGAGGTAGTGCTCCAGATCCCCTTCGTTCATCTGAGTAAAGCGCCCGTGCTCAAGGTCCATGATGCCGATCGAGGTCGCCTGACGCAGGGCCTCAATTTTGGCGGTGTCTTCGGCTACGCGCTGTTCCAATAGGCGCAAACCTTCTCGCATCACTTCGCTGGCATTCTGATAACGGCCGGACTGCACCAAGTCCTGGATAACCTGTTCCTGGTGAGGGGTGAGCACAACGTTTCGCGTCGCCATAATTAGCTCCAGCTCTGGGCAAACAGGGTCTCTCGACCATTGGCATATTATGCCATTTTACCTGCGAACACATCGTTTGGGATTTGTATCTGACGGACTGTGTCGTACGGGGTCATCCTTCGCGCCGAACAGCGCGTGCTAACCCGGACTGCATGCGCACAAAGTCCAAAAAGGCTGTTGCAGGCGGACGTCGGGGGGGGCAGCTTGATTGGTGTGGGCCTTGGGCCGTCTGCTTGGCCAAGCCCTGTTTGATGTGTCCGGCGTTCTCACCGATCGAGTGAAGCGAACCTATATGCATCTTAGTAATTAGCCATTATGCACTGACAGCATCCGTGACAGCTCACATGAGATAGGCGCTGTTCGGATCAATTTTGTGCGTTTTTTAGTACGTGCTGGTATCGTGCTATCACGACAGTCTCGTCATGGAAAAGGATAAAGGGACAAGATGAGCGATTTCGAGCAGCAGCCGTTTGCAGACGCGGAGTTTGCTGAAAATCCCGAGCAACGGTGCCCTTGCATACTTCTGTTGGACACATCTGGATCTATGAATGGGGCGCCAATCCAGATGCTGAACGATGCTTTGCAGTCATTCAAAGATGACTTGTACGCTGATGCGATGGCGGCGAAACGTGTGGAGTTGGCAGTGGTGACCTTTGGTCCCGTCAACGTTCGTACCGAGTTCACGACAGTCGACGGATTTTTCCCCGAAGTGTTGGAAGCAAGTGGTGTAACGCCAATGGGGGAGGCTGTTGTGCGGGCACTGGATCTGTTGCGCGAACGCAAGGATCGTTACCGCGCCAATGGCGTCAAGTACTACCGCCCTTGGGTATTTCTTATTACCGATGGTGCTCCGACTGATGATTGGCAGGAGGCACGCCGACGCGTCCATGAAGGGGAAGAGCGTAAAGAATTCATGTTCTACTCCGTTGGTGTTGACGGTGCGGATATGTCGTCTCTCTCGCAGTTGGGTACACGTCAGCCATTGAAGCTGAAGGGATTGGCGTTTCGCGAGCTCTTTGCTTGGCTTTCCAGCTCGCTAAGCGCCGTATCGCAGTCCAATCCAGGGGATGCCGTTCCACTTGCCAATCCGACTGGTCCAGAGGGTTGGGCCATTGCTGGATAATCCTCGCTGGCGTTGGGCGGCTGCGTCGTGTATCGGCACGTCCCATCAGCGCATTGGGACGCGAAAGCAGGATGCCTACAGCGTTACTCGGATCAACTCGCATACGTTCTGTGCGGTAGTCTCCGACGGAGCGGGCAGCGCGAGTTACGGTGGGCAAGGCGCGTCCTTGGTTTGCCGCAGCCTGATAGTTAACTTCCGATCATGGTTCGAACGTAATGACAGCTTGCCAGATAATGAGCTGATCCTGTGTTGGATTGATCTGGTGCGAGACCGTCTATCCGAGGCAGCCGCGCGGCGTGGTCTGACTCGGCGACAGTTCGCTGCGACGCTGGTGATGCTGGTGGTTTTCAAAGGGCGTGTCTTGGCTTTGCAGATTGGCGACAGTGCGCTTGTCGCTCGTAAGGCTGGTGTATGGGAGGCCTTGTGCTGGCCAGAAAACGGAGAGTTCGCGTCGACGACCTATTTCGTTACGGATGACCCTGAGGTTCGGCTGCGTACCTTCAATTTGAATCTTGAGTATGACGCCTTCGCTTTATTTTCGGATGGATTGGAGTCAGTCGCTTTGGAGCAAGCAACACAGCAGCCCTTTGCTCGGTTCTTTGATCCGATGATTAATCCGGTCGACCAAGTAGCAGGGGAGGGACGCTTGGTTGAATTGTCAGGCGCACTTGCGCGATACCTGAACAGTCCTGCGCTCTGCGAGCGAACGGATGACGACAAGACTCTCATCCTCGTTTCATGTCGATGAACTCTCCACCGGTACGTATCGCCGGTAAGAATGAGCAACTCGATAAGCGCCTTGGCAAAGGAGGCGAGGGGGATGTGTACGCGCTGGTGGGACGTACTGATCGTGCAGTGAAAATCTACAAGGCTGAGCTTCGGCGCTCCCGCGAAAGTAAGGTTAGGGCGATGGTAGAAGGGCGGTTGGCGGACGCGACCACTCTTGTGGCTTTCCCATCTGAGGTGGTTACTGATTCCTCGGGCAACTTCGCTGGTTTTTCTATGCGACTGGTTGCGGGGTATAGGCCGCTCCATGAGCTGTACAGCCCGAAGTCACGCAAAATCCAATTTCCCAAAGCTGACTATCGGTTTCTAGTACGCGTGGCGCAAAACGTCGCGCGCGCCGTCGCAACGGTGCATCAAGCTGGCTGTATTATTGGGGATCTCAACCATTCCGGGGTTCTGGTGGCGCAGGACGCCACCGTCGCACTGATTGATGCCGATAGTTTTCAGTTTAGTTTGAATGGGCAGTCCTATCCCTGTGTTGTTGGCATGGAGGACTTCACGCCCCCAGAGCTCCATGGTGTCAGCTTTAGTAGCGTCAAGCGTACTCAGGCGCATGACAACTTTGGACTCGCAGTTGCCATCTTCCAATTGCTGGTCATGGGCAAGCATCCCTATTCCGGCCGTTTTAGTGGTGCGGATCTTAGCCTGGGTCAGTCGATTGCACAGCACCGCTTTGCCTTTTCAATTGCCCGACGCGACGAAACACGTACCACACCACCGCCCGGCTCGGTGCTGTTGGCGGATTTCCCGTCGTCGGTTGCCGCTGCATTTGAGTCGGCGTTCGGTCTTGCTGCTACTTCCCGTCCGGATCCGGCTGCGTGGGTGAGTTTGCTTCAAGGTCTCGAAGCTGGCTTGCGTCAATGTGTAAATGTCCCGACTCACTACTTTCCTAGTGCGGCAGGAAGTTGTCTTTGGTGTCGGCTAGCAAGTCAGTCTGGTTTCGAAATGTTCCCATTGGGGCTTGTCATGGGGAATGTTCTTACGGCGGGGCCCTTCGATCTTGAAGCTGTATGGGCGGCTATCCGCGCGGTGCGGATTCCTCGGCCGGAAGAAGCCCTGCCTACCTGGAGCGGAAATGTAGGCCCGCCCAGTGCGGCAGTTACTCAGGCAAAGAGCAACGGTCCAGAGAAAGCTATCTACGGTGTCCTGGCACTATTGGCGGCAATCATCGGCTTTTTCAACGTGCCGCATTTAGGACTCCTTTGGGGAGGCCTGGGCGTTTACGGTTTGGTAGCATTGCTCACTAAGGCCAAGGTAGATCCAGCGCCGTTTCGCAGGGCTTACGTGGATGCTGATAGTCGGGTGCGTTTGCTATCGATGGCACATTTGCAGCGCATTGGCCTGAAGGAGATTTTTGTTCTACGTGCCGACTTGGAAGACTGTGTGGCCCGATATCGGCAGGTTGAGGGGGATCTCGCGCAGGTACTGATAAAACTGAAGTCGACACGAGAGGCGCGTCAGCGAATAGACTTCTTGGATCGGTTCCTGATAGGACGGGCAACAATACCGGGCATCGGGCCTGCGAAGACTGCTACGTTGACCTCCTTTGGTATTGAAACTGCTGCTGACATAACGGCATCTGCGGTTCGTGCGGTGCCGGGGTTTGGTGAGGCATTGACTGGAAAAATGCTCGCATGGCGCCAAAGTCACGAGGCTAAGTTCCGTTACAACCCCTCGCCAGATCCATCTGATATCCAAGCCGAGAACGCAGCGCGCTCCGCATCAGCGGCTAGACAGATTGATTTGCAGAAAAAGCTTCGTTCGGGCCTGGCTGCTTTACAAACTGCGGCGCCACGATGCCTATCAGCTAATTCTGCGCCCGATCAATCTCTCTTGCAGGCACTTGCCGAGCGTGCAAAGGCCCAAGAGGATTGCGCGGTCTTGGGGATCCATGTGCCCACACCTGCAGTCGTCACCATCGAGGTTCCCAAAAGAGCTCCAGTTCAACCTGCTCGAAGCCCGGCGCCGCTGACCCCAACACACTCATCTGCAACTGGCCCTGCGCGTTCGCCAGCATCGAATGCCTGCCCCATATGTGGTGCATCTATGGTTCGTCGGACGGCTCGCAAGGGAAAGCGTGCTGGAAGCCAATTCTGGGGGTGTTCCAAATATCCCTCATGTAAAGGAACAAGAGGCTGAAGTGTAGTGGTCTTGTTCTGGGCGATGGGCAGCTCAGTTAGGAGGTGGGAGTTGGGGGGCTCAGGATTTATTCGCTTTCGCTTTTTGCCGTTCGGCAAACTTCGCGGCTTCACCAGATTCCATGAACTCGAACAAGAAATTCTTGGCGGCGAGTACGGTTGTGAAGGTCTTTCGGCCCTGAACATCATTAATGATCAGCTTGCATCCCTGTTGTTCTAAGACAACCGCCATGATGAGTCCACAATGTCTTATCTTGAGAAGGTCGTTCCCGGCTGTCCATTTGGCGGAGGATATGAATCGTCTATACCGCCCTAACCGTCGTCGGCCTTCTGCCGCCTCTCTCGTCCCTGTGAGATTGTCACAGCAATGAGTACCGACCCCCATTTGCTCCCAGTGTTCGTGCTGCACGTAGTGAACATAACGAATCGAGTTGTCACACAGTTCACAGTTGCCGCTCAGGTCGCCTAGATCTTCTTCGCCTACATACTCCCACCCAGCATCCGGTCGTATCTCACCATGCTCTCGAGCATGGCACCCTTGACATAAGGTCTCGCATTCGGAGGTTTCGTATTCCCAAGGCTTACGTCCACTGATGTAGCGTTTGTGGTGAACCTGCAGGACGACGCCATCGTCCCTTGATCGCCCGCATTCGACGCACTGGCTACCGTCCAATTCGATAACTTGTCTCCTGAACGCCGCCCATAATTTGTGCGCATAAAGATTTGCCATTACTAGCCTCCAGTCCTTGGCATGGCTCTGTTAGCGATCGAGGAAACGTCAGCTGTTAGGGAGACCTGAGCTCTGCCTCGGCTTGCAGTGTGTTCATGTTTGCGGATGACCTCTTGAAGCATCAGTTGCTCCTCCTGGGCCCGGCGCTGTAACGAAGTGATCTCTTTCTCGACCTTCAAGGCCAATGACTTTCTGACTTCGACATTATTCAAATCAATCACCGCTAGGCGCTGGCGAATGTCGGCATTGAAAGATCCTGCTTAGTGTCCGGACTCACTTTGCGCGAATTGCAGTAGCGTGAGCCCACCCAGCTCGGTTTTTGGGTGGTTCAGACAAGCGTCCGCTTTTTGTTTGCTGTCAAAGATTTTCTCCGTTCGACGCTGAAGAAGCCTGACATCAATCATGAATATAGAAAATCGGGTCACTGCAGGCATAAGCCGCCCGGGCGGCTTATGTTTTGAACTGTCGAACTCTCTTCAACTACTCCAGTGTCTCCTCGCGGCGTCTTCTGCTGATTTCACTGCGAATTTTGATTTCTTCCTGGAACTGACGTTCCTGTTTGCGTTTCTCTTCGTCTTTGTCTTCAAGGGCGTTATGTAATGGCGGGCAATAGATCCATTGTTTTTCGTAGGTGTCATCGTGCAACGAATGGAATGCCATGACGGCGAAAACAGATAGGCTTAGCCAAATGTGTGTAGTCGTTGAAAAGTATGTAATGCTCATCTGGGCCAAGGTCTGCGCTTGGGGTGAGCTAGGTAGGCAGCAATTCAGTACGAGAAAGCACAGTGTACAAAATGCAAAAAATTCGACTCTTCGTTGGTTAGTTTGCTCTTGCTTTCGAGTCGTGTCATAGGCGTTATAGAGCTGAATGAGGAAGTCGCTTTGTGTTTTGTGTGCTTCCTCTCGCAGTTCCCATGGACGAACACGATCACGTTCGCGTCTTTTTGGCCCTGTATAGTGTATAGGCTCATTGTCCGGTTCGATCTTCTGCTTCAACCACAGACAGAAACTATAGACCGTAGCAATATAGAGTTGGATCGATGCTATGTATAAAAAAGGCAGAATCATTGAAGCCAAACCTGAGAAAGCCAGGAAGGTCAGAATCAAGGTGATGCCAACGGTTGAAGTGCTCAGGTTCGAAGTGCCTAGTTCAAAGAGTCCGATGTGGTGAAAACGTACTAGCGAAGCGTCGAAGAGCAAAACGAAACTGAATATGAGCAAAAAGAACTGAGGCTTGACTGCTTTTTCAACTAGGGAAAATAATTCTTCTTTCGAAAGCTCTACTGATCCAGACATGGGATAACCTATTCGTTTGTTTAAGATTCGATGCTTTTGAATTGTTTTAACGAGATTATTAATTGATTTTTACTTTCCTGGTTCTCGAATTATTTGGCGAGCAAATTCGATACCAGCAGATCATTTCTCCTAGGTTGAATGCTGTTTCCGCAAGCAGAGGGGCAATCTGCCATGCCCCTTTGGGTAGTGCCTTATAGGTACTGCATCGTGGGTGTTAAGGACGCCGCGCTGGCTGATCACTCAACATGGAAAGTGATCTCATACTCGCCCACGATGATCATGATGGCGGGTAGCCCCTCACTGGACATCAAGCCCGCCAGCGACGTGATTAGCGTTCGATCATCGACACTGGGGGTCGCAGGGTAACCATCAGGATGTGAATGCCATTCGCCCACGTAGTCGACGACTCGAGCCGTGCGTTCGTGTACGTCTGCTAATGCGGCTTCCTGACCGACCTTGCCTCGGATGAAGTGGTGGGGAGTTGCTTGGCTGTCAGAGGGGGGGAGCAATGTGTCGACCAACAGGATGGTTTTAGACTTCAGGTCTGTCACCCCAAGTAATACGCCACCCGTTTCGTTGGGAAGGGCTGCGCCACGAATCTGCTTGAGCTTGGTGATCAACGCATCGTCATAGGTAACCGTCCAACCATTCTGAGCGTGTGAGCTCACCGGATGGGGAGTGATTTCCATCGGGGTTACAGCTTCCGTCTCTTCGTCCACTGTCCACACGCATATTCGCGCGCCATCGCCCAGAACACTTTTGCGCAGTTGCTTCGAAAGGATCGCTGCATGCAAGTGAATGCGCTCAAGCGGAATCCGAAACGAAATGTCACGGCAGCCACCACCTACCCATAAATCCCCTAAGTGACCTTGAAGGTGCGATTTTCCCCAGGGGCTGTTGAGGATCGCTCGGTAATATTGTGCCTCCAAAGCGGGGGACCGCAGGGTGCGACTCGCGTCCTCCAACAGGATCACGCTGGCAAGGCCCGAAGGGGTGAGGAACACGCTGGCGGTGCGGGGGGCATTTTCACGCTCAGCCAAATCGCGAGGCGCGTCGAAAGTCGTCGTCGCATCGATCACTAAACTCGCTGAACCCAACGCGCTGATCACCTCTTCACTTTGGCTTGTCAGGCTACCCGCAATCGCTTTAGGTGCAGGTTCGTCGGGAAACACCATTTGGGCATGGTGCCGGACTACATCGACTTTCGCGTAGCCCACTTCACTGTCCAATCCGACATGTCGTGCCAGGTTGTGGGGAAGCAACTGATCCGGATCGATGTACGTCCAGCGACCCCAGCCTTCACGCAGCCAGATGTCTGCAAGTGTTCCGCCCAAAGAGCCTACGCCGGCGAGCACCCCATCGAAGTCAGCATCGTCAGGGTTGATCGCGGACATTTGGCGTCCGCCTTCGGCTCCGATCCCCCAGCGGATTTGCACTGAAAGGATTTCCAGATCTCGCCATGCGCTATCTTCATCGCTCTGTGCGGCATCGCCAATCAAGGTCGTGCGATGCCAGCGGCGCTTTTCACTGTCGAAGTGCAACATACCGAATGCGTTACCGAGTGCTTGCAGCGAACTCTGGAGCGCATAGCCCAGCACGTCGTACCGTTCAATGCCATCCTTACCCGTGCGCGGCACCCAGACCAGGATAAGTATCGCCTTGATATCGCCAGCCTGTTCAGGGACTAATCCCTGATCGGTCACCGCATCAAACACGCTGCTGAACAATGGCTCCTTTAGCCCACTTCCACGGGAGACCAAGCGGTCATGGAGTTGACCAAGTGCCTGGGGGGCGGCTTCCACCTGTGATGAACCGACACCGTCGACAGACAGCTTCAGTGACTGCAGGCCCACACCTCGAGGATTGTTTGAGTCATCGAACCTTCCCCGCAAGGTAACCTGACGTCCCGGTGCTCCCGTGATTTCCTCGATAATCAGGTTTTTGCCGCTGTCCTCAGACTGCTTCAAATAATTTGAAGGCAGGATCAACTGGTAGCGAATGCTGTAAAACAGTTGCTCCAGTGGTTGATCGTCCCGATGCAGCCTTAGCTGAGACGTCTCGCGTAACCACCAGAACATCCGTTCCAAAAAGCGTTCTGGCGTCCAGCTGCGTTCAACAGCGCTCCACACGATATTGTAGAGGCAGAGGGCGCGTGGTGTGTTCAGGTGTGTGCCGTGTTGATGGGAGTGTCCCGGGAAATCCTTGCGCAAGGTACGCACGACCACCGGGACGTCGGTCTGCGGATTCACTGTAATCGCCAGGGTTTCTCGCCTGCGGATGCGACCCGGGTTGCCCGACTCAATGGTGCCATCACCCGCCTCAATGACGATGGCCTGCTCCGGCCCCAAGCCTTCATCGACGGTTCGGATGTCCAGCACCTCGATGCACGGATGATCCTGACAGGCCTGAATCAGGCCAAGCGTCATTGGATGTAGCGAATCCTTTTTTCCTTCACCAATCGGTGTTCCCCATTCGTAGATCTCATTCATGTGCGGCCCGCCCTTGGCGCAGCGGAAGCCACGGCACTAGCTCCTACCCCTGCAGCGACACCGGCGACAATTTTGGAGACTCCAGTGGAGGTGATCTCGAACTCGATCGTTTCCGGGCGCTTACCGTCCCCCGTGCAATGGAAGATGCCATCCACTGGCCTCAAGATAGACAGGTATTCGCGCTTGGCCCGGATGCACGGCGGGTTGTCATCGTTGTCCAGTATCTTCTTGCTGCTCGCAACAATAGTTGCACCTTCTCGAGCCTGCCCGAGTGCGTTACGGGCTTCCTGGCAGAGCTCGGCGTCATTGCCGTAGGTTGACCAGCTGTCGACAGAAAGGGAGTGCCATGAGCAGTGGTGGGGCGCTTGAAGCAAATCGTATTCAAGCACTTCTGGAGTGTCTTCGTACTTTTCCCACAGTCGTTTCCAGATGGCCACTTCTGCGTCCCCTCCGGTCAAGAACCTGACGCGCTTGGACGAATAGATTGAAGCCTGCAGTTCAATGTTCAAAATGACGCTGGAGTGGTTTTTAGACAGCATTTCTTCAGTGTCATCGTCCTGCAGAGGAGCGGGCGCAAGCAGGTGAGCCGAGAACAGGAACGAGGACTCGCCATTGATCTGGGTAAATTTCTCACCAGTCTTGATCACGATTGGCAGCAAATCGTCGGTTTTGCCTTTCTCATCCTCACCCATGATTTTGATGCGGTCGCCTTCCACTGCAGACCGCAATGTGCGCCAAAGCCCAATCCTGCGATGGACTTCCTGATTGAAGGCGACGGCATCCAGGCAGAGCGTGTGGTGTTTCGAGCGGCGTCTAAACACCATCGGAGATGACCACATTTCGCGAATGACAATGCGCTTTTCATGCCACTGCAGATTGTCATCGGGGTAGTCATCGAGTGATCCCAACCAAAAGTGCTTCGCCAAGCCACTGATATGATCCTTGTCCGGGTGGCTCAGCAACAACGCGTCAACGTAAGGCCGTTTTTTTTGATCAAACCGAAGGCGCTTTCGCAGCTCCGTCGCAACGTCTGGAGTCGAGTCCGCTGGGTCATCGGCCGCGACACGAATGTTCATGTCGATCAGCAGCGTGGTGGCTGCCGTGTCGGCTAGCTGCACCAGCGTCATGTCGCCGTTGTCCACCGGGAAAAACGTAATTTTCGCTGACATTCAGTTCCCCAAAGCGTTGCTAGAAATTTGATCGCACGACAGAAGATACGCATAGAAATTATGCTCGTCTAGTTTTTATACGAATATTTTTTATACTCGATTTAGGGTCGGCGACCTAAGGGCTTGGGCTACGACCCATTGAGTGGATGAAAGGAGACCCGGCCTCAAGGGAATAGCGAGATAGTCACCATGAGGGAGTGCGGGGCGAGACCAAGGGGAAGTAAGGGAAATCTTGCGCCAAACGGCTTGTGAGCTCAGGAATGTCGGCTGGACGAACAGCCATTAAACGCGTATATATTCAATACGAATAGTTTTTATATCCGTTTATTTTTTGGATCAGTCAATGCGACCGTCGTCTGTAAATACATCACCTTCCACGGAAACCAAAAGTCGAAGCTGGGGCGCGGATCGTCGTCTTCAGTTCATCGATTTTCGACTGCGCTGGGAAGGGCGTATCAATAGAGCTGACTTGACGGAATACTTTGGTGTGTCGGTGCCTCAGGCTTCGCTCGACATTGCCAAATACACTGAGTTGGCGCCGAACAATCTTGAATATGACCGCAGCTCCAAAACCTACGTGGCTACACAAGACTTCCAGGCAGTGTTCCCACAATCATCCGCTCACCAGTATCTGACGGAATTGCTCGCTACCAGAACCGGGATCATTGACGCTTCGAGCAGTTTTTTAGGGGCGGTACCTGAAGCTGATTTTGTGCCCAGACCTGGTCGAACGCTGGATGAAACGATCGTTGCCGCCGTCATCAAGGCCATCCGCGAAAAGTTGTCGATTCATGTCAGTTACCAGTCGATGACTTCTTTGGAGGTATCCAAGCGTTTGTTGTCGCCCCATTCGCTGGGACATGACGGTTCCCGTTGGCATGTGCGAGCGTATTGTCACAACCGCAAACGGTTTAGCGATTTTGTCCTGATCAGGATCTTGAGCCTTGATGGGATTGAAGAATGTTCTGTCGACCCGGCCCAGGATACCCAGTGGCATACCTATGTAACCTTGATCCTTGCCGCAAACCCCGAGTTGGAGACGCCCAAGAAGAGGGTGGTTGAGCGAGATTACGGCATGCGCGACGGAGAGGCCGAGTTGCCGTGCCGCCAGGCGTTTCTTCTCTACACGCTCAAAAGTCTTGGATTGCTGGACGAATGCCTCGACCCGAAGGTGCAGCACATCTATCTAAAAAATCGCACAGAAATTCAACCCTTCATCGATGAACTAAACCCATAGGCTTTTATGATCGCGATATTTGAATTGGTCAAAGACCCGTATGAGCGAAAAGCTCGGGTCATTCCGGGATTGCTGGTTTCGTTACCGTTACTCGTCCCCTTGTTGTGTGTTTACGGCGCAAAACACCCGGTACTGACCAGTGTCATTGGCTTACTTGGCGGATGTGGTTCCATTTACGCGCTCGCCAGCGTGGCCCGCGGGCGTGGGAAAAAGCTTGAAGAAAAGCTGGTCGCGCTATGGGGTGGGATGCCGACCACCTTGGCGCTACGCCACAGTGACAAATTTTTAGATCGCATCAGCAAACAGAGGTATCACGCCGCGATCACTTCAAAGCTAGGCATTGCTATGCCAACCGCGCAGGAGGAGGCGAGCGATCCGGCCAGTGCAGACGACATCTATATCGGTGCAACAAAACGACTCAGGGAACTCACTCGCACCAACAAGCAATTGCTGCTCAAGGAGAACATCGCTTACGGCTTTCACCGCAACATGGTGTCCATGAAGGCTATCGGCATTTTTTCCTGCCTTTGCGGACTGGTTTATGGCTGTTTGATTGCCGGCGTTCTTCGTGTCAAACCTCCACAAATCGAGTTGATCCACTTTGCTGACCCGGGTCTTGCCGCTGGGCTTACCATTCTCATTTCGGGTGCCTTATTGCTGGCATGGCTCTTTTATTTCGACAAGGATGCGGTCAAGCGAATGGGTTTTGTGTACGCGGAGCGTTTGTTTGAGTGCCTGGTGACTATGCCGGTGCCAAGAGGGCGCAAGCGAGCGGATAAGGCCAAAGTCGCAGCAGGAGAGTAGGGCAGGCCAGTGTTGTGAGCGGCCTTTGAGTGGCTCTAACTACGTTCAAGCTGGGTCGGCATTATGAGCCCACACAATTGGGTGGTGGACAGCTTATTGCAAACCAGCGCGACCGAAGATGAAGAGCTCACTTAATGCCGAGGCCTGATGCGAGCAGCTACTCTAGAGGCGAGCGCCAGAGAGCTGAACCATCACAAAATCACTAATGTAACGTTTCTGTTCGTCGAACGTTTGTAGCTTGGTTGCCCAGCCCAGATGGGCTGCGATGAAATCTGATTGTGATGCGTCCGTGAAGTATGCGGTCTTGGCTTTTGCCAACGTATACAAATTGATAAGTCGAGTCCTGACACTAGCTGGGAGCTGACCGAAGCCTTTGGGGCTGTTCGAATACACTAGGGCTTTGTGCGGACTGATGGCAATGATGAAAAGCAGTTCACGCAAGTAGTTACCCCAACGTGAGGTGGGATAGTCAGAGCAGATCAGACCACCTGATTCGCATCCATATTCGTACATATCAGCCGCGACTAACCCATCCGAAAAAGGTTGCTCGATCAATGGTAGGGTTTCGTTCTGAACAAGTAGACCGAACGCATACTCACCCAGCGATCTCGACTGTTTTAAATAATCAATAACCTCATCAATGGACTCGTGACTCGCGTGTCTAGTGGACTTCATCTGTCGGCGCAATGTTTCCAGGTGGTCATTGATATTCATCGCCTTCAGCACCTCTGGATGCCTAGCCTCGAGACACGTCAGGTAGTAGGCCAGCTGTCGTTTATCGTGCGCCGCCCACGCCGTTGCACGACTGATGCGTGCTTTCTCGATGATCTTGTGGCCTGGCTCGTCAATCAAGGGTGTTACGAGAGTCGACTCGATCTCAAAGCTGCCGTCCGGGAACTCTATGCGATAGAGGTCGTTGACAGAGGCGGTTTTTTTGATCGCCACCTCTTTGACTTCGAAGGCGCCGGTTGAAGGGATATGTCTGTATCGAATGATTTTTCCCTCGGACGACTGCCAGGCTTTCAAAAAGTGCTGGGGGACAAAGTGATGGTTTTTCGGTGGTTGGTTATTCATCGGTTGATTACGTTTTAGGCTTTAGAAATCTGCTAAATCGGCTTGGGACCGAGCGAGCTTAATACCAGGCGGAAAAGTCCGGTACAGGGAGCAATACGCTATGGGGGGCAGGTCCTTATTTTTGTAGGCTTGGTCGAATGACTCCTTTTACCAAAAGCAAACCACCAAATGGCTGTTATCCGAAGAGCTGGACGCCTCAAAAAAAGGCCCGCGTTGACTTAGGGGGGGGCTTTGCGTCGACTAGAGTAGGAAAGGATCAGTGAATTGATCGCTTTTGCTCTTTCAACCAGTAGGTGCAAAACAACTATGACAACCATTCCCATTACAGACACTATCGCTCATGCATTGGCTCAGCTTGTTGACGACTCTGGTAATAACGGAGTCTACAGAGAACCTTCTCATGCGGACATTGAGTTTCAAGTGAAGACCGCCGGCCTCTCTGATCACGATCCAAAGCAGCAGGGGCAAACCATTGGCAAGGCCAAACGTGTCCGTGCGGTGCTTTACGGCGCAATTGAGATGCATCCCGAGGCAGGTTCCCGTTTTGCTGCGGGGCTACTCTCCAAAGTTCGAGCCTGTGGGGGTTTTAGGAAAACGTCTGCGAACTACGTAGGTATTGAGGCTATAGATAACGCCAAGGCAGCATTAGATACAGAGGGCTTTAATCTGGCCGAGGATGGCTCGATCTCCCCCAAGGTACTAACGTCACTTGCAGGGGCGGAGTTGACTGACGCCTTATGGGGGTATGCCATTCGTGCGCAGAAGGGGGCTGAAGATGCCGCTCTTATAGTGGGCACCGGAAAGGATCTGATAGAAGCCACTTCAGCACATGTGCTTGAGAGCTTGAGGGGAAGCTATCCGGCAGGGGCGAACTTTCAATCTCTGCTAGGTATGGCCTTTATTGCCCTTGATCTCGCTGTCCCAGAAATTCCGGAGCAAGCTGGCGAGAAAGCGATACGGGCAATGGAGCGCGGTCTGTTCGCCGCCGCTCTTGGTGTTAACCGTGTGAGGAACAAGCAAGGGACCGGGCACGGCAGACCGTGGGTGCCGACCCTTTCCAGGGAGGAGGCTAAGGCTGCGATTGAGGTTGTCGGCACTGTCTCGGCTTACATGCTGGCGAAGCTTTCGAAGAGCCAGCGCTAGAGGCGGCGCGAAGTTATCTATCTTCTTGATGAACTTTCCGCCCCAACGGTTTGGATTTCCTCGCAAAAACAGACTGTTTAGATCAGATCGTAACGGGGTAAACCGGGTAGGGATATAAGCCACGGGTACAGCCCTTTGCTCGATTTTCAGATGAGGGCCTCGTCAGCGGCTTCCATCAGTGCCAGCAGGTTTTTCTGCCTGCCCAACAGGCCGAATTATTCTACCTATTGAGCTGTGAGGCATCACTTGCGGGAAATTCAGTTGGCTAAAGTTTATATTTTCCCATTTGCTGGAGCAGATTTTCATTCTCTTGTGCTCGTTTTACATCTGGATCACCCTTCGAGGGGATTGCTTCGATGGCCGCAATGTATTGGGGTGGAAAATTGTGATATCTCGCGCCGGCCAACACGAGATTTTTGTACCAGTGGTATGGGGCGAGTGACAGATCAATGTGTGTGGATTGAGCGATGTATATATAAGGTGTATACGTTTCACCGTTCAGCTGGAACTGAACAAGCTGTTCGTGGTATCCCTTATTTTTCCCCTCAATAGCATCAAGCTGCGCTTTCTCTTGCGCATCGAATTCATAGAGGACGCCATATGTCTTACAGCTAACTCCCTGTTCGGTGTGGACAAGGCACTTACCTGAGCCATCAATACTGCGCTTGTGAAACGCCAGCATATAGCCAGGCATTTCAACGACGCCAACGACGCGAGCGGAGGGAACACGCGCGGCAAGCCGCAAGGGGTGTAGATTGGAGCCGTATGCGAGGTAATGGACTATTGGCATAGTAGGCCTAGCGATTGGGTTTCAAGTTGAGTGAGGGCGCTGCTATTTTGAATGGCTCGGTGCGGCGCGTTGTTTGGTTTGACTTGATTAAATTCAGCTCGCCGACTGCCTCTGTGCAAAAAAACACTGCGGTCGAGATATCCAGCGATATTGAAGCGAAAGACTTCACAAGCAACCGCTCTGGCAACGCCCAATCCCATTTTTCGCGCAGCATGTTCTCCACATCTGCGAGAGTAGAAGCGAGATCGCTTGGGTCCAAACTACCCACGGCCTTGAGTGCGGCTTTTGCCTGATCGATGTTCGCGTGGATCTCTATAGCAAGGCCCGAGTTATCACAAGAAAGGCCCACATAATTGAGCAGCAGGCGTAGCGCATCATTGGCGTAATCACCTAGCCAACTGATCAAATAACATTTTCCGCTCGACTCGATGAGGTAACGCTCGCCAAGACCCAATGAGACAAATGTCTTTCGAGCTTCATCGAGTAACGCTTGAGCGCCGCGATCGATAAACGGGCAAGCGGCCGTGTCTGCCAGAACTGCGCGCATCTCTTCGCGCACAGTGTCATGCACCATAGCGCCCAAACCATCGAACTGAGGAGGGGCACCACCGCGTGCGGCTGAAACAATAATGACCTTGGCCTGGAGATCAACATCACGCACCTGCCATCTCCGGCCTCCAAAGATGATGCGTTGATCCTTGGTCAACGGGCGGCTTACGGGGACTGATCCGAGTGCTTTTCCATCACACACCAAGCGGAATTCTTCATCGCTGGTGAATGCGCTGTAGAACTCATAGTGGTTGATTAGTCGCTCTCCAACCGTCCCTGGAAGCAATAACCCAGAACTGTCTTGAACAATGAGTTCATGCTCACCCAGAGACTTGAGCAGCCTCATGAAGTCTGACTTCTCGACATTCGGAAACGCCCCCTCTGCAATCAAGACTTTCCAGAGGTCTGCTGCAGATGCGCCGCCACACTGGGCAATGATGGAAAGGGATTGCTGAACAAGGGTGGATGCGTGAATGCCCTGAGCCCTGGGAGGTTCAAACCATCCCCTGGCCAGCAGTCTGACCATGGCAATGGTCTGGACCAGCCCTTGGCGCAACTGATCCGATAGGCTAGCCCCATCTGTGAGTGGTGACTCTTTGCAGTAAACGCGGAGTGTCGCTTTTTCTCCCGGGCGTCTGCCCGAACGCCCTAAACGCTGTCGCAGACTCGCCACCGATGGTGGGGCACCAATCTGCACCACTGTTTTGATGCTGCCGATGTCTATTCCGAGTTCAAGCGTCGTGGTGCAAATCGCCGATGCCGCCTGGTTGCCCGCCTTGAGCGCACGCTCAGCTTGCTCCCGCAGATCCTTTGAAAGGCTGCCGTGATGAGGCCAAAATTCGTTGGGCACGCTATCTTTCTCGCAACGGCGACGCAGTTGGTCCGCGTACCATTCAACCTGAGACCGACTGTTCGGGAAAATCAGGTTATTACTGCCGCGTAACACCTTGTATAGATGATCAGCAATCGCGAAGTCAGGGCTTGCCTCGTTTTCCGTCTCGTCTTCATTTCCCTCCTGATCAGAGAGCTCAACGGGCTTCTTTTTGAGCTCGCTCATTGGCGGCTGGATGTAACCGCGAACTTGCACCTGAAGTGTCTGGTTGGAGTTTTTTGACTCAATGACGGTAACCCCATCGGCATTTCCCGGACGCAAAAACTCCGACGCCATCTTCATATCGCCGAGTGTCGCTGACAGCCCTACCCTAGGGAGACGGTGTCCGGTGACAAGTTCTACCCGATGCATCAGTGACTGAAGTTGTTTGCCTCGTTCGCTACCGATGAATGCGTGCAGTTCGTCCACGACGATATAGCGCAGGTGCTGGAATACCCCGCCGAGACTTGAACCGCGGTTGACGAACAGTGCTTCAAGGGATTCAGGGGTGATCAGCAGCACCCCCTCAGATGACTTTAGGAATCGGTGTTTTTTGCTTGATGAAATATCCCCGTGCCAAGCTACTACGGGAATCTCAAGCTGCTCACAGAGGCGGCTTAACCTGTCCCATTGATCGTTGATTAAGGCCTTGAGAGGGCTGATATACAACACAGCGCCAGGCGGGTCATCGTCGTTAAGCAAATTCGTCAGTATGGGAAGGAAGGCGGCCTCGGTTTTCCCCGCCGCTGTTGCTGCGGCGATGATGACATCCTGATCGGCATCCACCAGAACAGGCACAGCCCATTCCTGGGCGTCGCGCAAGGAAGTCCAGCCTTCAGCCCAAATCCATCGCTGGATTCGGGATTCTAGCTGGTCGAAACCCGATGAGTCAGAGCGTGAAGGTGGCAAGTTCATCGTCCGCGTCGACTTTCGTGTCGTCTTCGCCGCCCAAGTCCTTGGCGACCTCGACGCCTCCAAGCAGCGTCCGCCAATCGGCACCTGGGTTTTGCTCCAGAATGGCCAGCAGGTTGATGAATGCTGTGATCGTGGTGCGCGGTGTACGGAAGTAGGCCTCACCCAAGCGTTGGTTGCAGTGCGCCATGAACAGCGGGAGGGCCTCGTCAGGCAGTAAATATTTTTCAGCATTGCCACCAGCGTATACGTGACGAAGCTTCTGAAGCAGTACGTAGAAGTCTTCCGGCGTAAGACTGGTGAGACGGATGACAGGCCCCGAAAGATCCACTAGCCCGGTTTTGGCAAACGAGTTCTCGGCCAGTCGGGATTGCAGGGCAGGGTAGCTGAATAGACCTCGGCGAGTGTCCATCAAAAACTCAGGCGTGCCACCCAATACGAAACCAAGTCCATCAGACGACCCCTGCAACGAGTCATTGAGGATGCGCAGAATCTGCTCGTAGTTGGCGTTACGAGCCTGTGTGTTTGCTAGCTTGTAGAGGTTAACCAGCTCGTCGAGACAGACCATCAGCCCACCAAACCCTGCGAGCCTGACGAACCTCGAAAGCAGCTTGAGCTGATCGTAGACGGAGGCATCATCGATGATGGTCCGTACACCCAAGGCCGCTCGGGCATCCGTCTTGGTGGTGAACTCGCCACGCAACCAACGGATCGCGTCGGCCTTGAGTTGCTCATTGCCTTCCTCGAAACCGCGGCAATACGCAGCAATCACTTCGGCGAAATCATATCCATTGACCATCTCGGTCAGCTCGCTCAGATGGGCACGCATGACAGTCTCGCTGTCAATACCTGCTGCCTTTGCTTCGGTTTTGGCTTGGGAGATGAATTTCTCAACGATGCCTTGCATGGCCCCGCCGTCGGGCTTCGTGCGCGTCGACATGTTCTTGGCCAGCTCGGAGTAAAGCGAGCGTGCCTGCCCCCCGGTGGCATGCAGTCTTCGATCAGGGTTCAAATCAGCGTGCATGGTCACGAGTTTTCGCTCCATAGCGATGGCTCGCACCAAGTTCAGAAAGAACGTCTTTCCTGCACCGTACTCACCAATCACAACCCGAAAGGCTGAGCCACTATCGACTAGACGACTGACGTCCTTGATCAGTGCGTCGAGTTCGCCCACCCGGCCCACCTGAATCAAGTGTTGGCCGACGCGAGGAACAACGCCGGCGCGCAGCGATTGAATGACCGCGTCGCGATCCTTGGCTCTGATCGTGCTCATAGGGCTAACTCTTCCAGAATGTCTGTATTGATCTCGACGGGGTCATCACCCTCAGTGACGGGCATGTCGAAACGTTCAAAAGCCATGTCGTTAATTTGTTCCAAGGCGCCATCAAGCATCAGTTCCATGTCGCTGGCAGCGGCTTCAAGTTCGGAGCGGCTCCACTCAGGACGTGAGATCAACAAACGAAGGAATGCAGAGTGCTCCAAATCGAGTCCCGCAACGTCAGCGCTCGACTCCGGCGCCGATTCTGTATTTTCAACGGGTTGCTCAGCCTCCTCGATCTGATCATCAGTGAATACCTGGGCAAGTAGGGCGGAGACCTCGGCCGTCTCTCGTTGCAGCTGCGCAATTCGATCATGATCGAGCACGAAGCCTTGTTTCGCATTTGCGGAGACCTGTGCGCCAGGTTCGGATTGGGGATAGCTGGTTGCTGGCTTAACGGACGCAATACTTGCTCCGGATGCTGCCCCATGGAGATCGCCGTAAAGCAGCTGACTATCCAGTTGCAACGCCTTATAAACTCGCTCAAGAAGCTTCACCTCCGACGGGCTGACGGTGCCATCGGCTTGCGCCAGGTGAGACAGGAAACTTGCGATTGTGCGCTTTGCTTCGACGGTCAAGGGATCGAGCTTTTTTTTCAGACTTGCGAGCGTTGGTGGTTGCTGGAGCTGGATTCGCAGATGTGCCTTGAGACGCTTGCGATGGGCAACGCTCAGGTGACTCCATGAGTCGATGTGCTGAGCAAGCAGTGTGACCTCCTCATTGGAGGTGTCACCATCGGCAGATGCCACTGCACTGGCCAGGTCAAGGGTTACTGATGCAGCGTTGTAAGCCGCAGAGGCCCGGAGTGATCCGTCTTCGGGCTGGGTCACGAACAATGCAACTCGGTCTTCAGCTTTTGGTGTCCTACTGCCAGCCAGGACGTCGGGTTCCATACCGATATGAAGCGATTCCAGTGCGCGGGCAAGCGCGAGTACCTTGTCGCGAGACAACGCGCCTGCGCTCTTGAATCGACCCGCGAGTTCGCCAAAGCTCATGACAATCAGATCGTCGCCAATCCTAGATTGCAACTCGTCCAACTCTCTACGTGCCGCCGCGGGCCAGAGGGTGACTGGAAGCTGCAGGAGGCCCTCAAGGGCTTCTGCGCTTTCAGGGTTTCGTCCCAAATAACGGCTGTAGGGCTCAAGCTCGCTGGTGCATAGCTCGACAAGCAGTTGCAAATTTTTACGTGTTCCTGTGGTCGCCATGACGTCAGGAAGATCACCCAGATTTAGCGTGGGTGCCTTTAACACCGCAGATGCTGGGCGGTAGCTGGTCTTAAGCTTGGTCTTGTTTTGCGCTAGGATCAGACCCGCAGGATGGAAGCTTGCGTATTTGAGCTTGAACAGTGTTGAGAAGACTTCTTTGCAGCGTGTCACCGGGGTGCGTTTACCGATGTTGGGGTCGGCTAGCGCCCATGCCAACGCCCAATCGGCATCCAGTGGACGCTTGTTGGAGGCGTGTTGCCCCAAACCTATGCGCAGCGGCAGTGGCATTTCGTAGTTTAAAGCAGCAGCTTCGGGAGGCTGACCAAGATAGAGATTTGGGTCAACAGCAGTATTTTCCAGGTAGTCCAGTAAGCCGCCCGCATATCCCCTGAACGACCGGGTTTCCCCATAAATACTCAATAGGCGCTGGACTTCTTCGACTATCAAAGGAGTCTCAGCAAATACCTTGGGATTCTCTACGCTATCAACGAGTACCCGGCGCTCCAGTCCATAGAAAAACAAAAAGACGTAGCCGGTGTCCGCCAGTGGATCATTACGCCCACCTGCAAGCCATTGAAGGTATCCGCGCCGAGCCTCCGGTGTAATGGAATGAAAACTTGGCCAGTAAGACATCAGTTGCTCTTCAATATCGACGTATGTCTTGGCAATCCGGAGTTTTGGGTTGATCAGTGAGGGCTCTTGCGCGTCGTATCGGCCACCCAGCGTACTCCCGACATAGAACATACCGCCGGGAAGCGAAAAGCCAGAAACAGTGACAGACTCGCCTGCCGGCACCCAGCGGGCATCAGACCTCTGTGAGCCTGCATCTGGAATTTTAAAGGAGGTGGAGGGGCGCGAGCCGAGTTGGACGGTATAAAACTCGGGACTTTCTTCAACGTCCATATTGCTCGTCGAAACCTCACGCATAGAGAACGTAAGGCCTATACCTTGTGAGTTCTGCGGGCGAGTTAGCTCTGGAGGCGATGTCGGGATTTGATTGAGCTGTCGCTTTGCGCGTTGAGCCAGCAGCCACATAATCACGCCGATACCGGCTATGACACCGATGGAGATCCAAGCATTCTTCGGGACCGCAGCGACTGCACTAAAGGCCAGCGCAAAAATAATCAGGATGCCGGTGCCACTGGAGTTTTTTGCCTTCTTCCTTGCCATGAGTCATTTCAACCTTGAAAGATGTGTGCTGGCGCAATGGCAGTATCCGACAATTTCAAGGCCTGAGCCATGGGGTAAACAGAGCGAGTGGTCGGAAAAATTAATCATCCCTCAGATGAATGTCACAACTGCTCGCCATGGTAGATATTCATTTATGACCCAAATGGAGACTCGAACTAATTCAAGGTCCTGCCTTGATTCGCGGATTATTTCGCTAGCCTGAGGCCGTCGATCACTCGTTCACGCGATGCAGGCTTGATTAAGTTCAGTTCTATTCTTTACGAATCTGTGCGGGGGAGAAGGTGACTGCCATTTTTACCGTGACAAGTCCACACGACCGGTGACTTGAATACTTTCCGCCCGCATATGTGGAAGATTCGCAAATTCTCAAAGGGGTAAAAAAAGTGTTTGGCCTTCCTGCTCAAACAGCAATGGGCTAATCCGCGAGGCTAGCTCGATCCATCCTGCTCGCTCTGCACTCTTGACCATAGAGCGATGCTGGTCAGACTTGGCTGGTTCGCCGATTTTTTCCCATTGCGATGCGTCCATGGACCACGGTTTGAGGTGACGCTCGACTGCAGATGCAAACTGCGCCACCCGTGCAGCAATCCGGAAGCCGCCCTCGTCGTGGTCGCCCCAGTGGTAAACGCTAGCATCAGTCGGGAGCGACGAAAGTATATGGGAATAGGCCCTGCCCCAACTGGGCGAAGGCATGCCTGCTGTATAGATGACAATTCCTTGCCGTGTATTGCCAAGTGCGCGCGCGGCCTGGTGAAAGGTAGTCAAGTTTTCGATCGATAGCAGCCATGCTGGAGTACCTGAGTAACCATGTACCGCTGTGTTTGCCACTCCTACGAACGGACGGACAATCGGGCAATCAATACCGTCGGAGAGTCTGAGCGCTCCGATGCCTGAGACCAGAAACGGCTGCGGTTCTTTGGAAAGTCCGATAGCGCCAAAGACTTCACTCCAGTGCCTTGCCGGCGCATTCAGCGCTTCGGACGTGAGTAGATCCAGATGCTTGCATAGCGCTTCAATACGCTTGGAGTCGCGGAACAACTGAACGCTGAGCTGGCGTACGATGCGGTCCTCACTCGCGACGGCCATGCTGTCGAGAACGCGCAAGGCGTCAGCAAAGTCTGCAGCGGAGTTTGGCCCTAGTGATCGCACCTGTTTAAGACGCCTCCAACAATCGAGCAACTCTTCCACCCGACCATTCATGCTCCATGGTGCAAGGATGTTCCCCGCTTGAGCAACGGACGCATTTACGGTGGAGCGGCCCAGGTATGCCGCCAGCCTGTCGAGGTCCTGGAGTACGACTGCATCAAGAGGGCGGTCATCTCCACCCTGTCTGGCCCATTCAAGCCTGATAGCGCCCGCCGACGAGGCTGCTTGCATGTGAACGTGCATCCGGTCACGCTCGTCCAGGCTCTGCTGCCAGTAAGGGGAGAGAGAGGACTTGAACGACTCGCGAAGGACTCGGGTATTTCCGCTTAGCCGGGAGCGCTCGCCCCGCAAGAGGAGTCGATCAAGTACGGAGTCAGCCAGTGACATTGTCGGCCTCGGCAAGACGATCAATTTCCTGCTGTAGCAGGTTGGGGTTGACGAAGAAATTGTCGCTCTGTAACAGGTCACGGGCGCCGTCAAGCACTATATTCTTCTTGAACTGCACATTCCGCGACCCGAAGCGGGACATATCGTAATAGATGCTCAGAAACGACGACAACTTGGCCTGGTCGGATTCGGGGCCGGCCATGATTAATTGCAGGCCCAGCGCGTTGAGATATTGGACCGTGGCTCGGACGTTTTGCGGATCCATCTTCTCGAATGCTTCATCCAACAACATGATCCCGCCGCCAGCTGTACTTCCCTTGGACTTGCCGTAGGCGGCCGCGAGCGCCGCCCCGAAAATAAGGTAGACCGGAGTCCGATGCTCACCGCCAGATGCTGGCCCGAAGCGTTTACTGAGCCATCCGACCGAGGTGCCATCTTGGAAGACCTCAATGTCGTAGCTGAAGAATCGGCGGTGGTCATTGAGTGGGCTGGTTTCGTGCAGCAGGGGTGAGCTGCTGTCTCCTTCTACCAGCATGCGGAACTCATCCGGGATATCTCCAGACCCTCCAAAGAGGTCATCTTCTGAGCTACCCTGTGTTCTCACTCTGCGAAGAAAGTCGTAAAGACTGCGGTGTTCGTCAACCACCTTGTGTTTGAACTCATATCGTTCATTGTTCGAGAAAGCGGGTGCCGACTTCAGTACCGATGTGAGACCGTCAATCTGTTCTTGAATGCGGTCGAATCCTGTGAGCAGTGTTTGTGCTACGTCCGTGCGGAACACCTTCACTGCCGCCTGGTAAGCCTCTTCGGCTTTTTCCTCTTGCTCGGCCAACTCCAAGTCCTGCAGTCGCTGCCGTTCGGCCAAGATGAATTCGAATGCGCGCAACCAGTCGCCACTGCTGACGTCGATGTTTTGAAGGTTGTAATCCCGAGTGTAGTTAGCAAACAGATACCATGCATCACGGTCCGCGTTATCGGCTGCCGAGCGCGCCTGCTGGAGTGCACGGTCCAGACTGGATAGCTTCTGGGCCCAATTCTCCCTGTGGCGTTCGTCCAGTCTGGCGCGGTGGCGCTCCACTTCGTTCGCGTTGTAGAGTGTGTTCTGACGACATTCTCGCTCTCGTAGCGATTCGACTTCTAGTTGCTGTTGCAGACCCGCCACTTGGGTGTTTGTATGCGTCAGCTTCTCGCCGAGACGGGTAACCTCCCTAGTCCACTGCAATTCCTTTTCTCGGGCGTTGACCGCGTTGCTGTCAGCCGCTGCTTTCCTCGCCTGCAATCCGGCCAGGGAATCAGTCTGTGTGCTTTCGAGCGCAGACCTCAGATTCGCGGCCGCGCCAGCCGTTTGGGCTACGACCAAAAACTGGCTCTCGAGGGTGCCCTGCAGCACCGCTGCGTCCGCGAACGGCGCCAGCTTTTGCTGACCAGCCAACAGCCGGTCTACTGCAGCAGTCGTTATTCTTAGTCGCTCTTCTACCATCTGGAGATCCTGTTCGGCCCGTTGGCGCATCGCGCCACTATCAGTGCGGCCGAGCCGTAGCTCGCCTGCACCCGGGAGGCGCCGGCGTTCTATGCCGCCGCCCGAACTGGCCATGCCTTCCTTGGAAATTGCCTTGGCGCCAGCACGAAGCTGCTCATTCGATTCGGCCAGCACCGTACGGCCAAGCTCGCCCTGCAGGTATTGCACTGCCTCTGTGCTCTTGCCCTGGATTAGCTCCGCCGCATATTGCTCATTGCCCATAG
Source organism: Pseudomonas sp. FG43 (assembly GCF_057809175.1). Lineage (NCBI taxonomy): Bacteria > Pseudomonadati > Pseudomonadota > Gammaproteobacteria > Pseudomonadales > Pseudomonadaceae > Pseudomonas > Pseudomonas sp. FG43. The sequence goes on from NZ_JBMDJL010000010.1 coordinate 220,323, forward strand.
CACGCCATTCACGGGTACGGGACGGTAGGGCCAACTTTACGCCGTAAATGCCGGTGGCTGCCTTGCTGCGATAGATGGCAATCGCATCAAGCTCTTTCTCAGCAGGAACTAGCAAGGCCTCAATGTGCCGGCCCAGCCAGGACTCGATGGCGGGCTGCCAGCTGGGGTCCGAAACAGTTACCAAGTCACAAACGGGAGTAACGTCGATACCCGCATCGGAGAGCACACCCATCAGTTGCATCGTAGACTGATGTAGAGACGTAAGTCCGCGACTGGCACGTTCACGGGCGATCATCGCCTCGCGGCGTTTTTCAGTCGCAAGCTTATGCTCTGCTTCGGCCTCCGCTACCGCGCGGCGTACCACATCGTAGGCCTGAGCCATGGAGCGAAGGGTAGCCTGAATCGCAACTGCTGGAGGGACCTTGCCGTCATCGTGTATACGCTCCAGGTCTCGCACCTGCGAAGCCGCTCCTTCGAATGCACTACGGTGGGCTTCCATGTCTGGCAAGTCGGCGGCTGTACTCAGCGCGGCTAACATAGCGAGGAACTGCAATCGAAGTTGAGCTTGCCTCTGTCCAAGCGTTGACTCCAGTTGCTTCAGATTCTCAGCATGGCCAGCTTGTTTGCGAAAATCGGGATCGCGGTTGAGCTCGGCAATCACCCGGTCTCGTGCCTCGATAGCCAGCGTTGATTCGGCCTCGGAGCGAACCAACTCCAGCTTCGCCCGCTCAATCTCTTCAGCCAGTTTCTCTATTTCCGCCTCGGCAGAGTCCAACGTTTCGCCTAGCCGTTCGGTGGAGTAAGTGTGCTTGAGTACTGCCAGATTTGCGTCGGAGGTGCGCTCGCGCTTGACTACCCCGTACTTGTCGGCAACCTCGGTTGCACGATCGATTCGCTCCTTAAGTCGCGTGATGAGATCGCGTAGGTCACGGACCTCGTCCAGGCGGGCCCGAAACTCTTTTACCCCCGTAGGCATAGGCTCAATCAGGTGTTGCCGCAGTGTCTCGCTCAGATCGGTGATGTCCTCATTGAGCTTGAGTGAGCGCGCAAAGGCGGCACGAAGAGACTGCGAATTCGGTTTGTCGCCGGGCCCCGCCAAGTGATCGATTAGAAGGCGTCGGACGAAGTCGTCGCGGTTCTGGGTGAACACCGGCACGGTCTTCGCTTCGAGCCGACAAAGATCGGTCGCCATGTGTTGAAAAGCACGCCACGGCATTACCGTCTCACGCTGACCTTCAGTTTGCAGGTGGTGCTTCGCAGTCATTGCGACGCCGGGCAGGATGTAGAGGCCGTTAACCTCTGCCTTCGGATCGTCAATGTGAGCACTGAGGGAAACCCCCGCAGTGAAGGGGACTCCGGTCTTGGCATCGCGAAACACTAGGTCCACGTACGTGTTTGCGGACGTTCGGGCGTAGGAACTACCGCCTGGAATGTAAGACCCGAGACAGTAGTCCCGCAGCGTACGGGAGCGCTTCTTACCTTCGCTGGCCGCATTGAAGTGCGTGCGGTTGCCGTCGGCCGCAAGCATGACCACTTGGATCGCATCCAGTAGGGCGGACTTGCCGGTACCGTTGGGGCCCAGAAAGGCGGTGTTGATGCCGGTCTCCAGGTCCTTTGCCTCGTAAAGGAAAAACTGGACCAGGGCGATGTTCTCAAGCAACTTCAATGTCGTTCTCCCCATCCAGTTCTGGCGCATGCGCGGCCAACTGATGCAATGCGCTTTCCCCCAATACGTCAGCGATTCCAGGACGAATCGCAATCTTGAAGGGCTGTCCGTCCTCGGAGTCCAGTACTCGCACCAGTCCATAGCGTCTTAGGGCAACGGCCAGTTCGCGCAGATCACCCCGCTCGGGAAGCTCCCGACCGAGCCACTCCTTGTAGGCGCGTTCCAGTTCTTCGAGGGAGATATAGGCCTCGCCGTCAGTGATCTCCGCTGACTGCATCCGGTCGTCGTAGAGGCGACGTAGCACCAGCGCCAGACGGGTTTCGCTAAGGCGCATTTTCTCGGCAACCTGGTGGGTTGGAATAGCGGCTACATAGGAATGGTGATGATTGTGTATCAGGCTCATGCCCAACTTGGACAAGACGTCTCGGTATGCCGTGAAATGCTTGACTATCAAGTGATACGACACACGGCTAAAACGGTCGCTGGCATATAGCACTTGCTCCACGATTAGCCGATAGGCCGCTTTCTCGAAGTCGGCAACCACGTACTCACCTTGCGTCTGTTCTGACAATCGCTCCCAGCTGACCATCACTTCCTCCCCACTCGAATCACGAACTGTTGATGCTCCATGTATTCATTCCTCGTATTGGTTTCGGGCACGAATGTGACGTGCATACCCGGAACCATCTGCAGGTGGGGATCCGACTTGCGTTTGCCCTGAGGACAACCGTCGCGTGAGGCAATCAGCAGCAGTCGCTGATAGCAGCAGAGATCAAGGATCGAATCGATATTCAACTCATCCGAGCGGATTGCGCTCTGGTCGCCTAAATGCCGCGCCACGTATTGGGCCAGCTTCAAGGGCGTGACGTTGCGATCAGCGTTCATCCGCTGCCGGAGCGCTTCCTTGGCGAGCTCCTCGATGGTCGGGACGATCTCTGCGACCGTGGTCGATACATGCTCTCGCAGCGGTGTGCGGGGCTTAGCTAAACCAAACTCGGACGCGTGATAGATCCCTGCGATGCCAGGTAATGCAATATGGCCTTCCTCCAATACCTTCGCGGCACTGATGGCCTGGTCGATCAGCTTGTCGAAGTTGCCCGGTGATCGCAGCTTGTACTCGAAGAATGCCATGGCGCGCTGATGCGCCACGCGAATCTCTTCATCCAGCCGACGCAGATGCTCCTCGACATCGCGTAAGCGCAGAAGCAAACGGGTGTCCCGTTCGTACAAGGCTTCTGCTCGCAGGAGGTCACCATCTGCCTGCTTCTCGGCATACCACGTGATCAAGGATTGGCGCAGATTGGTATCGTGCTGGAACTGGAGTGTCAGGCTGACGATGTCCGATCGGTACTGCAGTGGATGGTTATTGGTGCGGAAGTCGCTGTAATCCGCAATGAAAACTTTCTCGATGTATTCCTCAAAGAAGCCTCGAACGAACTCGCTAGCTGTGGTCTTGGTCACGAGTACGTCCATCAAGTCCTGAACGCGGCAGCTGGTGTTGATGATGTGCGCCATGCACTGCTTGGCCTGCCGGGCGGCCTCGGGATAGAGTTCGGGGGCCTTCCCGGCAGAGACCTCGCGTAAGTTGAGGAAGATTGATCGAACCTTGCCGCCAAGGAACTCGGGCTTGTGGTGAGCAAATTCGGTCAGAACTGTGAAAAATTGGGCGACGACTGGCCGCACCGTGACGTGATCGATGACACCACGGCGACGTTGGCTGAGCCATCCGCTCTCGCAAAAAAAGTTGAAGATGCCGTGGGCGCGGATAGTGATAGGACTTTCCACGTCCTCCCATGGATCGTCCGCCACCAGGAAGGACTCAATGGCGCGAATTACTGTTGTTTTGGGAGCTTCTTCACCGGGAGAGCGTCCGCCATCCCCCCACATTTCTATCATTAGTCGGCATAGAAGATCCCAATAACGTAGATTGTTGGTCGCTGCTAAGGGCCGGAATAGGTCCTTGGGTAGGCGCTCAAAAAGCGGTGGCGTGCAGGCGTCCATTTCCAATGCCCCGGTTTGATTTACTCGGATAACCGCAGCATAGGTCTATTGCTACATCTATGCTATGGCTCTAAATGTTCTCATTGGTTTCCGGATATGACCCGTCGCAACTCTGCTCCAAAGGAGCGCTTTGAAGCTATCGAGATTCTGCTCCTCTGGGAAGGGCGCGTTTCGCGCTCCCGACTGCTTGACCTGTTCAACATCCACGAGACGTTGGCCAGCCGGGACATTGCGGGGTTTCGGGCAGAGTATCCGGATGCTTGCGAGCCCGATAGTGGTAGCAAGAGCTATGTGGGTTCTTGGAGCCTACGTCCTACACTCACCCGTGGCACTTTCGATGAGTACCAGAGACTCATCGGAGCGATTGGAAGCCTAGATGCAGTATCCGCAGGTGTGGCGGTTGAGAGCATTCAGGTCGATGCCACATCGATCCGGCACCCGCTGTTCGCTCAGATTCACCGTGCAATGCGGCTAGGACGCTGCATCAGAGTGCTCTATCGCTCCATGAGTAATCCTGAAGCACATGAACGAGTAATTCGCCCGCACTCGCTTATTCAAACGGGACCGCGGTGGCACATCCGGGCGTACTGTTCGAAAGCCGAGGCATTCTGCGATCTAAATCTTGGCCGAATTTCGGCGGTAAGTGCATCTGAAGACGCCGTCCTCCCAGGGCTGGATCGAGACGTAGATTGGCACAGGATAGTTGCAGTGCGTCTGGTGCCACACAGGGATCTGTCGGCCGAGCAGGCCCGTATGGTCCGTGAGGAATACATGGGGGGGACTGCAGCAACGGTTTTTAACGTCCGCGCCCCTATCGCCAAGTATTTAATCCAATCCTTCCGAGCGGCCATCGATCCTGAGCGGGAGAGGGCTCCAGAACATCTGCTCATGGTCTACCAGCCCGAAGAGTTGCCTGCGGTGGCCGATATTCGTCGGTTGTGAGTTGACTGGTGAGCGGGGGAGGTAGGGACGTCTTTTCGGGGGGACTCATACCCTGTTGATCCTGTGAAAATGACACTGCCAGCTTGATGATCGTTCGTCCATTGTCTATGGGTAGAATCCAATAGCCTTGCTTAGAATTAGCCCTTTTTCGCTCTTGAAACACCCCGAAAACAAGTCCAGAATTGAGTCTTTTCCTGCTTCGGCAAGAAAAGAAACCCCTTAGATTTCAATGGGTCGGACGCCAGATGCGAGTCTCGTTTCCCGCTCCAAGATTCAGAAAAAAGCCACTCAGATGAGTGGCTTTTTTTTTGCCTGTTGTCCCGTCCTGAATAAGGTTTACACCTTCTGACCTTTCCTCAGGAGGATTCAA
>NZ_JBMDJL010000011.1:0-201481 GCF_057809175.1 Pseudomonas sp. FG43
GAGCCTGTTTTTAACGCAGCATCACCGAGCGCAGCCACTTTTCGTACAAAGCCTAATGCGAGTTTTGATCCCACAGCCAGTTCCATATGCCCGGCAAACGCACAGCCTCATCGCTGCTCTTGACCGTACGAGCCAGCGCAGCGCGCTTCAACTGCGCGCTGTCGTCGTAGAAGGGCTTTTCAGCCAGGGTCACGCCGGTTTCACGGGCGCTATCGACCAGGATCTGCAGGTATTCCCGGGCATGCCGGGCGGTGTAGCGGTTCAGGTCATGAAAGGTGACGACAACCGGTATGACGCCATCGACGGTCGGAAGCTCGGCGGCCGCGATACGTTCACGCACTTCCGATAGCTGACGGATCATGTTGGAGCGGCGGCGCAGGCTGAAGTTGTAACCCCATATCTTGCCGTCGTTGGCACTCAGGTCGGTCAGCAGCACATGCAGGCCATGCTGCTGATAGGCCGCGAAGGTGCGCTTGTCGTAGTTCCAGAATGGCGGACGCAACAGAACCGTCGGCGTACCCGTGATACCGGCGATGATCGCACTGCCCTCTGTCAGTGATTGCTCAAGCTCTTCGGGATTCAGCGAGCGGTGATTGGTGTGATGCGGGGTGCTGGTATGAAAACCCAGTACATGCCCTTCCTCATCCTGGCGCTGCATGATTGCCCGCCCTTGTTCACTGCCGCCTGCGCCGCTGGAACCTGTCTGAACGAAGAACACGGCCTTGATATCCGGTTGCAGCGGATTACGGGCCAGGCTGTCGAGCACCGTGAGCGTCGGATTGTAGAAGCTCGATGCACTTGGGCCATCGTCAAAGGTCAGCAGAAACCGGACGGGCGGTTGCTGATGCAGCCGCTCGACAGTCTGCGGGGTCAGGGGAATGGGGTTGGCGATACAGCCCGAGAGACCGAGTACGACAACAAGCACCGACAAGGTACGGAAAACAGAGCCCATGAGTATGTTCGAGTCCGGCTAGCCAACGGTGATGCACCTTTTCGGGTGCCCGGCCATTCCTCCGTGATCGGCTCATGCGCGGGACATTCGCCCTTCGCGCCCCTGCACTACGCTGAGGGGCTCACACATTATCGGGGCTTGACCGGTAAAGCCATGGGTAAACGATGAACTCTCTGCCCGGCGTCTACTTTTCCCACTCAGCGCGGGGAATCTTCAGCCCATGCAAGCCGTCGTAGCTTGCCCGTTGAGGTGGCGTCCAGCCTTCGAGCAGCGAGTCTTCCAGGCTGTAGATTTCCACGCCCAAAGGGCGGCAGACGGACAACGGGTCCTGAGCGTCCGGCCCCCACATCGGCAATGACAGGTCACCGCCGGGGCAAGTGGACAAGGCACACAGCAAGTCGATTTCCGCGAAGAACTCCAGATAATCCCCCTGACGGGCCGGGCAAGCCTTCATGAAATACATGTCGTCATGATTGAGCCCGGTACACTGGAAGATATTGAGCACGTCATGAACATCGAACTCGGTCAGGCCATGGGGCAATACGGCGCGGGTCAGGTTCGAGTGGCAGTGATGATGAAAATCTTCGCCGGTCAGCATCTTGTTGACGTAGGGATCGCAGCGGGTGCCGAGCAGGTCATGCAGACGCCCGCCATGTTCGTCGATGCCGTAGCTGGCCAGGCTGTCGTCGGTGATGGTCACCATCGGACGCAGGAATGGCAGGTTCGACCAGAGTCTGTCGTGAGTCGTGACATGAGCCCCCTGCAACTGGCGAGTACGGGAAGCCCACATGCGCTCGCGAGGATCATCGGCACTCCAGACATTGAAGTCGCCGACCTGCGGCCCCACCGGCGTGGTGACACGAAACACCTGCCCCGCCTTGACCTTCCAGGCCCGCCCGGTACGAATCGGCACCTCGAACTTCTCGATCAGCGTACGCTGATCGACGCTGGCACGTATGCGTTCGTAAAACGGCTTGTCCACTTGCAGCGCAGCACCTTTGCTGACCTGATAAGCGGCTGGGTAGTCTTTGTACATGCGCTGTTCCTCGGCCATGGGCAATGGCCACAGATAACAGACTTCCCGGCCATACCGTCAAGCCAGCATGACGCGCACAGGCATGAATGGGCGGTTTCGATCAGGTCGGACAGGCGATGGTGCCATTATCGAGGCCTTGCCTGTGGTTCTCGTAGTCCAGCGTGGCTTTGCCATTGACCCATTTCAGGGTAATCACCAGCACCGAATCGAAGTCGTCGCCCGTCCAGTCGTCCAGCAGCTTCATTTTCTGGCCCGATGCTTCCTGGGCGACCTTGTTGATCAGTTCCGGCAGATAACCGTGGGACCAGGCCGTGTAGATGACTGCGTTGTGATACTTGTCATGCATCAGCTCATCGGCCAGGGCACCGGTGTCATTGGCACCAAAGTCGATATTGACCGGCAGGCCCAGCTTGATCGCGCTAGGACCGACTGTCATCAAGGGCCGCAGGTAGCTGTAGGACAGATCACCTTCCCCCTCTTCCACATGACGACTCGGGTTGGCGGCAAAGATGAAATCGGCCTTGCCATAGGTCCTTGGCAATAGCTCGGACAAGTCGATGGCCCGGTTCAAACCCTGGCAATTCAATTGCCCAAGGCCCATGGAAGGCTTCTCTGCATGGCGCAGGAATACGAGGGTTTGCGTACCGTTTTTCGGCTCGGCTTGCACTCTGCTACCGATGGCAAACCAGAAAGCTACGCAAGCAATCAAAAGAGCAGGAAAAAAAAGCCAGGCGTAACGGCGATAGACGCGGCTGATCAAGTGGGTTCTGGAGATATTCATTGTCTGGAGTCCGGCACGTGTTAAGTAAAGTCAGCTTGTCGCTGATGCGAATGTGCCAGCCATGAGCGGGTTCGCAGCCCCCGTGAAATCCTTTGTGGATCAGTCGAATACGTACCCTTGATCACGTTTAAAGACTAATACCTATATGTTTCGATATGAAGAATTCGGATGATAGGAGTCCAAAAGTGCCTTCTTGTTGCATCGGGCAGGCAAAAACAGACAAGACGCGAGAGGACGGATAGCCAGGAAAAACCCTCTGGAAAGATTTAAAAGCTCACCAGAAGGTTAAAAACGAGGGATTTTTGCGCTAAATCAACAGATATTGGCAAAGTATTTGAAGGCGGAATTTTGTTTCAAAATTCGCGTTGCGGTGCATAAAACTCAATGTCTGGCCATTCAGAAGACTGAGGGAGACGGCTTGCAGCTTGCCGCCTCCCACTCACTTTCAGATCACAAACCGACCCACCATCGTATTCAAGCCTACAGCCAGTCGCGACAGTTCATGGCTGGCGGCACTGGTCTGGTTAGCGCCCGCGGCCGACTGATTGGCAAGGTCGCGAATGTTGACCAGATTGCGGTCAACCTCGCGGGAAACCTGAGCCTGTTCTTCGGACGCACTGGCGATCACCAGATTACGCTCGTTGATCTGCGAGATGGCATCCGTGATCATCTCCAGCGCATCGCCTGCGGCCTGAGCCAGGTCCAGCGTGGATCGAGTGCGGCCGGTATTGAGCGTCATGGACTCGACAGCCTGCCCCGTGCCGCTCTGGATACCCGCCACCATCTGCTCGATTTCCCGGGTAGACTGGGCGGTACGATGCGCCAGCGCCCGGACTTCATCGGCCACGACCGCGAAGCCTCTGCCCGCCTCGCCTGCCCGTGCGGCCTCGATTGCAGCATTGAGTGCCAACAGGTTGGTCTGCTCGGCAATGGCACGGATCACATCCAGCACCTTACCGATCTCACGACCTTGAGTGGCCAGCCCTTCAATCAGACTGGAGGTGCTCTGGACGTCACGGGTCATGACCTCTATGGCCTTGACCGTTTCCACAACCTTGTCACGCCCCAGACGTGCCGTTTCGTTGGACTGCTGCGAGGCCTGGGAGGTGGATACCGCATTGCGAGCCACCTCTTCGACTGCTGCGGTCATCTGGTTGACGGCAGTGGCCGCCTGCTCAAGCTCGTCGTTCTGCTGTTGCAGGCCGCGAGAGGACTCTTCAGTCACGGCGCTCAACTCTTCAGCGGCTGAAGCCAGTTGCGTCGCCGAGCCTGAAATCTGTTCGATGGTCTTGCGCAGGTTCTGCTGCATCAGCACCAGAGCTTCCAGCAAGCGTGCAGGCTCATCATTGCCGTCCACTTCGATATGCCGGGTCAGGTTGCCGTCGGAGATTTCCTGCGCTGCGCGTACCGCCCGACTCAATGGCATGACAATACTGCGGGTCAATAACCAGGCCAGTAGAACCGTCAAGGCAGCAGCCAGAATCGAAACCAGAATGATTGCTGTATTGGCATTATCGAAATGGAGGCTTGAGCGGTTGGATGCCTCCTGGGCCGATTTCTTATTGATAGTTATCAATTGATCAAGTTGCGAGGAGATCAGATCCGTACTGACTTTCATCTGGCCATTGATCAACGCTCTCAACTCTTCGAGTTTATTACTGCGCGACAGCATCATTGCCGTTTGTTGCACGTCCAGATAATCGGCCAGCGCAGCCTGAAACTTTCTATATATATCTTTCTCCTCACCCTCCGCAGGCAAGGCTGCGTAGTTGGACTCCGCTTTTTTAAGCTTCTGGGTCAACAACTGGGCACGGGTTTCAGTTTCCTGTATCTGATCAGGCTCGCGGTTGATCACGTACCGGAACGCCATGATGCGTAACAGCAGCAGGTTCTCGTCCACTTCGCCCAGATAGCCGATGCTGGGAAGCATGTTGGTTTCCAGATCCGTGGTGGCCTGACGAATGATGGACATGCGATTGAGTGCAAAAATGCCCAGCCCTATTACCAGAATGGCAATAAAGGCAAAGCCCAGAAAAGCACGAGGCGCAATATTGATGCTTCGTAGTGACATGAACTGATTCTCTTGGGAAGTACAACCCGATGCGCTCCATGCATAACGAAACGAGAGAGTCAAAACTCTCGCCAATGGGAAGAGCAACGGCATTAAGCCTGTGCTCCATAAAGCGGTTATCGGTCAACCTTGAGAATAAATAGAGTCAAAAACAGAAAATATTTTCTGGCGTCAAAGTGACGACTTTCCGTTCGTTTTTATTGCCGTATTCAATGATCAATACAGTCTTTGATATTCACTTTCCTGCCTTGGTGTCCGCCCATATACGCGCACGCAGTTCTTCGATTTTCACCTGAACAGGTTCAAGCACGAACATCCGGCTGACCATGTCGGCATTTGGATAGACATTGGTATCGCCCCAAAGCGCCGGATTGATCAGGGCATCCGCCTTTTCATTGCCGTTCGCGTACTTGACCTCGTTGGTAATGTGGGCCATCACCTCCGGGCGCAGCAGGTAATTCATGAAGGCATACCCGGCCTTTTCATTGGGGGCATCGACAGGCATTGCGACCATATCGAACCACATTGGTGCCCCTTCCCTGGGTACGGTGTAACCGATCTGTATGCCGTTACCGGCTTTTTCCGCCAGATCCTGAGCCTGGGCAATATCGCCGGAAAAGCCCAGCGCCACGCAGATCTTGCCGCTGCCAAGGTCTGCAATGTATTTGACGGGGTCAAAATAGCGGACGTAAGGCCGGATGGCGCTCAATACAGTCGCAGCCTTTGCATAGTCTTCAGGCTGCTCGCTGTGGGCAGGCAGGCCAAGGTAGTTCAAGGTGATGGGCAGCACTTCGGGAGCATTATCCAGAATGGCGACGCCGCACTGCGCAAGCTTCTTCATGTTTTCGGGCTTGAAGATCAGGTCCCAGGAATCCAGCGGCGCATTGTCTCCGAGCAGGGCCTTGACCTTGGCGACGTCATAGCCGATGCCAGTACTGCCCCATAGATAGGGAAAACCATGCTGGTTGCCGGGATCGTTGACCTCCAGCGCCTTGAGCAATACCGGGTTCAGATTCTTCCAGTTAGGTAGCTGGCGCTTGTCCAGCACTTTCAAGGCGCCGCTGTCGATCTGCCGTGCCATGAAGTGTACGGACGGCACCACGACGTCATAGCCCGAATGGCGGGCCATGAGCCTGGCGTTCAGGACTTCATTGGTTTCGTAGGTCTGATAATCGGCCGTTATGCCGGTCGCCTCCTGAAAATTCCTGACGGTGTCGGGGGCGATGTAGTCGGTCCAGTTGTAAATATTGACCCTCTGCGCTGCATGGCTGGTGGAGGCCAGCAACATCAGTGCAGCAATGGATTTACTCAGCATCTGTCAACTCCCGGGGTCAATGGAACCAGCTTGCCCTAACCGGCGCGCGTATCTCAATAGATGGAGCAGACTGATTTAAGGATCAAACGATTTTGACGTACATCAAATAATTGAAAAAATTCGGGGAACACCTGAAAATATTTTCCAGATGTGTGCAGGCAGGTGCTATTTTTAGGTCTCGCCAGACCGTTCAGATCATCCCGCAGAAAAGCAGTACGATCACTCAGGATTGTGCACTGTTTGATCTCTCAGGCTTTTATCGGTCGCATCTCGACTGGTCTTCCTACCCATTGGGGCTGCAGGAATTGCTCGATTGAATCAGGTGGGCCGCTTCCATGAACAAAGTCACGTTCCCCAATGCATGCCAACTGATGCGCTGGCACTTTCATCCGGTTGGCTTTGAAGCCACCATGGATGCACCCAGCAGCATGATCGCCCGCCTGTTCGACCGGGCCAGCGGTGAAACGGTGGTCGCCATTGCCGGCCTGCCCTGCGCTACCGTCATGAACGCCACCGACGTAGAGCGGATCATCGAAGCCATCGAAGCCGAACTGGAGCTGTTCGGAGCCCATCAGTCAGTCGGCTTCATGTGAACCGGCGGGAGCTTTGGACTCCCGCCCACTCACTCATCAATGCTTGCGCAGATCCTCAAAAAAAGGCTTGTCCCGGGCAACCCTGTCAGAAGCCTTGGGCACCTGGACATTGTCATTGCCTGCGGTTCCTTCATCGATATACCAGTAGCAATAACGTATGGCGCGGGTGATCGCCACATACGCCAGACGCAGGACTTCATCCTGCTGGGCATTGTCGAACGACTGCGTATCGCTTGCGTTACCCAGACCGGCCAGACGATAGACCTGATTCTTGTAGGGCGACAGTGTCGAGTGCTGACAATCCCCCAGCAGAAATACCGCATCGGCCTGTAGCCCTTTGGAGCTGTGATAGGTCAGCGTCCTGATCCGCCGAGACTGCGGGCCCATTGCAGAGTCGGCCTGAATCAGGGATTTCAACGACTCGGAAATCATGGCCTTTTCACTGTTCTTGCGATACAGCAACAGGATCGAATCACCTGCGTTGTAGTGCTCGGCCACACGCTCGGCCAGCTCATTATCATCGCGGTTCAGCACCGTCACCGGCAGCAGTTCCTGAACGGCACCACTGGCCTTTTCCTTCTTGCCCGCAATGGCAGGCGCAGCCCGCACGATATGTTCGGCGGCATCGATGATGTACTGGTGGCTGCGAAAGTTATCGCTGAGCATGACCCTGGTAGTCGCAGGCGAGGAAAATTCCTTGGGAAACTCCATGAAATATTGCGGCGAGCTGCCTCGCCAGCCATAGATGGACTGCCAGTCGTCTCCCACACACAACAACGATGAATGCCTGGCGACACGGCCGCCATGAATGGCCGGGCCACGGCGTCGGATCTCTCGCAGGCTGGCGCGTATCCAGGAGACAATCTGCGGCGAAACGTCCTGAAATTCGTCGATCATCAGGTGCGACAGAGGCCTGAGCACTTCATCGCTGACCTGCCTGAGGTTTTCCGGTGAGGTTTCGCCAAACAAGGCAAACATCCGGTTGTAGGTCATGATCGGCGGCGTCTGATCCAGCAGATGGTTCTCGAAAGCCTTCCAGAACAGGCTGAGGCCTTCAAAGAAAAACCGGTCAGGATCATTGCTGGCAAAACTCATTTCAGCCACGGCACCGGGTACATCAAGCCCCAGGTTCTCGATGAAGCTGGCCGCTGTGACAAAACAATCCAGCAGCGGCGCTGCGCTCAACTCGCCCTTGATCCTGTAATCGAAACCCGGCCCGGCCACGGCGGATCCGGCCAGCGATTTCAGCACCTTGCCAGCCGCTTCGTAGTTCTCGAACCAGATCAGCGGCTTGCGGCAGAAAGCTTGAAACAGCGTGCGCTTGATCACCCATTCGGCCCAGACCGGAAGCTTGGCGCCCGGGCGCTTCATCTGCTGGTCTTCGCTGGAGTCGAGCCCCAGCACGACCCAGGCATCCAGTTCGGCGATATAGCCATGAACGTGAAAGGCAAAACCATTTATTTCAATGGTCTGGCGCATAGGCTCAATGCCTTTTATAGGCCATGCCTTTGCCCGAATCCACAGGTCCTCGATGATGTCGCACAGTTCCTCATCGCGCTTGGCCGACAGCTCGGTCACGGTGATGCGCTTTTGCACATCCGGGTGATCGCGATCCAGTTCCTTGAGCTGCAGCGCATGGCGGTACAGCGGCGCAATCACCTCGCGAAAGCGTTCGCTGCTGGCATAGAGGTCGCGATAGCAGAGGTTCAATTGCTGACGCTGGGCGTCGTTGATACGCAGATCGAACGGGTTACTGTCGGCCTCGTCGCCTGAAGCGGAGGTATTACCCAGATTCTCGAAAGCACGCAGTTGCTCGAAACCCGGCAGGCTGCGAACCAGCGGCAGTATTCGCGAATGGAAGGTGCGAACCAGATCCCGGGCCTGCTTGTGGCTCAGGGTATGCCCCCACAAAGCCATTATCTCGATCAGCTTGCCGATGAAGTCCTTGCGCGACTCGCGGGTAAAGGTCACTACGGTCATCGCTTCCAGCTCGAAGCCCAGGTAGTGATGGAGCAACAGTATTCGCAGCACCAGCGACGTGGACTTGCCCGCCCCTGCGCCCGCAATCACGTAAGTGGATGGCGTGTCGCTGAAAATCATTTTCCATTGAGCAGTGCTGGGCTGTGCATGGGGCGGCAGCTTTTGCGCCACATCAGCCTTGATGCGCTTTTTCAGTTCCGGGGTCAGACCCAGACGCCAGTCATCGAACAGATGATCATCGACTTTCGGCCCACGATGCTCGCTGGGCCGGGTGTCACGGATCAGCAAGACATTGCGCCCTTGCTCCAGCCCATCCAGACGACCTTCGGCGTAGCCTTCATTCACACCTTCGATGTGCCCGCTCAGATACCCGTCAGCATGCCCCTGAAACCATGAAGGTCTGTGCTGCGCACCAAGCCCTGTCAGACCACGACCGATCAGGCGTGACAGCAAGCGCTTGAACAACGGCAGACGCTCGGGCGGATTGAGTTCGACATCCAGGTCGGGAGGAAGAGCAGAAGGCAGGTCGTCAGGCACGCAGGCTCCGGATAGAGAATCGTCGGACGCCTATGGTCGCCGGATTCGCCCGCAAGCTCCAGCGAAATGCTTTTCTTTCAGTCCCTTAGGCGATCAACTGCATGTTTGATGGTAAATGTGCCATTAAAAATAAGTACTGAAGCTTTCGATCACCTTCAGTTCCTCATCGACCAGGCAACCGGAACGCCACTTATCGAAGGTCAGGCACGGGTGAGAGGAACCAAAGGAAATGATGTCGCCGACCCTCAGCTCACAACCCGGCGCAACCGTCATGAAGACATGCTGATCCATCAAGGCCGTGACCTTGCAGGCGCTGACGTCATCGCCTTTGGCTGACCGGTCACCAGCCCTGTAGCGCACGAGAGGGTTTGGCAAGCCAGCATCATAGGCAATATCGCGCTTGCCCAGAGCCACCACAGCAAAACCCGGCTCCGGCAATGACTGCACATGCGCCCAGACCTCCATGGCCGGACGCAGCCCTTCGCCCAGATCCGCACGGCGGTCGAGCACACAGCATTGCGCGCTTTTATAGATGCCATGGTCATGCACCACATAGCTGCCGGGGCGCAGCACACTGAGAAAACGCTGACGAACAGCCTGGGCATCGAAGGCTTCGGCAATCAGGTCGTACCAGGCCGAACCCGAGGCGGTAACAATGGGGCGCTCCAGGGCAAAGGCTTGTTTGTCTTGCAACTCGACAGCCAGACGCACCAGTGATGCGGCAAAAGCCTTGATGTGTTCGATGGCCTGATCGCCATGAATCACACCTTCGTAACCTTCGATACCAGTCAGAGCCAGGCCCGGCTGAGCGTTGATTGCCTCTGCCAGCGCCAGTACTTCCTGCTCGGTGCGACAACCGCAGCGTCCACCAGGCACGCCATACTCGATCATGACATTCAGCCGCAGCCCGCGCGCAGCGAAGAATTCGCCCAGGGCAGCCACGTTGTCCGGGTGATCGACCATGCAATGAAAATCGAACAGAGGGTCGGCCAGCATCTCGGCAATGATTGCCATATTGGGCGTACCCACCAACTGATTGGCCATCAGCACCCGACGCACGCCATGGGCAAAAGCGGTGCGGGTCTGCACCGCCGTGGCCAGAGTCATGCCCCAGGCCCCCTCCTCCAACTGACGACGAAACAAGGCCGGCACCATGCTGGTCTTGCCATGAGGCGCCAACTCCGCACCGCTGTTAATGGCAAAGGCCTGCATCCAGCGAATGTTGTGCTCCAGCGCCTGATTGTGGATCACCAGTGCTGGCAGGCTTACATCACACAACAAGCTATGGCCCGGCTCGGCAGAGCCTTTATCGGCGACATGGATAGGCATAGGGGCTCCAGGGCTGAAAGTTACAAGCTGCAAGCTTCAAGCAAGTTTCAAGCCGCTCACAACTGAAAGCTTCAAGCCGTAAGCCTCAAGCCTCAAGCTTGTAGCTTGTAGCTTGTAGCTTGTAGCTTGTAGCTTTCAGCCTGCTTCCATCTTACAAACAGGTAGCAATTGCCGCTGCCCTCAACGCGGAGTGGCTGTCGCCTTGCGGGGCATAGAACTCGATCTCGGTGCTCGGGCCTTTGCTGCGCACGTCGGCGAAGTATCTGGCTTCAGTGGTGAAGACCGTAAAGCCGCCACCGGAAAGCTTGTGCATGAACACATCAGAGGACGTGCCGAACATCGCTTCGTTCTGCCAGGAAACCTGGATGCATTGAGCGACGGCAGCATCCTGCTTGCTGCTGGACAGGACCTTGGCAGGCCCGACCGAACGAGCGGAGTCTGAGGGAGCCGCGCATCCGGCCAGCAACAGAGTGGCCGCGATGATAGAAACCGGAAATTTCATGACATGCCTTCGTCGAAAAAAGCCGATTCTAGCACCCCATACTGCCGATCAACTCTCGACCAACTCGAAAACCACATCCTGCGCCCCTTCCCACAAGGTCTTGACGCCCAGTTTGCGCAGGTTTTCCTTGCCCTCAGTGATGGTCAGAAAGTGATTGCCCGCCAACTGCCCCATCTTGCTCGCAAAACAGCAGGAGCCGTAGGCCAGGATGATTTCGGTTTCACTGTAACCACCCGGATAAAACAGAATGTCGCCCACCGAAGGATGGCTGGTCGCATTCTCGAAACCGATCGGCTTGTCGTCGAGCATGAGCTGGTAATCATCCAGCGGCACCCAGCACCCCTCTCCGCTCCAGCGCACATGAATGAACTTCTGCCGGTAAGGCAGCAACTTCAAGAAGGCCGCGACGGTTTGCGGTGCATCGGGATTGGCCTCAGCCAGGAACTCATATCCGCCGGCGGTTATTTTTATGGTGGTCACAACTGCGACTCCTGTTTACGAAGGGGTTCGGTGAATATCCGGTCACGGAGTTCCGTTTCTGCCATACAGCAAATAACCGGGGCGATAGCTCAGACGCTCATAGTACGCAGCGACTGCGGGAAAATCCGGATGGTCCAGCGGGGTTTCAAACCATCGATTGACCGAGAGGCCAATCGGGATATCCGCAAGGGTAAACGACGTGCCGCTCACATAAGCGCCGGTCAGCTCAAGCTGTCGATCCAGTATCTGCATATGCCGGGACCAACTGCTGCTGGATGCCTTCAACGCATCTCGATCCTGAAACCCGGCCGAACGCCTGACCAGCGACATGAACGCATAGGTCCAGGACTTGTTGAGGTCCGTTGCCTGCCAGTCTATCCACTGATCTATGCGAGCCCTGGCTCTGGGCTGGGACGGGTAGAAACCTTCATCCGGGTGAGCAGAAGCCAGATAGCGAATGATGGTATTGGATTCCCACAAGACAAAGTCGTCTTCCAGAATCACGGGCACCATGGCATTGGGATTCAAGGCCATGAATTCGGGCGTATCCGTCGCCCGAAAACCGCTTCCCCAGTCTTCCTGCTCAAAAGGCCGGCCTGTTTCGGCGCATGCCCAGAGTACTTTTCTGACGTTGATTGACGATGCCTTGCCGAGTATTCGCAGCATTTCGAGTTCTTGGATCACAGAGAAGGAGCATGACCGTACCAGTTCTGTTTTTTCCAGAACACAGGAGCATCAGGAAAAATGTCAAAGCCCGGCACAATGGCCGGGCTTGAGAAAGACCTCAATGCTGAAAAAGATGCTCCTTCGCAGCCTTGATACGCTTTGCCCGCTCCTTGAGAAGGCTGTCCGCCAGATCGGCCGCAGCCTCGACCGCCTGCTCGGCAGATTCGGCTTTCACAATCGTGGCACTGAGCGCGGCAGAGGCATACAGATCCCATGCCTGAATTTCGTCGTTAAAGAGCGGTGGTTTGCTCGACATTGGACTACTCCTGAATGCAAGGACCCGGTATCCGGTCCATCAGGCAGAAAGCCTAGGCTGTAAAGCGTCATTGGCAAATAACGCAGGTTCATGCTTTCGAGGTGGCCGACGACTGGATCGGCCACCTTCAAAGATCCCCCATATGACTACCGCCCCACCTATGCGACAATGCGCGCCAAAGTCTGGCATGAACCCCGCATTCATATTCCGGCAACCCGTCTCTGACAGGCTGGTTGCTATCGACGTATGCCTCGCTGGAACCACTCAAGCTCCGACTGGAGCGAGCCGCCCTTCGGGGTACGGCTCACATCGGCATTTCCCAAGTTATTGATAGGTAAGGCAATTGATCTCCACCGCGAATATAACCATGCAGTTCGGCCCCAAACCCTTGTTCGAGAATGTCTCGGTCAAGTTTGGTGCCGGTAACCGTTACGGCCTGATCGGCGCCAACGGCTGCGGCAAGTCCACGTTCATGAAGATTCTGGGTGGCGATCTCGAACCTTCCGGTGGCCAGGTGATGCTGGAGCCGAACGTGCGCCTGGGTAAATTGCGCCAGGATCAGTTCGCCTACGAGGAATTCACCGTTCTCGACACCGTGATCATGGGTCACGAAGAGTTATGGAAGGTCAAGGCCGAGCGTGACCGTATCTACTCGCTGCCGGAAATGACCGAAGACGACGGCATGGCCGTTGCCGAGCTGGAAACCGAATTCGCGGAAATGGACGGCTACACCGCCGAGTCCCGCGCTGGCGAGCTGTTGCTGGGCCTGGGTATCGGCATCGAGCAGCACAACGGCCCGATGAGCGAAGTTTCACCGGGCTGGAAACTGCGCGTCCTGCTGGCTCAGGCGCTGTTTTCCGATCCGGAAGTGCTGCTGCTCGACGAGCCGACCAACCACCTGGACATCAACACCATCCGCTGGCTGGAAAACGTTCTGACCCAGCGTAACAGCCTGATGATCATCATCTCCCACGACCGTCACTTCCTGAACAGCGTGTGCACCCACATGGCTGACCTGGACTACGGCGAGTTGCGCCTGTTCCCTGGCAACTATGACGAATACATGACCGTGGCGACCCAGTCCCGCGAGCAGTTGCTGGCCGACAACGCCAAGAAGAAAGCACAGATTTCCGAGCTGCAATCGTTCGTCAGCCGCTTCTCGGCCAACGCCTCGAAAGCCAAGCAGGCTACTTCCCGCGCCAAGCAGATCGACAAGATCCAGCTCGCCGAGGTCAAGCCTTCCAGCCGTGTCAGCCCGTTCATCCGCTTTGAACAGACCAAGAAGCTGCACCGTCAGGCCGTTGTCGTGGAGCACATGGCCAAAGGGTTCGATGGCAATATCCTGTTCAAGGACTTCAGCTTCACCGTAGAAGCTGGCGAGCGCGTTGCGATCATCGGCCCGAACGGCATCGGCAAGACCACCTTGCTGCGCACTCTGGTCAACGACCTGACGCCGGATGCCGGCTCGATCAAGTGGACCGAATCGGCTGAAATCGGCTACTACGCCCAGGACCATGCCCACGACTTCGAGGACGACAGTACGCTGTTCGACTGGATGGGCCAGTGGACCCAAGGCGGCGAGCAACTGGTGCGTGGCACTCTGGGCCGCATGCTGTTCTCCAACGACGAGATCCTCAAGTCGGTCAAGGTCATTTCCGGTGGTGAGCAAGGCCGTATGCTGTTCGGCAAGCTGATCCTGCAAAAACCGAACGTGCTGGTGATGGACGAACCGACCAACCACCTGGACATGGAATCCATCGAAGCCTTGAACCTGGCGCTGGAAAACTATCCGGGCACGCTGATTTTCGTCAGCCACGACCGTGAGTTCGTATCCTCGCTGGCCACCCGCATCATCGAACTCAGCCCAAGCGGCGTGATCGACTTCAGCGGCACCTACGATGATTACCTGCGTAGCCAGGGTGTGGTGATCTAAGCTCGCCTGTCACGAATAAATTCGCTCCTGCGGTGTTGAAAATTCCCCGTAGGAGCGAATCGGGCGGCGCTCCGCTCATTCGCGAAAGCCTTATCAATCAGGCCCCCGGCTGATTCAACACCTCGATCCAAAGCGCACCTTTACCCGACGGCGCTTCGCCCACACGCTTCAATGCGCCCTCTGCGCCAATCGAATAACTGCCCACCACCTCGCTCTTCTCTCCCGTCACCAGCAACCAGCGGCCATCAGGCGATACCGCGATATTGCGTGGCTGTTTTTCCTGGACCGCGTAGTTCTCGAGGAAGCTGATCTTGCCGCTCGAAGGCTCGACCTTGAAGACCGACACGCTGCTGGAAGTACGCTCGCTGATAAACAGCAACTTGCCATCCGGCGCAATACGGATATCTGCTGCCCAGATGCGCGGAGTCGGATCGTCCTTCAGGTCGTTATTGCGGGCATCACGAACTTCGCCATGGGCAAGTTTCAGGCGTTCCGGGATTCCGGCTGCCCGGGTGATCGCGGTCAACGCGCCGGTTTGATCATTGATTGAAAAACCGTCCACGGTGCCGCTCATCTCTCCCACCACATACAGGTACTTGCCGTCCGGCGAGAAGGCCAGATGGCGTGGCCCGGTGTTGTCTGCAACGGAGACGTAACCCGTGCCAATCGGTGCAAGCGTGCCGTCCTTCTCCAGACGATATTGCAGGACGTGATCTACGCCCAGGTTGCCGGCATACACAAATCGGTTGCTCGGGTCTGTACGCACCGAATGGGCATGCAGGCCGGTCTTGTAGGTCTTGATGCTGTCGCCTGGGCGCTGTTGCTCATCGATGGGCTGAACACTGAGCAGGTCGCCGCCATAGGACGCGCCAAGCAGAAATCGACCGCTGCGGTCAGTGGACAGGTAAGCCAGGCTCTCGGCCAGTGGTCCTTGGGAAATCTGTTTCAGATGCCCGGTGCCGTGCTCAATGCCGAAACCGACCACCTGATAAGGCTTGGCGCGCAATGCGGCAAACAGCGTCTTGCCATCCGGCGAGAGAGCCATAGGGTTGACCTGATCGCCTGCCTTGGTCTGCTCTATCAGGCTAAGCGCCCCGCTTGCCGCGTCCAGTCGGTATTGGGAAATGAGCCCGTCAGCAGGGCTGGAGATATAAGCGAAAGTCGCTGCATGAGCAGACAGACCGAACGAGCAGGAAACCGCAGCCGCCAGCAGGAGGTTTTTTTTCATGAAGCACCTTTTGTTATTGTGTTTGTGGTCAGTCATCCTATGACTACGTGAGAAGAACAGCAATACACCCGATCAGATTGTTAGCGTGCTTTCATTTAAGCCCTTACCGCGCCATGATGATTCCATTCCAACCGCCTGCCAGCGAACGAGTCCAATGCCTGCCGCCTCAAGCCAGAAACCTTCAGCGCAGCCAAGTTCCATGGCGATCACGCTGCAAATTGTCTCAATCGTCTTCTATACCTTCATCGCCTTCCTGTGCATCGGCCTGCCGATTGCCGTGCTGCCCGGCTATGTACACGACCAACTCGGATTCAGTGCGGTGGTCGCAGGTCTGACCATCGGCTCGCAATACCTGGCCACCCTGCTCAGCCGTCCCTTTGCCGGCCGGCTGACGGACAATATGGGTAGTAAACGCGCCATCGTCCTTGGCCTTTGCGGGATAGTCATCAGCGGTGTGATGACGCTGGCCGCCACGCTGCTTGAAAGCATTCCTCTGGCCAGCCTGTGGATTTTGATCGTTGCACGGCTGTTCCTCGGCGTATCCCAGGGCATGATCGGGGTCGGGACCATCAGTTGGTGTATCGGCAAGGTCGGCGCGGAGCATACGGCACGCTCGATTTCCTGGAATGGCATCGCGTCCTACGGCGCGATTGCCATCGGCGCACCACTTGGGGTCGTGATGATCGACCACACCGGGTTCAACAGCCTGGGCATTGCCCTTGTCGCCATGGCGGCCCTGGCCTTGCTGATGATTCGCAAGAAGCCATCGGTACCGGTGATTGCCGGTGAGCGCCTGCCCTATTGGTCGGTGTTCGGGCGTATCGCTCCGTATGGCCTTGGGTTGACGCTATCATCCATCGGCTACGGGACGCTGACCACCTTCATTACCTTGTTCTATATCAGCCGTGGCTGGGAAGGAGCAGCCTGGTGCCTGAGCATGTTCGGGGTATGTTTCATCCTTGCCCGCCTGCTCTTTATCGGCGCCATCAATCGCTTGGGCGGCTTCAATGCGGCGATGCTGTGCATGGCAGTGGAAACCATCGGGCTGGTAATGCTGTGGCTGTCTCCCAACACCGGTTTTGCCCTGGCGGGCGCGGGCCTTACCGGTCTGGGGCTGTCGCTGGTGTATCCGGCTCTGGGTGTCGAGGCGATCAAGCAAGTCCCTACCACCAGTCGCGGTGCAGGTTTGAGCGCCTATGCCGTGTTCTTTGATCTGGCGCTGGCGATTGCAGGCCCCGTGATGGGAGCCATTGCACTGGGTCAGGGCTATGGCTGGATTTTCTTTTATGCCTCTTTGCTGTCGATAACCGCCCTGGCCCTGACACTCTGGTTATCACGCCGCCCTCAAGCAGGCACCTGAACCTGTTTTCGCACGGAACCTGATGCCGCCGGTCGGTCAACTAATTGACGCATCTCGCAATCGGATCTTGACTTGTTTCTGCTAGCCATTGATCAGGCTTATAAAACCCCTTCATGGATGTCACTTGCGTGGTAGCCAGGCCAGCATTGGAACCATGAACCGCCTCCCTGACCACGTGTTCAGAGAGAGCAGTCATGAAAATCAACCACCGGTTACTGCGCTTCATCGCTCGAATCCTTCCCCTGGCTGTACTGACCTTCTTCATCTCTCCCAACGCTCATGGTGCCTGCGATCTCGCCGCCACCATCGCCAACGAGATACAGGTCTGTGACAGCGGCAACAGCGGCCCCTTGAACAAACCTGGCGGTAATAACACGCTGATATTCCCGGCAGGAGGTACGGGTTCGATTAACGGCAGCGTCACCTATGGGCCAGGGAGCGACAGGGTCGAGATGAATTCCGGCAACATCACCGGCAGCGTCAATCAGGGCGCGGGGCCGGATCAGTTTCGTATCACGGCAGGAAACATCACGGGCGATGTCAATCAAGGTACCGACCGTGATGATTTCTTCATGAGTGGCGGCACCCTGCGCTCGCTGACTCAAGGCGATGGCCTGGACACCTTTCTCATGACCGGCGGCACGATCAGTAACGCCTTCGAGGATGGTGATCAGGCCAGAATGACCGGCGGCACCATAGGCCGCGTAGACATGAAACTGGATGACAATACCTTCGATATGTCGGGCGGGGCCATCGTCAACAATCTGGTCACAGGCTTTGGCCGCGATACGATCATTCTGTCAGACGGCAGTATTGGCGGGATCGTCAGTGTCAGTGGTGGCAACGACAGGGTTACCGTCAGTGGCGGCGAGATTCGCGGCGGGATTCGCACCAGCTTCGGCAATGACACCTTCACCTGGCTCAATGGCGGCTACATACGCGGCAGTGTGCTGATGGAGAACGATAATGACACGGCGACACTGAGCAATCTGAATGAAACCTACCTGGGACCCAACCCGCTGCTCAATGGTGGTCCGGGCACGGATCTACTGGCCTTTGATGCAACAACCTCAGCAAATCCCGCACGCTATACCAACTGGGAAACGGTCAATCTGAACAATGGTTCACGGCTGGATCTGGCAGGCATTTTCACGCTGGGGGATAGCACCAGCGAAACGGGAGTCATGAATGTCGACGCCAGCAGTACCCTGACATCCGTATCGGGCAGCATTTCGCCTTTTACCAGCGCTCGCTTGGTCACACTCAACAACGCCGGCACTCTGGACATGAGCACCGGTAGCAGCAGTGCGACTGACACACTGACGGTCAATGGCAATTACGTTGGCAATAACGGGCAGCTAAGGCTGCAATCGGTGCTGGGCGAAGACAGCTCGCCCAGCGACAAACTGGTGGTATCCCGGGGATCGATCAGCGGCAGCACTCAGATTACAGTCGACAATCAAGGAGGAGTCGGTGCATTGACCCTGCAAAACGGGATCGAAGTGGTCGAGGCCGCCAATGGCGCGACCAGCGATAACTCAGCCTTTTCACTGAAAAACTCATTGTCTGTCGGCGCCTATCAGTACTACCTGTTCAAGGGTGGAGCCACTGCCGGCTCGGAGAACAGCTGGTTTCTGCGCTCATCGGTGATTTCCGTACCTGAGGCACTCGTCACTGCGCCAGTCGAGCCTGCTCCTGAACCGACACCAACGCCAACGCCAACGCCAACTCCTGTGCCACCCGAAGCTCCAGCGCCCACACCGCCAACCTTTCAACCGGCGGCTATCCAGCCCGTTCCCGCACCTGGCACCCCGCCGCTTCCCGCTCCTGTACGTGGTGCTGCGCCTGTTCCCTTGTATCGCCTGGAGGTTCCGAATTACGCAGTGGTGCCTCCAGCCGCTGCAAAACTGGCGCTGTCATCCCTGGGGACCTTCCATGAGCGTCAAGGCGACCAGAACCTGCTGAACGAGACCGGTGCCTTTGCTGCCGGCTGGGCGCGTATATTTGGCAACGACTTCCAGCAGGACTGGTCAGGCACGGTAGCTCCTGGCCTTGATGCATCGCTCAAGGGCTATCAGGTCGGCCATGACCTGTTGGCCCTGCAAACCAGCAGCGGGCGTACCCAGCGAACCGGTCTATTCGTTGCCCACACGCAACTGGACGGCCACGTCAAAGGCTTTGCCGAGGGTTTCGAGGGCCGCCGTACTGGCAAGCTGAAAATCCAGGGTGACAGCCTCGGCATCTACTGGACCCTGATCGACCCGCAAGGCTGGTATCTGGATACCGTGGCGATGGGTACTCGACTGGATGGCAACAGCCGTTCAGACCGGGGGATTCGTATCGACACTGACGGCCATGTCCTGAGCCTCTCCGTCGAGGCGGGTTACCCCATTGCGCTGGCGCCACACTGGGTTATCGAACCTCAGGCACAAGTGATCCATCAACGTATCGACCTCGATAGCCAGAACGATGGAATCTCACACGTCGCGTTCGACTCACAGCCCTACACCACCGCACGCCTGGGTGGACGGCTTGAAGGCCGCTATCAAGTGCGGGGAGTTCCGGTCGAGCCGTTTTTACAAGGTAACCTGTGGCAAAACTTTGATGGTGCGGACACACTGACCTTCGATCACAACGACCGGATCAAGACGGAACACAAATCGACGACGGCTGACCTGGGCGTTGGGCTGACAACCCGATTATCCCGTGAGATCAGCCTCTACCTGAGCGCCGATTACAGCAGCAATCTGGATGACAATGACCTGGATGGGTTGCGGGGAAATCTGGGGGTCAGAGTGAGCTGGTAGGTTGCTGTCGCGGCCAAGGCCCCTCCCACGCAGATGTGGGAGGGGCCTTGGCCGCGACGGTTCACTATTCCTCGACCTTAGGCTTGAGAATCAGCACCGCCAAAGGCGGCAGACTCAATGAAACAGAAGCAGGCATCCCGTGGCTCGGGCTGTCTTCGGTATGCACCCCGCCGCCATTACCCAGATTCGAGCCTGCATACGTTTCAGCATCACTGTTGAGCAGTTCGACCCAGGTCCCGGTGAATGGCACGCCAACACGATAGTTTTCACGGGGCACCGGGGTCAGGTTGGCGACCACCAGCAGCGGCTCACCCTCCTTGCTCCAGCGCAACCAGGCAAAAACGCTGTTGGCCGCATCGTCACCGATCAGCCACTGGAACCCCATCGGCTCGGCATCGCGCTCGTGCAGGGCCTTTTCCTGGCGATACAGGCGGTTGAGGTCCGATACCAGCTTTTTCACGCCGATATGATCAGCATATTGCAGCAGGTACCAGTCCAGTTGCTCGTCGTGGTTCCACTCGCGCCACTGGCCGAACTCACAGCCCATGAACAGCAGCTTCTTGCCCGGATGCGTCCACATGAAGGTCAGGTAAGCGCGCAGATTGGCGAATTTCTGCCAACGGTCACCCGGCATCTTGTCGATCAGCGAGTGCTTGCCATGCACCACTTCATCATGGGAAATCGGCAGGATAAAACGCTCGGACCAGGCGTACACCAGACCAAAGCTCAGTTCGTTATGGTGATGGGCGCGATGAATCGGGTCTTGCTGCATGTAATGCAACGAATCATGCATCCAGCCCATGTTCCATTTGTAGGAGAACCCCAGCCCGCCCTGCTGGGTATTCTGGGTGACGCCCGGCCAGGCCGTGGACTCCTCGGCAATCACCATGGTGCCCGGCGCTTCAATCGCGACCACATCGTTGAGGTGACGCAGGAAGTCGATGGCTTCGAGGTTTTCACGCCCGCCAAAACGGTTCGGTACCCATTCGCCAGCCTTGCGCGAGTAATCCCGATAAAGCATCGATGCCACAGCATCCACCCGCAGGCCGTCGATATGGAAGTGCTTGAGCCAGTGCAGCGCCGAGGCCAGCATGAAACCATGTACTTCGGTGCGGCCCAGGTTGTAGATCAGGGTGTCCCAATCCTGGTGGAAGCCTTCCTGCGGGTTGCCATATTCGTACAGCGCCGTGCCGTCGAACTGGGCCAGGCCATGGGTATCGGTTGGAAAATGCGCGGGCACCCAGTCCAGGATCACGCCGATCTCGGCCTGATGGCAGGCGTTGACGAAGAACGCAAAGTCCTCGGGCGAGCCATAACGTGCCGTGGGAGCAAATTGCGCCAGCAATTGATAACCCCAGGAGCCGCCAAATGGATGCTCCATGATCGGCATCAGTTCGATATGGGTGAAGCCCAGTTCCTTGACGTAAGGGATCAGCCGGTCAGCCAGTTCACGCCAGTTGTATTGCCGCCACTGCGTCCCGTCTTCGTTCTGCTCCATCTGCCAGGAACCGGCATGCAGCTCGTAGATCGACAGCGGCGCCGTCTGGGCATGCCGGGCGCCGCGCGATTGCAGCCAGTCATGGTCCTGCCAGTCGAACTGCAACGGCTGGGCGACCTTTGAGGCGGTATCGGGTGGCAAGGTGGTTGCCAGCGCCACCGGGTCACATTTCAAGGGCAGGATGCCCTGGCTGCCCAGGATTTCGTATTTGTAGATCTCGCCTGCCTGCAAGCGAGGCACGAATACTTCCCAGACACCCGAGGGATGCCGCAGGCGCATCGGATGACGACGCCCGTCCCAGTTATTGAAACTGCCCACCACCGAGACCCGGCGAGCATTCGGAGCCCAGACCGCAAACCGCACGCCATCGATACCTGAGACATTGGTGAGCTGTGCGCCCAGGCAACTGCTCAGGTCGCGATGATTGCCTTCTGCAAAGAGATACAGATCCATCTCGCCCAGCAGCGGACCGAAGCTGTAGGGATCTTCGGTTACCTGTTCGCCACCGGCCCAGTTGATCTTCAACAGATAAGGCTGTGCCTGCTCGAAATGCCCCACGAAAAAACCTGGCACTTCACTCATCTGCAACTCGCCCAGATCCCGTCCGTCGTTCTGGGCAAGCACACGAACACTCAATGCACCCGGCAGGTACGCACGGATGAACTGCCCGTGGGCGCCATCGTCATGTGGCCCGAGAATGGAAAAGGGATCTCTGTGCTCCGCACGGATCAAAGCATCCATATCGACAGCAGCAGGCATTGGTTGGCGGCCCGTACCGATCTTGTCAGGCAAATTCATTTGGTTTCTCCATCAGACAGTTCCAGCAACCCACGCAAGCCTTGCAAAGGTACGGCCAACCAACTCGGACGATTCTCGGCTTCGTAGATCACTTCATAAGCGGCTTTTTCCAGGGTGAACAGCTCCAGCGCAGCGCTCTCTCCGTTCTCGTCTTTCCAGGCATGAGCCAGGCCGAGTGTTGCCTTGCGATAACCCTCCAGAAACGCCTCGCGGGCCTGAGCGAGGTAGGTTTCGGCTACATGACGGCGGGCCACGCCGGCCTCGGCCGAGGTGTCGACACTCTGAGCACTGCGCACGGCCATTGCGGCAGCGTAGTCGAAAGATCGCAAAACGCCGCTGACATCCTTGAACGGGCTGTGTTTGGCACGTCGCTCGGGCAAGCTGCGGGCAGGCTCGCCCTCGAAATCGATCAGATAGGCGTCGCCCTTGACCACCAATACCTGACCCAAATGCAGGTCGCCGTGGACCCGCATGCGTAAACCGCCCACCGAGCGTCTGGCCAGGTCTTGCACATGGTTCTGAATGGCTTGGCGACTGGCACTCAGGTCATCGACCAGTTGCCGGTCTTCCGGCCCCAGATCGTCCTTGCGCTGATCGAGCAATTGCAGGGCACGCTCAAGCTGTGCGCCGATGCTTTTCGCCGACGCCTGACTGTCATCGATACTGGTGACTTGCACCGCAAAGTCCGGATTATCGGTCGGTGCTGCCAGAACCTGGTGCATTTCTCCGAGTCGTTGCCCCAGATAAAGAGAAAAATCCGCCAGTTCCAGCAGCGCGTTGTAATGCTGCTCCTGCTCGGACACGCCATGTGCCAGCGCATCGCGCACTGCCCGCTCAAGGTTGTTTTGCGTCCACTCCCAGGCATCGCCCTGATTGCTCAAGTAGCCTTGGGCAATCATCAATAGATGCGGCTGCCCGTCATTGCCAACCCTCGTCACGGCCCCCAGCAAGGGCGAAATGTTCCGGTAACCGGCATTGGTCAGATAAGCCCCCATCTCCAGTTCCGGGTGAGTACCGGCACTGACCTTGCGGATCAGCTTGAGCACCAGGCTGCTGCCCACCACAACAGAGCTGTTGGACTGCTCGGCGGAGAGATAGCGCACCTCAGACTCGTCACTCAGCCCCAAGGGCGCCAGTTCCGACGTGTGCTCGAAACGCAATTCGCCGTCGTTGCAGGTCAGTACGGTCTGATCCTGCATGCCTTGAATCACTGCCCGAATAAAGGTTTCCAGAGTAAAGGCATCGGTAATCAGCCCCACCTGCCGACCGCGCCGCACGCGGGCAAGCGCCAGTTGCTGGGGCAAGGCGCTGCTGATGTCATCTTCGGCCAACAGCCCGAAAGGCAATTGATAACGCTCTGGCTGACCACCGGCAGTGACCTCGATTTCACTGAGCAGGACCGGATGCGCCGGGTCGCCGAAGCGAACGGCATAGGCGATGTTGACCTGTTCAATGGCCTTGTCCTTGCCCGCAAACCAGCGACGCTTGGGCAGATAGACCGCCAGGGAAGTGTTTTCCATCGTGCTGCGCAACGGCTCGTCGAGCAATTCCTCAAGACGCTTCTTGAGTACCAGCGTGGGAAAGTCCGGCATGCTTTGCGCAGGTTCCACGTGCCAACTGGGCATTTGATTCTCCGGGGCGAGAAGAAACCAGTAAAAACCATAAGGTGGCAGCGTCAGCAGATAACTCAGTTGCCCGATCGGCGGGAAGGCACTGCCGCCGAGCATTTCCACCGGGACAGTGCCCGCATGGGCCGACAGCTCCAGTTCGGCCGCCTGGGCCGCACTGGAAACGTTGGCTACGCACAAAATGATTTCGTTGTGTCCATCTGACCCTGTGTATTCGCGAATGTAAGCCAGGATGCGACGATTGGACGGTGACAGCATTTTCAGCGTGCCGCGCCCGAATGCCTTCTGCTGCTTGCGCACCGCCAGCATTCGACGATTCCAGTTCAGTAATGAATGAGGATCTTTTTCCTGGCTTTCGACGTTGACCGACTGGTAGCCGTACAGCGGGTCCATGATCGGTGGCAACACCAGACTGGCCGGGTCGGCACGGGAGAAACCGCCATTGCGGTCGATGGACCACTGCATCGGCGTACGAACGCCATCGCGGTCCCCCAGATAGATGTTGTCGCCCATGCCGATTTCATCACCGTAGTACAGCGTCGGAGTACCGGGCATGGACAGCAGCATGCTGTTGAGCAGTTCGACCCGACGCCGGTCACGCTCCACCAACGGAGCCAGACGTCGGCGGATGCCCAGATTGATGCGGGCGCGCTTGTCGGCTGCGTAGTAATTCCACAGGTAGTCCCGTTCACGGTCGGTGACCATTTCCAGGGTCAGTTCATCGTGATTGCGCAGAAAGATTGCCCACTGGCAGTTGGCCGGAATTTCCGGTGTCTGGCGCAGAATGTCAGTGATCGGGAAGCGGTCTTCCTGGGCCAGCGCCATATACATGCGCGGCATCAGAGGGAAGTGAAACGCCATGTGGCATTCATCGCCATTGGGGCCATGGGTATCACCGAAATACAGTTGCGTATCTTCCGGCCATTGATTGGCCTCGGCCAGCAGCATGCGATCAGGATAGTGGGCGTCGATCTCGGCACGGATGCGCTTGAGTACCTGATGAGTCTCGGGCAGGTTCTCGTTGTTGGTGCCATCCCGCTCGATCAGGTAAGGAATCGCATCCAGACGCAAGCCATCGACACCCAGGTCCAGCCAGAAGCGCATGACTTCCAGTACCGCGTCCATCACGTAGGGATTGTCGAAATTCAGATCCGGTTGATGGGAGTAGAAGCGGTGCCAGAAGTACTGGCCGGCCACCGGGTCCCAGGTCCAGTTGGACTTTTCCGTGTCCAGAAAGATGATGCGCGTGCCCTCATACTTCTGATCGGTATCGGACCAAACATAAAAATCCCGGGCCTTGGAACCGGGCTTGGCATGCCGCGCCTTCTGAAACCAGGGATGCTGGTCCGAGGTGTGGTTGATGACCAGTTCGCTGATGACCCGCAAGCCGCGTTTGTGGGCCTGGGCAATGAACCTTCTGGCATCGGCCATGGTGCCGTAGTCGCTGTGTACATCACGGTATTCGGAAATGTCGTAGCCATCATCACGCCGGGGCGAGGGATAGAACGGCAGCACCCAGATGGTGTTGACGCCCAGTTCGGCGATGTAATCGAGCTTGTCGATCAGGCCGGCAAAGTCACCGATACCATCATTGTTGGAATCGAAGAACGACTTGACGTGAACCTGATAGATCACGGCGTCCTTGTACCAGAGCGGATCATTGATGAATGTGGCGTTAGTAGCTTTCTTCTTCGCCATTACGGGCTCCTGCCTCTTCAATTCGCGGCCTGGATACGCCAGATACCAAATGGCTGATACGAAGGGTCGATCCGCATCCACTGAATCTTGCCGTACCAGGTCCATCGATGCCCGGTCATCAGGTCCTCGCCCGAAGTTGCAGCATCGTCGGGCAGGCCCATGTCCCACAGCGGCAACTCGAAGTGCGCTTCCTGGGCATTGAACGGATCCAGGCTGACAGCCACCAGAATGAAGTTACTGCCATCGTCCGAGCGCTTGCCGAAATACAGAATGTTGTCGTTCCAGGCCGCATACAGCTTCAAACCCAGATGACTATGCAATGCAGGGTTCTGCCTGCGAATACGGTTGAGCTGGGCGATCTCGGCAATGATATTGCCCGGTGCCGTGAAGTCCCTGACCCGGATCTCATACTTCTCGGAATCCAGATACTCCTCCTTGCCGGGGATCGGTGCCGACTCGCACAGCTCAAACCCCGAATACATGCCCCACAGGCCCGACCCCATGGTCGCCAGTGCGGCCCGGATCAGAAAGCCCGCGCGCCCCGACTCATGCAGGAAATGCGGGTTGATATCCGGCGTATTGACAAAGAAATTGGGACGGTAGCAATTGCGCAACGGTGGCTGGTTGAGCTGGGTCAGGTACTCGGACAACTCGGCCTTGGTGTTGCGCCAG
The DNA here is from genome assembly GCF_057809175.1 of Pseudomonas sp. FG43. Classification (NCBI taxonomy): domain Bacteria; kingdom Pseudomonadati; phylum Pseudomonadota; class Gammaproteobacteria; order Pseudomonadales; family Pseudomonadaceae; genus Pseudomonas; species Pseudomonas sp. FG43. The sequence continues at coordinate 26,181 of NZ_JBMDJL010000011.1, forward strand.
GTGAAATAGGTATAGCTCTGTGAATAGCCGACCTTGCCCAGACGCGCCATCATCGCGGGTTTGGTAAAGGCTTCGGCCAGAAACATCACATCAGGGTGCTGGCTGCGAATGTCACCGATCATCCACTGCCAGAACGGCAGCGGCTTGGTGTGCGGGTTATCGACCCGGAAGATCTTGACACCCTCCTCGACCCACCCCAGCACGATATCCCGCAACTCCAGCCACAGGCCGGGAATCGCATCGGCCGCATAGAAGTCGACGTTGACGATGTCCTGATATTTCTTCGGCGGGTTCTCTGCATAACGGATGGTCCCGTCCGGCCGCCAGGAAAACCAGCCCGGATGCTGCTTGAGCCAAGGGTGATCCTGAGAGCACTGAATGGCGAAATCCAGAGCGATCTCCAGGCCGTGCTCCGCAGCCGCTGCAACCAGATTGCGAAAATCCTCGCGGGTGCCCAGTTGCGGATGAATAGCCTCATGACCACCGTCTTCACTGCCGATGGCGTAAGGGCTACCGGGATCGTCCGGGCCTGCGGTCAGCGAATTGTTCGGGCCTTTGCGATGGGCGCGGCCAATGGGGTGGATAGGCGGGAAATACAGCACGTCAAAGCCCATGTCCCGAATCATCGGCAGACGTGAGTGCACATCATTGAAGGTGCCGTGCCGCGCCGGATCATCGGTAATCGAGCGGGGAAACAATTCATACCAACTGGCGAACTGCGCCAACTGACGCTCCACATCCAGCGGGAACTCGATACTGCGACTCAGAAACGTCCGATTGTCCGCCTGGACCATCAAGGCCGCAGTTTCACTGTGCAAGAGCAAGGCAACCCGGCCTTCGGAATCCAGTTGCCCCAAGCGCTCCAGAACACTTTCGATCTGCTGACGCAACGCGCCCTGGCTTCGCTCGGCCGCATGAACGAGATGAATACGCCCTTCTTCCAGCTCCAGCTCGATGGGCACACCGGCACCGTACTTTTTCTCCAGTTCGTAACGATAACTGGCGTACTGATCGATCCAGGCCTCCAGGCGAAATACGTAACGGTCAACGGACGTCGGCGTGAATTCGCCGATCCAGCTGTCATTTCCAAGGTCGTGCAGCAAAGCGTCCTGCCACTCCCCGTCACCGTCCACCCGCCAACAGACCCGCACTGCCAGCTTGTCATGCCCATCGGCAAACACCTTGCTGGTCACCGTGACCTTCTGCCCGACGATGCCCTTGGCAGCAAACAACCCGCCATCGATCACCGGCATGGTGTCTTCGATCACGATGCGCGGTAATTGCAGGGCTTGGGTCAGGGACAATGGACGGGTTGGGTGTGGAACATCAGAGGCCAGAGAATCCGGGCCGTATGGCTGATCAGCAGTCACATTCATCGAGCATCACTCCTCACGCCCCTGGGACGCTCCTGTGCAGATCCATGCAGAAAAAGGTTTTGTATCGATGCGGTGCGGACAGACAAAGACAATCCTGATTCGCCTGAATATCTGTCACATGTTTTTCCGATGCCGCCTGTACAGGCAAAGTTCAAAAAGTTTGAGAACGAGCCTCAGCGTAGACGAATCTGTTCGCTCAGGACTGCGCCATGCAACAGCAGGAAATGCCTGAATGGGCATGCGGACCAAAACCCGGACGACCGTTCGTCGGCTTTTTTAGGGGAGCATATAAAGATCCCAGAGTTGAACCACTGGAAAACTATTAGCCGAAAAATGTGAGTACTTTCTCAAATCAGATATTTTCGATGGTGAGCATAAGCCTGTCGATAACACCTACGGAAAACTCTTACAACAATCAAAGACCTTAAGTAACCATCAGCAAAAACACCGAAGTTTCTTAAAGAAACGTAAGACGCTTCCACAACAGAAAAATCAATCAAACCTGGCATATGCAAACCATATTGACTCGAACATATTAAACAAATAAAAACAGATCCCTCAGCACAATCCCACGCACGAACACCCTACCCTGCAAGGCTCTACAGGCAACTACAACTCATAAAAATTCTTTGCACCGGGTTTACACCCTCTATAAATCTATAAAAAGGCCAACCATGCAGCTCAAGATATTTAATTACGAACTTTTATTTTTTGAAAACATAAACCCGAGCGTTGAAAAAGAAAAAACATCAGAGCCACTATGGAGTGTATTGAAAGAACTGAAAGAAGCTCATGAAGCTTCAGAACCTGTAATAGATGAGCTGACTATTCATTCCACATTGTTATCCTGGCAAAACAAAATCGTCTGAATTCCAGAACGCGCTCGGCGGTCAAACATCACGAACCCCACTTATCTGGTATCGAGGTGAAGCTCAATGAACATTCCAATCCCGGCCGAAACGCCGGACCCGAATATCGATAAACCCACCCTGCCCGTGCCACCGCCAGCCGAAGAGCCGCCACCGACCCTGCCGCCGGTGATCCAGCCGCCTGCAGGCGACCCTCCGACTCAGGAGCCTCCGGTCATTCTGGTGGATGACTTGCCGCAGTGACCGGAATCGGGAGGATGTGAGCGGTTGCGGCCGGCTCGCATTTCTCCTTCGTCGAACCCTGACCCGAGTCAATGTGCCGGGCAGAAATGTTTGAGAGTTTTGACGCACACCTCAAGGAGTTGTGCCATGACACTGGAATTCGATAGCGCTCACCAATCCTGCTCCGTGACCTTTCACGATACGATTTTGCGCAGCCTCGTGGCTGATGTGATCATCACGACCAACGATGCGACCCATATGTCCGAGGCGCTGATAGATGGACAGCACGTACCGATAACCGAGGCGGATGCCGATGCGCTGACAGTGCAAGGTGCGCAGGACAAGCGGCATCACACGGTTAGAGAGTAGGAGCGAATTCATTCGCGAGAGGGTATTTCAAACGACATTACTCTGTCGGGCGTACTGACTCTTCGCGAATGCATTCTCTCCTACCGGCTTTATCTGATCTGCTTTTTCAGCATGAACCTGCATCTGTTCTGAAAACAGTCTCGCCTTTATAGTCCGGCTACCTCATTAGCGGTGATGCCATGAAGCGTTACGAGAAGTATGCCGACGATGTAGCCGAGTTGATTCGCAGTGGCGTGCTGGGACCGGACCAGCGGGTGCCTTCGGTTCGTTATGCGAGCCAGACCCACGGTATCAGCCCTTCGACCGTGTTCCAGGCGTATTACCTGCTGGAGCGTCGCGGGCTGATTCGGGCGCGTGCGCGTTCCGGGTATTTCGTAAACGGCATTGTCGACAAGCCACCCAGACCGTTCAGCGAGCCGCAGGCCAGCACTCAGGTCTATGAATCCACTGAAGTGGATGTCAGTGAGCTGGTGTTTTCAGTGCTGGATTCGATCAAGGACCCCAATACGGTGCCCTTTGGCTCGGCCTTTCCCAGCCCGGTATTGTTCCCGTTGCCGCGTCTTTCCCGCTCTCTGGCCAGTGCCTCTCGCGAGATGGACCCGCGCATGGTGGTCACCGATATGTCGCCGGGCAATCCGCAACTGCGTCGTCAGATCGCCTTGCGCTACATGGTCAATGGCCTGGTGTTACCCATGGAGGAGCTGCTGATTACCAATGGCGCGCTGGAAGCTCTGAACCTGTGTCTACAGGCCGTCACCGAGCCTGGCGATCTTGTGGCCATCGAAGCCCCCGCCTTTTACGCCTGCCTTCAAGTGCTGGAGCGTCTGAAACTCAAGGCCGTGGAGATCCCGACTCACCCGCGTGACGGTATCGACCTGGGCATATTGAAGCAGGCTTTGGAGCGACATCCAATCAAGGTCTGCTGGTGCATGACCACTTTCCAGAACCCGACCGGTGCGCAGGTCCCGGAGGCGCGCAAACGTGAACTGGTGGAACTGCTGCGCGAGCATCAGGTGCCATTGATCGAGGATGATGTATATGCCGAGCTGTACTACGGCCCTCAGGCCCCGAAACCGGCCAAGGCCTTTGATACCGAGGGGCTGGTCATGCACTGCGGCTCGTTTTCCAAAAGCCTTGCGCCGGGTTATCGGATCGGCTGGGTTGCGGCAGGACGTTATGCGCAGAAGATCGAACGCTTGAAACTGATGACCTCTCTTTGCGCCTCGATGCCTGCTCAAGCCGCCATTGCTGACTATCTGCAGCACGGCGGTTATGACCGACACCTGCGCAAGCTGCGCTACGCACTGGAAGATCAGCAGCGGGCCATGCTGAGTGCCATCGGTCGACACTTCCCGGCGCAGACCAGAGTCAGCCAGCCGGTAGGCGGTTACTTTTTGTGGGTGGAACTGCCAGAACAGCTCGACTCGCTGAAAGTCTTCCAGGTGGCGCTAGCTCAGGGGATCAGTATTGCGCCGGGGCCGATCTTTTCGCCGACCCGACGCTTTGGTAACTGCATTCGCCTGAACTACGGCAGCCCCTGGACCACAACCTCCGAGAAGGCCATGGAAACCCTGGGGCGGATCATTCGTTCGTTGCTGGACAATCGAGCGTCAGCGACCACCAGCAACATCGATGAAGGTGCCGGTCACGTATGAAGCATGGTCCGACAGCAGCCAGACAATGGTCTCGGCAACTTCTTCGGCTTTACCGCCCCGGTACATGGGGATGTTCCCTTCAAGCTTGCTGACCCGAAACGGATCGCCGCTCAGGGCATGAAAGTCGGTGAAGATGAAGCCCGGTCTTACAGCATTGACCCGAATGCCCTCACCCGCGACTTCCAGGGACAGTCCTGTGGTGAAGGTATCCAGTGCTCCCTTGGAAGCCGCATAGTCGATATATTCGCCCGGCGCTCCCAGGCGCGCGGCAGCCGAGGTCACATTGACGATACTGCCGCCGTTGCCGCCATGACGCGGCGACATGCGCAGCAAAGCGTGTTTGCTGCACAGCATCGGGCCGACCACATTGGTCATCATGATCTTGAGCATACGGAACTCTGACATATCGTCCAGCCGCGAGGTATGGGCAATGGTTCCGGCGTTATTGACCAGATGGGTAATGGGTCCCAACTCCGAATCGATACGCGCGTAGAGGCGAATGATCTCGTCCTCGTTACTGACATCGGCCTGTACCGTGATGGCCTGCGCACCCAACTCCCGGATCTTGCCGCATATTTTCTCGGCAGAGGCATGGTCGGACAGGTAATTGATACAGATTCGATAACCTTGTGAAGCTGCCAGAAGCGCCGTGGCTGCACCGATCCCGCGGGAGCCGCCGGTAATGAGGAGGACTTTATCCATGAATGTCTCTCGTATGTTTTCAGGGGCCAAGGATCGCTATGGCGATCCGTTGCTCATACAGAGCCTAGCGGACCCACAGCGCCCGCATGCAGAATCGATCCTGCCAGCGTTTTGGCATGAACGCCATCCTGTATTTCAGCTATCACCCCACTTGCCCTTGGGAGTGTGCGGCCCTCGACCGAAAGGATATGGCTCATGAATTGTTGCGCAGGCAGCGGATGCCCCAGCAGGAAACCCTGCAAGGCATTGCAGCCCAGATCGGTCAGGAAGTTTTGCTGAACACTGTTTTCAACGCCTTCGGCAACGATTCGCAAATCCAGGGCACGGCCCACGGCAACAATGGCCGAGACAATCGCGGCATCGTCCCGGTCGTGGTCGAGATCACGGACAAAACCACGGTCGATCTTGATTTCATTGGCAGGCAGGTGCTTGAGGTACATCAGGCTGGAGTAACCGGTGCCAAAGTCGTCAATCGAAATATCGACACCCATGGCCGAAAGCTTCTGCAATACCTCCATGGTGACCTCGGCATTGCTCATGGCGGTGGTTTCGGTGATCTCCAGGGTCAGGCAATTGGGCTCAAGCCGATGCCTGGACAAGGTATTGGCGACCGTCGTGACCAACCCGGCATGACAGAACTGCAAGGCCGAAAGGTTCACTGCAATACGCCAGTGGGTGTAACCCTGGGCATACCATTCGCTCATCTGACGGCAGGCTTCATCGAGCACCCACTCACCGATAGGAATAATCAGGCCGGTCTTTTCAGCCAGTTCAATGAACGTATCCGGCCCAAGCAGCCCCTGCTCCGGGTGATTCCAGCGCAGCAAGGCCTCGGCCCCTACAGGCAAGCCGCTGACGGCATCGAACTTGGGCTGGTAATACAAGCAGAAATGGGTGTTCTTGATGGCTGACCGCAACCCCTGCAAGAGCTGCATCTGGTTGCGGGCATTGGTGTTCATCGCGGATTCAAAGAAGCTGTAGCAGTTCTTTCCCGCAGCCTTTGCGTGATACATCGCTGCATCGGCATTCATCAGCAGCTCATGCTGAGTCTCGCCATTGCCCGGGTACATGCAGATGCCGATGCTGACCGAAACCTGCAGAGTGTGTTCGGCAATATCGAACGGCTGGGCAATCACGCCGACCTGGCGCGATGCAACGGCCAGGGCGTCATCGATATCCTGGGATTCCATCAACAGAACGAACTCATCGCCACCGATTCGCGCCAGGGTGTCATGCCGGTGCAGGTTTTCCCGCAGGCGCAACGCAACCTGACGCAACAACTGATCGCCGATATGGTGACCGAATGCATCGTTGACCGGCTTGAAACCGTCCAGGTCCATGAACATCAGCGCAAAACAGCCGCCATTATCGTTGACCTTCCTTATTGCTTGCTCGATGCGATCAGCCAGCAATACACGGTTCGGCAGACTGGTCAGACTGTCATGCAGAGCCTGATGGGTGAGTTCGCGGTTGGCTTCCAGCAGCGAATTGGCCAGAACAGCCGTCCGGGCCTCAAGGCGGGCGTCGAGAATCGAGGTCAGCAGCACGATGGTCAATACGGCCAGGCTGGTGACCAGTACCAGCTTGTCCAGACCATCGCTTTTCAACCCGTTACCCAGCGCGCCGCAGAAACTGCCTTCGGGAAAACTGGCTGCCGCCATGCCGGTATAGTGCATGCCCACAATGGCGATGCCCATGACCACCGCCGCTCCAGCCCGAACCAGAAACACATTGGAGGTCTGATGACGCAAGCGAAAGGCAATCCAGATGGCAACGGCCGAAGCCCCTACAGCGATAAGCAGGGACATGATGAACAGGAAAGGGTCGTACTCGATGCCTGGCTGCATGCGCATCGCTGCCATGCCGGTGTAATGCATGGTGCTGATGCCGCCACCCATGAACAAGGCGCCAAGCGCCAGGTGTGACAGAGGTAATTGCACCTGATTGACCAGCCATAAAGCGATGCCTGAAGACAGCATGGCAATCAGCAGTGACAGCAAGGTCAGAGGGATATCGAACCCGAGTTCGATGCGAAGCTTGAAAGCCAGCATCCCGATGAAGTGCATGGAGCAGATACCGATGCCCATGGCAAAGGCACCGCCACACATCCATATGTAAACGCCACGACCCTTGGCAGAAGCAATGCGGCCTGCCAGATCGAGCGCGGTATACGAAGCGAGAATCGCCACGAATATGGAAATGAAGACCAGTGAGGGCGTGTAATGACCAGTCAACATGGGCGCTCCTGTGACATGGATCGAGTTAACGCATCCATGCCAAACAGTTGCAGGAGAGTTTACGCAAAAACGGCAGAATGTCCCGTCAGACACGTAAAAAAATGGCTATTGGCCATATATAAATTATTAATTTCAGACGGACAGCACAATGATGCTCTCCGCCCTCCTCCAGAGCTGATCAGTCCTTGAGTTGCAGAGCGCTCTGCCCATCCCAGCCACCGCCCAGTGCTGCAATCAACTGAACACTGGCAATCAGGCGACTTTGCAGGACATTCAATACAGAACGCTCGTTGCTCAGTGCTGTGGTTTGTACATTGACGACATCCAGATAGCCGATCACTCCGGCCTTGTACTGGTTGCTGGTCAGGCGCAGGGATTCGCGAGCGGCATCCAGCGCTTCCTGCCGAACCGCCGCTTCCTCCTCGTAGACCTTGAGCTGAACCATGTAGTTTTCCACTTCCTGGAAGCCGTTCAGGACCGTCTGCCGGTATTGCGCAACTGTCTGGTCATAGACGGCTTCAATGCGATCGACTTCCGCCGAGCGTCTGCCCGCATCGAACAGTGTCAGCGCCATTTGCGGCCCGACCGACCAGAAACGGTTCGGCAGGCTGATCCAGTTGGAGAACGAATTGCTGTTATAGCCGCCACTCAGGCTCAGGGTGAAATCCGGGTAGTAAGCGGCCTTGGCGACACCGATATTGGCGTTGGCAGCCATGATCGAGCGTTCGGCGGCAGCGATATCGGGACGACGCTCCAGCAATTGTGAAGGAATGCCCACCGGAATCTGCGGTAACTCCGGGATAGTTATAGTCGCTGGCAGATTGAACTCGGCCGGGGCCATGCCCATCAAGACCGCGATGGCATTCTCGAACTGGGCGCGCTGCCACGTCAGATCGATCAGGTCGGCCTGGGTGGTCTTTAGCTGGGTCTGTGCCTGAGCCACGGCTTCGCGCCCGGAAATACCGGCCTGATACTGATTGCGGGTCATGGTCAGAGAGCGTTGGTAAGCCTCAACCGTGGACTCCAGCAAACGCTTCTGTTCATCCAGCACCCGCAATTGCAGGTAGTTCTGCACCAGTTCCGACTGCAGGCTCAACTGCATGGCTGCCAGGTCAGCAAGACTGGCCTGGGCGCTGGCGGTATCGGCCTCAAGGCCTCGGCGCAGCCTGCCCCAGATATCGGCCTCCCAGCTCACACCCAACTGGGCGTTATAGGAATTGTTGATGCTGTCGGCATTGGAGGTACTGCTGCTGGAAGAACCCTGGCTTGAGCGGGTCTTGCTGGTGGTCAGGTCCAGAGAGGGAAACAGCGCACCGCGGGAACTGCGCACCAATGCCCTGGCCTGCCGGTACTGGGCTTCATATTGCGCGACCGTCTGGTTGGAACTGTTGAGCCGTTCCACCAGCGCATTGAGTTCCGTGTCGCCATACACCTCCCACCACGCACCGCGCGCCACGGCATCGCTCGGTGTCGCCTGACGCCAGCCTTCAGCAGCCTTGAACTGCACAGGCGTGGTCACTGACGGCTTGTGGTAATCAGGCCCTACGGTGCAGGCGCTCAGCAGCAGGACACAAAGCCCCATTGCCACTGGCCGGACAAGCCATTGCGGGTTGGATTTGATTGCCGGATGGTCGGTCATAGCGGGGTTTCCAAAGCAGCATCGGTGCGCACGCCACGCCAACCGTTGAAACGGTGGCGCAGCCGGTCGAGATAGAGGTAAACCACAGGCGTGGTGTAAAGGGTCAGAACCTGGCTGAAGACCAGCCCGCCAATAATGGTCAGGCCCAGCGGGCGACGCATTTCCGCACCTTCGGCATTGCTCAGCAGCAGCGGCAATGCGCCAAGAATGGCAGCCATCGTGGTCATCAGGATCGGCCTGAGACGTTGCAGGCAGGCACTGCGGATCGATTCCTGTGGCGTCATCCCGGACTCACGCTCCAGATGCAGGGCCAGGTCGATCATCATGATCGCGTTTTTCTTCACGACACCAATCAGCAGGAACAGCCCCAGCAAGGAAATCAGGCTGAATTCGCCGCCCAGCACGTAGATGCTCAGCAAGGCACCGACACCGGCCGATGGCAGGGTCGACAGAATCGTCAGCGGATGGATATAGCTTTCGTAAAGAATCCCCAGCACCAGATAAACCGCCAGCAGCGCCCCGAGAATCATCAATGGCTGCCCTTTCTGGGTTGCAGCAAAGGCACTGGCGGCACCCGCCATCTTGGAGATGACTTCGGAAGGCAGGCCTACCCTGGCAATGGCACGCTCTATGGCGACAGTCGCTGTGTCCAGGCTGACACCTTCGGCCAGATCGAAGGAAATGCTCTCCGATGCAAACTGACCTTCATGGGACACCCGGTCATTGGCAAGACTGCGCTCGTAATGGGCAATGCTCGACAACGGCACTCGCTGCCCGTCTGCGGTAATGACCTGTACCTGTTGCAGCGTGACCGGGTCCTGGGCGTATCGGGGGTTGACCTCCATCACCACCTGATACTGGTTCAGGGTGTCATAGATGGTGGAAACCTGACGCTGGCTATAGGCGTTGTTGAGCACGGCGGTAACCATGTTCATGTCGATTCCCAGCCGCTTGGCCGCGTCCCGATTGACCACCAGCGTCACTTGCTGGGCACCGCGCCCTTCACGGGCGTCGATGGCCGTCAGCTCCGGCAGGGCCTTGAGGGCCGCCACGACTTTCGGATACCACTCGCGCAGGCTTTGCAGGTCACCGCTTTGCAGAATGTACTGATACTGGGAGCTGGCCTGTTCACGACCACCGCCCAGTTGCAGGTCCTGATCCGGAGCCAGGAACAATCGCCCGCCCGGCACATGAGGCAGAGTCTTGCGCAAACGCTCGACCACCTGGGTCGCGGATACCTTGCGTTCGGAAATCGGCTTCAGGCGTACGATCATGAAAGCGTTGTTGGTCCCGCCACTGCCGCCGATGAACCCTGCAACACTCTGCACCGCCGGATCGGTCAGCACGGCACGGCGGAAGATTTCCATCTTGGGTTGCATCACGGTAAACGAAAGACCGTCATCGCCACGGATGAAGCCCATCAGCTGCCCGGTGTCCTGCTGCGGCAGAAACGTCTTGGGCACCACCACATACAGCGCGACATTCACGACGATGGTAATCAGCAGGCTGAGCAGCGTCAGGCGCGGGTGGCGCAGCACCCAGCCAAGGGACCGGTCATAGCCAGCCACCATGCGCTCGTTGACCCGCTGACTCCAGCGCTGAAAGGTGTTCTGCTCCTGCTGTTGAGGCTTGAGCCAGCGTGCGCAGAGCATCGGGGTCAGGGTCAGGGAAACCAGCAGCGAAACGATGATCGCCACCGACAAGGTGATGGAAAACTCCCGGAACAGGCTTTCCACCAGACCGCCCATGAACAGAATCGAGATGAACACGGCCACCAGCGAAACGTTCATGGATAACAGCGTGAAACCGACTTCCTTGGAACCCAGAAAAGCCGCTTTCATGGGCGCAACACCTTCATCGATGTGCCGGGAAATGTTTTCCAGCACCACGATAGCGTCATCCACCACCAGCCCGGTGGCCAGAATCAGAGCCATCAGTGACAGGTTGTTCAGCGAGAAGCCGCACAGATACATGATGGCGAAAGTGCCCACCAGGGAAACCGGGACCGCCAGCGTCGGGATCAGTGAAGCCCGCAGGCTGCCCAGGAACAGAAACACCACCAGAATCACCAGAACCACGGCGATCAGCAGGGTCATCTCGGCTTCGTGCAGTGTGGCCTTGATGACCGGCGAGCGGTCCATGGCAATGTTCAGTTTCACGCTGGCAGGCAGGACGGCCTGCAAGGCGGGCAGTTGTTCCTTGATCTGCGCCACCGTCTCGATGATGTTGGCACCGGCCTGACGGTTGATGACCAGCAGCACCGCTGACCTGTCATTGAAGAAACCGCTGTTATAGCGGTTTTCCACCGCGTCGCTGACCTTGGCCACATCCTTGAGGCGCAATGCGGCGCCGTCCTGATAGCGGATGATCAGCGGTGCGTAATCCTTGGCCTTTTCCAGCTGGTCATTGGCCTGGACCTGCCAGTTATGCTGGCCATCCTCCACCGAGCCCTTGGGGCGGCGCACGTTGGAACCGGTGATGGTCGTCCGCACTTCGTCCAGCGACACGCCGTACTGGTCCAGCATGTTGGGCTCAAGTTCGATGCGCACGGCCGGCAGCGAACTGCCGCCGATCTGCACCTCGCCCACACCGGTCACCTGGGACAGGCTCTGGGAAAGAATGGTCGAGGCCAGATCGTAAAGCTGCCCCTTTTCCAGCACATCGGAAGTCAACGTCAGCACCATGATCGGTGCCTGGGAAGGGTTGACCTTCTTGTAGGTCGGCATGCTGCGCATACCGCTGGGCAACAGGTTGCGCGAGGCGTTGATTGCAGCCTGCACTTCCCGCGCCGCGCCGTTGATATCCCGGTCCAGATCGAACTGCAGAATCACACGGGTCGAACCCTGGCTTGAGCTGCTGCTCATGGTGTTGACGCCGGCGATGGTCCCCAGCGAGCGCTCCAGCGGCGTTGCGACACTGGAAGCCATGATCTCGGGGCTGGCCCCCGGCAGACTGGCCGACACCACGATCACCGGGAAATCCATGTTCGGCAAGGGTGCAACGGGCAGCAGCCTGAAGCTGACCGCGCCCAGCAGCATGATTGCCAGGCTCAGCAGGACGGTGGCGACCGGCCTGCGGATGAAAGGTGCGGAGAGATTCATGCTTCAACCTGTATGGCGTCAGGCTTGCTGCTCCAGCGACGACCCAGCCGGTCGAAATACAGGTAAATCACCGGGGTCGTGAACAGCGTGAGGATCTGGCTGAGCAACAGGCCGCCGACCATCACCAGCCCCAGCGGCTGACGAAGCTCTGCGCCGGAACCGGTGGCCAGCATCAGCGGTATGGCACCGAACAGCGCTGCCAGCGTCGTCATCAGGATCGGCCGGAAACGCAGCAGCGCCGCCTCATAGATAGCCGTCTCGGGGTCGATGCCGCGATTGCGTTCGGCATCCAGAGCGAAGTCGATCATCATGATGGCGTTTTTCTTGACGATGCCGATCAGCAGAATGATGCCGATAATGGCGATCATCCCCAGGTCGTTGCCGCTGATCATCAGGGCCAGCAAGGCGCCCACTGCTGCCGACGGCAGGGTCGAGAGAATGGTGATCGGGTGGATGTAACTCTCGTAGAGCACGCCCAGTACGATGTACATGGTGACCACCGCCGCCAGGATCAGCAAAAGCGTACTGGACAGTGAGGCCTGGAAAGCTGCGGCAGCCCCCTGGAACTGGGTCTGCACGCCAATCGGCATGCCGATGTCCTTCTGAACCTGCTCGATCACTTTCACCGCTTCGCCCAGCGCCACATCCGGCGCAAGGTTGAACGACATCATGACCGCCGGGAACTGCCCCATATGGGCAATCGCCAGTTGTGCCTGACGCTGCTCGACCCTCGCCAGACTCGACAGCTTGACCTGAGCGCCATCGGTGGTCCTGACGTGGCTCTGCTCCAGCGCCTTAGGCCCTAGCTCGCTGCCGGCAGCCGCCTGCAATACCACTCGATACTGGCTGGCCTGGGTATAAATGGTGGAAATCTGTCGCTGACCAAAGGCGTCGTACAGCGCGTCGGTGATATTGGCCACGGTGACACCCACACGGCTGGCGGCATCGCGGTCGATCATCAGGTAGACCTGCAGGCCCTTGTCCTGCAGGTCACTGGCAACATCGGTCAATTCGGGGCGTTTGCTCAACGCATCCACCAGCTTGCCGCTCCACAGGCTGAGCAGCTCGGCATCGGGTGACGACATGCTGAACTGATACTGGGTCCGGCTGACCCTGTCCTCGATGGTCAGGTCCTGCACAGGTTGCATGAACAGGCGAATGCCCGACAGACCGTCCAGTTGAGGTTGCAGACGCTGGATGACCTGCATGGCGGTCAGGTCGCGCTCGCCATGGGGCTTGAGATTGATCAGCAGACGACCGCTGTTGAGCGTGGCGTTATCGCCATCGACACCTATATAGGAAGACAGGCTGACAACCGCCGGATCCTTGAGGATGATCTCTGCCAGAGACTGCTGACGCTCACTCATGGCCTTGAACGACACCGACTGCGGTGCCTCGGAAATCCCCTGGATCACGCCGGTATCCTGCACCGGAAAGAAGCCCTTGGGGACCGCCATATACAGCACGACGGTCAATCCCAGTGTGCCGATTGCCACCAGCAGAGTCAGGGGCTGGTGCTTGAGCACCCAGCGCAGCTTGTCGGCATAGATGCGGATCAGCCAGTCGATCCAGGCGCCGCTGGCACGATAGAAACGGCCCTGCTCTTCTTCCCTGGGCTCACGCTTGAGCAGACGGGCGCACATCATCGGGGTCAGGGTCAGGGAAACCACCAGGGAAATCAGGATCGCCACGGCCAGGGTAATGGCGAACTCCCGGAACAGACGCCCGACCACATCGGCCATGAACAGCAGCGGGATCAATACGGCAATCAGCGACAGGGTCAGCGATATCAGCGTGAAGCCGATCTGCTTCGCGCCCTTCAATGCCGCCTGCATGGGCGTTTCACCCTCTTCGATATGCCTGGAAATGTTCTCCAGCATCACGATCGCATCGTCCACCACAAAGCCGGTGGCGATGGTCAAGGCCATCAGTGTCAGGTTATTGATGGAAAAACCGGCCAGATACATCACGCCAAACGTGCCTATCAGGGACAGCGGCACGGCAATCGACGGAATGATGGTCGCGCTCACCCGGCGCAGGAACAGGAAGGTCACCAGCACCACCAGAATGATTGCAATCAGCAGCTCATGCTGAACGTCAGTGACGGAAGCCCGGATGGTCTGGGTGCGGTCAGTCAGCACAATCACGTCCAGCCCGGCCGGCAGATTGTCCGTGATGCTGGGCAGCAAGGCCTTGATCCGGTCCACCACCTCGATGACGTTGGCACCGGGCTGACGCTGGATATTGAGCAACACGGCCTGATTCTGGTTGGCCCATGCTGCCAGCCGCTCGTTTTCCGCACCATCGACGATCTGCGCCACATCCTTCAGGCGCAACGGCGCGCCGTTGCTGTAGGCCAGAATCAGGTTGGCGTATTCCTCGGGGGACTTGAGCTGGTCGTTGGCATCGAGCATCGATACCCGCGTCGGCCCGTCGAAGTTGCCTTTTGGCTGGTTGACGTTGGAGGCACTGATCAGCGTACGTACATCCGACAGGTTCAGGCCGTTGGCGGCCAGGGCATCGGGGTTCACCTTGATCCGCACCGCCTGACGCTGTCCGCCCGCGATACTGACCATGCCGACGCCGCTGATCTGGGAGATTTTCTGCGCCATGCGCGTATCCACCAAGTCGTTTAGCTTGGGCAGCAGCATGGTTTTAGAGGTAATCGCCAGGGTCAGGACCGGGGTGTCCGCCGGGTTGACCTTGTTATAGACCGGTGGCGCAGGCAGGTCGTTGGGCAGCAGGTTGGTTGCGGCATTGATGGCCGCCTGCACTTCCTGCTCGGCCACGTCCATATTGATTTCAAGATTGAAACGCAAGGTGATGACCGACGCGCCGCCCGAACTGGTGGACGCCATCTGGTCCAGCCCCGGCATCTGCCCGAACTGTCGCTCCAGTGGAGCCGTCACGGCACTGGTCATGACTTGCGGGCTGGCACCCGGATATAGCGTCATGACCCGGATGGTCGGGTAATCCACTTGTGGCAGGGCAGAAACCGGCAGCAAGGTGTAGGCAATCAAACCGGCCAGCACAATGGCCAGCATGCTCAGGGTGGTTGCTACCGGACGCAGGATGAACAGGCGCGACATGTTCATGCTTGGGTTTTTTCCGCCTTGTCGGCCGAGGCCGATTTATCGGTGGCCTTGTCAGGCTTGCCTTGTAACTGCTGGCCCGGCGTGGACGGCACGTCCTTGCTGTCGCTGACCACTTCCACTGCGGCGCCTTCGCGCAGGCGGTCAGTACCTTCGAGCACGACCCGCGCACCTGCGGCCAGGCCTTCCAGGACCACCGTCGAGTTCTCATCGCTCGGGCCGGTCTTGAGCAGATTGATCTTGACCTTCTTGTCGCCGTCCATCGCATAGACGAAGGTACCGTTGGTGCCGAACTGCACAGCAGCCGTGGGTACCAGCACCGCTTGTCTGAGGGTGTCGGCACGCAGGCGCACATTCACGAACTGGTTGGGAAACAGCGCTTCGTCCCGGTTCTCGAAGCGTGCCTTGAATTTCAGCGTACCGGTGGCGACATCGATCTGATTGTCCAGGCTGGCGAGCACGCCAGTGGCCTGTAGCTTGATGTCACCCCTGTCCCAGGCTTCCACGGGCAACTGGTCGCCACTGCGATAACGGGTGATGACTGCCGAAAGCTCTTTCTCCGGCAAGGTGAAGTTGACCGAGATCGGCTGGATCTGGGTAATCACTACCAGTGCCGTGGTGTCGTTGGCGGCGACAAGGTTGCCGACATCCAGTTGCTTGAGGCCGACACGACCGGCAATCGGTGCCTTGATACGGGTGAAGTCCAGGTTGAGCCTGGCTTCTGCCACTGCGGCCTGATTGGACTTGATCGTCCCCTGATACTGGTTGACCAGCGACTCGGCAGTGTCCAGCGTCTGCTTGGCGATACTGTCTTCAGCGAACAGACCGCGGTAGCGTTGCACATCGAGCTGAGCGTTTTTCAGCAGCGCCTGATTGGTCGCCAGGGTGCCTTCAGCCTGCTGCAACGCGACCTGATAGGTACGCGGATCGATTTCGGCCAGCAGATCGCCCGCCTTGACCATCTGCCCTTCCTGGAAGTGAAGCCGGACCAGCTCACCAGCCACCCGGCTGCGCACATTGATGGTGTTGGTCGCGGTGACCGTGCCCAGCGCCTTGTAATAGATCGGGAAGTCGCCCTGGGTTACC
Source organism: Pseudomonas sp. FG43 (assembly GCF_057809175.1). Classification (NCBI taxonomy): domain Bacteria; kingdom Pseudomonadati; phylum Pseudomonadota; class Gammaproteobacteria; order Pseudomonadales; family Pseudomonadaceae; genus Pseudomonas; species Pseudomonas sp. FG43. The sequence goes on from NZ_JBMDJL010000011.1 coordinate 42,529, forward strand.
GGAGCGACCCGCACCGGAACCGCTACCGCCGAACCGCCGAACCCCGGACGCGCCATGCCTCTGCCCGGCCCGGCCGCACCGCCAGCGGCAGCGGCAGGAGCCTTGCCAGCCTCGGCTCCCTTGTGTGAAGAGGACGCAGGCCAGAACCACCAGCACAAACCGACGATAACCAACAGGACCAACAGACTGATCAACCAGCGACGGGAATTACGGGGGCCAGACGATTGCATGAATAAATCAACCATTACAGGTGGGGTTCTTCAGGAGGCTGAACAATAAGCACAGATGAGCTGCAAGCAAAGCGCCTTTACCAAGCGCTTACTTTTGTTAAACGGTTGAAGCACAAATAAAAAAACGGCCTGAACGGATTCAGGCCGCTGAAGTGTTGCAACGTATTACTTCAATACAGCCAGAGCCGCTTCATAGTTCGGCTCTTCGGCGATTTCCGAAACCAGCTCGCTGTGCAATACATTGTTGTTTTCGTCCAGGACGACAACAGCACGAGCAGTCAGGTGAGCCAGAGCACCATCGGCGATTTCAACGCCGTAGTTCTTGCCGAAATCGGCACTGCGGAAAGAAGACAGGTTCTGGACGTTCTCCAGACCTTCCGAGCCACAGAAGCGAGCCTGGGCGAATGGCAGGTCAGCGGAGATACACAGTACGACCGCGTTGTTCACCTCATTGGCCTGAGCATTGAACTTGCGCACGGAAGTCGCGCAGGTCGGCGTGTCGACGCTTGGGAAAATGTTCAGCACTTTACGCTTGCCCGCGAAGTCCGCCAGAGTCACATCGGCAAGGCCGGCACCCACCAGTGTGAAGGCAGGAGCGACACTGCCAGTCTTCGGCAGATCGCCAGCGATTTGTACAGGGTTGCCTTTGAGCGTTACTTGAGCCATGAAACCAAGTCCTTTTTACAGAGTTTTGGAAGAGCCGGAAGTTAACCACGAAAGTGACCAAGTACCTATATCGGATATTTCCGAAACGGGTACGAGATAGAGCCTTCGCGCTAAAAATCCCGTTTATAGAAAATATCCAGCGAACTGGCAATACCGCTGGCCGCTTCCAGATATACCCTTTTGCTCAGCATATAGCGCAACGCAATGGTATTGGCCGGCTCGAACACGCCTACGCCATAACGCAGGCTGAGTTTTTCGGTGATCTTGCCGCTGGCCACGACATTGGTCTTGTTGCCGGTCCCCGTGGTGTCGAGTTCAAAGTCCTTGATCCCGAGGTTGTCGGCCAGTTTTCCGGTAGTGGAAGCACTTCCCGCTACCCCCAGCGCCAGGGCCGCCTGGGCCACCATATTGTTGTCTTCACCGGTATTGCCCAGGGGCCTGCCCATTACCAGATATGAAAGCGCCTGCTCCTGGCTCATGGCCGGCTCGGAAAACACTTCGGTGGTGGGCTGCTCGGCGCTGCCTGTCAGCCGGATACCGGCGATGATGTCGTCGGTCTGGCGAATCGCTTCAATATCCAGATATGGCTGATCGATGGGGCCTGCAAACAGCAGGCGGGCCTTGCGAATGGTCAGGCGCTGGCCATAGGCACGATAACGCCCATCATTGAGGTTCAGTTCGCCACGGGTATCGAGGTTGTCGCCAATATGCACATGACCAGCAAGATTCGCTGTCAGCCCGAAGCCGCTGAATGCCAGTTTTTCCTGACCGACCTCGACATCGATATCCATCGCCATGGCCAGCGGCGGCGCGCCCTCTTCGGTCTGTTGCCCCACGATGACCGTATCGCCCGACAACTTCACCGTAGACGGCGGCAACTCGCGCACCGTGATCGTGCCCTTGGGCACCAGTACCTTGCCGGAAATGCCCAGCCGGTCGTTGTGCATGGAGATTTTCAGATCGGGCGCCGCTTCCACGGCGACATAAGGCTCGACGGTAATCGGCAGGCGCGAGCCCTTGAGGTTGATATCCACCAGCAAGGCCTGCCCCCAGGCCACCTGCCCGCTCACGGTTCCCTGCCCGTTCGAGCCGCTTCTCCAGCCGCCATCGAGCTGCACGCTTTCCCCGGCAATCAGGGCCTGCACCTTCAAACCCTGCAACTCCATCGGAAGCTCGGGACCGGAAACCTCGCCATCATTGAGGCGGATGCTGCCATTGACCTGAGGCGCCAGCAGGCCACCAGACAGACGGCCATTGCCGCTCAGACGGCCATTGAGCTTCTGCACCATAGGCACGAAGGGCCGTGCCACGGACACATCAAGACCGGACAGACTGAAATCGCCACTCAGGCTCTTGTTGCGCGATAACGGATCGATACGCACATCAAGCAGCAGCCTGCCCAGTTTCTCGCCATCGAAATCCAGCCGCGAGTCAATACGCTGGGGCTTCAGGGTGCTGCTGAGCTTCAGGCTTCGATAGGGAAAATCCAGCCATTGGTCCTTTTCCCGAACCCGCAGCGTACCGTTACTGGCATCGACCGTGATTTGCCCATCAGGACCGGCCGCAGGCATGTCGAGTTTTACATCCGCGTTGAGCGAACCTTTCCATGCGAAATCCTTGGGCAGCCATTGAGCCAGGCTTTCCAGAGGGAAGTTCTTCAGTTGATAGCGCAGGCGCGGATCGGGCAGCAGGCGCTGATCCTCAGCACAGAGGCTGGCCTGTCCGGACGCCCAGCAATGGGCACCGAAGTTGACCTTGCCGTCAGCCAGACGCTCAAGCTTCGCTGGCCGCTGCAATTGCCAGTCCTGCCCGCCGCTCTGAATGGCACCGCTGGCCAGACGCCCACGCCAGTTGCCCTGATCCAGAGCACCATCCAGTGCCAGGGCCAGTTTCAGCAGCGGGCCTTGCAGGTCGAGCTTCATCTGCTGGTTCTTGAGCGTGCCCTGCCCATTGACGGTCAAGGTTCCCAACGCCGTGTTACCCGCCTGAATACCACTGCCCTTGAGGTCGACCGTTGCCCGCTGGGCCTGATCGAGCTTTGCCGCCAGCGTCAGGTTTTGCAGGCGATTGTCCTGCAAGGCCAGTTGCGCGCCTTGCAGGTCAAGCTGGCCCTGGGGAGCCTGGAGCGTCCCGGCCAGATTCAGTTTTCCGTTGAGCCGCCCTTGCAACCTCGGCCATAGCTGCCCCAGGCGTGGCAGATTGAGGTCCAGTTGACCCGCGAGGCGCTGCTGCAAACTGCCGCTCCCCTGAATCCGGTTATCACCCAGGCGTATATCCAGCGCACTGAGGTTCCACTGCTCACCCGCGCCATCGGCCTTGGCCATCAATACAGCGGGTTGCCCACGCAAACGGCCTTTGAGATCGAGGTCGGCATTGAGCTCAAGCCTTTCGTTTTTCAATTGCCCCTTGCTACGCAGCGCACCCGCCAGAGTGCCCGGCAGCTCTGCAACCCAATAGGACGGATCGAGAGATGCCAGGTCCAGAGCCGTGTCCCAGCCGATGCCATCGGCGAATTGCAGGTTCAGATGACCGCTGGCCTTGCCCTGCCCTGCGACCAGTTCCAGTTGCGGCAGGTACACCCGCTGCAAATTGCCACTGAACGGGCTACCCAGGCTGAAAGCGCCCGCGGGGCCATCCAGGTCTGAGCTGAAATTGCCCAGATACTGGCCATCGGTATAGGAAATCTCGCCAGTGAACTTGCGCAAGCTGACCTGAGGCTCGCTCGCCAACGGATAAAGCCGCTGCCACGGGAAATCCAGCCAGTCGATTTTCGCATCGGCCTTGAACTCGTTTTCCCAGTTCAACTGACCGTTGAGGGTGAGATGTTGTTGATCACTGGCCGTCAGTTGCAGCGCCGCGATATCCGCGCCTTTGACATCGACCCGCCCTTGCAGCGCCAGAGCGACCGGACCTTGCTCGGCTGGCAGGCTGGCGCTGCCGGTTATCTGGTAGCCACTGTCGAGGTTACCTTGGGCATTGAGCAGCACCTGCTCAAGCTGCAAGGTATCCGGCAGTCCGGCACTGGGTTTGAAGCGCTCGGAGGTGATGTTCAGCCTGGCTGGCAGATGCTCGGCCAGCGCTTGCAACTCACCGCTCAATTGCCCTTGCAGGTAGCCGCTGCTGTCCGCCTTGAGGTGCAGGGTCTTGAGCAGTTCGCCGGTGATATCCAGCGCCAGTGCCCAGGGCTTTCCGTCCTGAGGTGGCAGTTGCAAGGTGCCTTTGGCAGTCAGCGGCCAGTTGCCCTCGGGCGTCAACAGACCGGCAAGGTCGAGGACCAGGCTGTCGCGCTGCAAATGGGCCGAATCGATTTGCAGCCCATCGGCAGTCCAGTGCGCCGCCAGCTTCAGATTGTTCAGTTGCTCGACGCCGTCCAGTTGCAAACTGCCCAGTTGTACGTCATTCAGGCGAATCGCCAGTGGCAGCTTCAATTGCGGCAAGGTCAGAGGACCTTCGCTGGCAGGCTCATCACTGGCGGTGAAGTGCATGCGAACCTGAGCGGCATGCAGTTGTTCGACACACAGGGTCATTTTCAAGAGACAGGCAGGCGTCCAGTCGAACTCGACGGCAGTGACCTCGACACGATCCTCGCCTTGCTGCCAGAGCACTGTGTCAGCACGCCATTGCCCGCCCAGCCGGCCACTGAAATTGTCCACCTGCACACCGGGCACCCGCGCCAACAGCCACTGGCTGCCACCTTGCGTGCCCACCGCCAGCCATGTGCCAACGACCAACAACAGCAGGACCGTAACCAGACTCAGGCCGGCCATTTTCGCCGCACGCTTCATATTCAGACGCTTCACAGTTCCGGTCCCATGGAGAAGTGCAGACGAATCCCGCCGTCATCGTCCAGCGCACGGGCCAGATCCAGACGCAACGGCCCGACCGGTGAAACCCAGCGCACACCGAAGCCTACGCCGGTCTTCATGCTCGGCAGCTCAAGGTTATTGAAGGAGTTGCCCTGATCGACAAAAGTCGCCAGACGCCACTTTTCGGCGATGGAATATTGATACTCGACGCTGCCAGCCACCATGTAGCGGCCGCCGATACGATCGCCATCGGAGTTGGTCGGCGACAGGGTCTGATAGTCGTAACCGCGAACGCTCTGGTCACCACCGGCAAAAAAACGCAGCGACGGCGGGATGGACTTGTAGCCATTGGTGAGGTTGCCCCCGAACTGCACACGCCCAAGAAAACGGTGATTCTGCGCCACAGTGGTCAGGCCCTTGAGCAACACGTTGCCATGGAACAGGTTGGCGTCGGACATCACGCCCTCCTTGGCCACCTGAGCATCGAACTGCAGTCGGTAGCCGTGGCTTGGGTCGATGCGATTGTCACTGCGCAGGAACGAATAACTGATACCGGGCATCAGCAAGGTGCTCAGGCCACTGTCATCGCCCAGTCGGTACTCTTCACGCTGCCACTTGAGGGAAACCACCCGCTCCCAGCCGCTGGGCAACTTGCTGTGCCATTCAGGGCCGACCGTGAGCAGCTTGCTGAGGCTGTCGGTGCCCGCGATTTCTTCATATTGATAGCCACCGGCAAAACGCAGCTTGTCGGTCAGCGGTGGATCGAGCGGCACGTCGTACCACAGGCCCACGTTCTGCCGAGGTGCAGACAGCTCCGTTTCAAAGCCATAACTGTGCCCTTGGGGATTGGCCCAGTGACGAGTCCAGTTGGCCTTGCCCCGCGGCCCGACGTCAGTGGAAAAGCCCAGCCCAAGCCCCATGGTGCGCGGTTTGCGGGTTTCCAGTTGCACGGTCACCGGGATGACTTGCCCAACGGCGGCAGTCGGTGCAGCGTCCACACGGACACCCTCGAAATAACCGCTGGCCTGCATGGCCTGGTTGAGTTCGGCGATCAGTTGCGAGTCATAGGGTGTGTTTTCCTTGAACGGCACCATGCGCTTGAGCAGGTCATCGTCGAGGGGCGAGTCACCACTGAACACCACTTTGCCCAGTGAGTAGCGCGGACCGCTGTCATAGACCAGATCGATGTCCGCCACCCCGGCCCGCGGATCTATCGCCAGACGTTGGCTGGTGAAGCGTCCGCTGAAAAAGCCGTAGCGCGATGCCTGATTCTGGATCAGACGCTTGGCGTCTTCGTAATGACCATGGTTAAGCACCGCACCCGGCGCCAGCGCCTGGCTTTTCGGAACCTGAAAAGCCTTCAGGGAAGCAGCCGGCCCGTCGATGCGCACCGTCACATTGCGCAGGCGGATCGGCTCACCCGGCTGGATATTGATGACCAGCTTCGGGTCCTTGTCGCCTGTCACCTGACTGTCGATTCGAGCCTGATAGTAGCCCAGCGCCTGGGCCGCCTTCTGCGCCTGCTCTTCGGCACCCAGGCTGAAGTGTTGCAAGGCTTCGGCGTCACGCTCGCCAAGGCTGCCCACATATCCTTCGACGTTGGCTTTGAGTTCCGGATTCGCGGGCTTGATCCTGACATCCAGGCTGGCTTGGGCAAGGGCCGTTGCACTCAAGGACATCAGCAGCACGCTACTGAGCGTTGTTAAAAACTTCATATGGGCACGGATGCTAACACGACCGACGGGGTGCGCTGGAACACGTCAATAAGTCGAACTTTCAATCCCTTACGTCATTACAGGCGGTAAAACCTGAGGATATGATCAGAAAAAAGCCTGCTTTCGGACAGGCCCCACAATTATTTCGGCTATTTCTACAAAGCCCTGGCGCCAAGGCAACGCACGGATGAGAGTGGATGGCGCCAGTACAGTTCCAGCAATCCATCCAGCGTAGCAGCCGACGGCATGCTGGCCGTAAATCAGCGGGTCGGCTAGCATCGCTTCTTTGCATGAATCCAGGACTGCCGCTTTATGAAAATTGTCTCGTTCAACATCAACGGTCTGCGTGCCCGACCGCATCAGCTGGCGGCGCTGATCGAAAAACATCAGCCTGACGTGATTGGTCTGCAGGAAACAAAAGTCTCCGATGAGCAGTTCCCCCAGGCCGAAATCGAAGCCCTTGGCTACCACGTCCACTTCCATGGCCAGAAAGGCCATTACGGTGTCGCCCTGCTCTCGCGCAATATGCCGCTGGCCCTGCACAAGGGTTTCGAGGGCGATGACGAAGAGGCACAGAAGCGTTTCATCTGGGGCACCTACGCCGACAGCAATGGCCAGCCGGTCACCATCATGAACGGCTACTTCCCTCAGGGTGAAAGCCGCGACCACCCCACCAAGTTTCCCGCCAAGCAACGCTTTTACAGCGACTTGCAGGCGCTGCTGGAAAACCGGTTCAGTAATGATCAGCCACTGATCGTCATGGGCGATGTGAATATTTCTCCTCAGGACTGCGATATCGGTATCGGCCCGGATAATGCCAAGCGCTGGCTGAAAACCGGTAAATGCAGCTTCCTGCCGGAAGAACGCGAATGGATGGAACGTCTGAAGAACTGGGGCCTGGTCGACAGCTTCCGCCACCTGAACCCGGAAGTGGCCGATCAGTTCAGCTGGTTCGACTACCGCAGCCGCGGCTTTGAGGACAGCCCCAAGCGCGGTCTGCGAATCGACCTGATCATGACCTCCACCGGCCTGCAACCGCGCATCAAGGCCGCCGGTGTGGACTACGAATTGCGCGGCATGGAAAAACCTTCGGATCACGCACCGATCTGGCTTGAATTGAGCTGACAAATGCCGCGATGCCGGCTTGCAAGACAAGTCGGCTCACGCAAATCCTGTCCCCCCATCAACCGTCATATTTCAGCAATCTATCTGTCTTATTCTGCCGACACTTTCCGCAATACAAGGTGACGCAGATGCTGCGCGCTCTGCTTTCCGCACTGGCGATCTCTTGCGCCATCCTGCCCGGCATGACCCAGGCAGCGTTGCCCGTTCCGGCGGATGGTCGCCCGGCCCTGCGCATCCAGGGCTCCAACACCATCGATGCGCAACTGGGACCCGAACTGGTCGAAGGCCTGATGCGCCAGCAAGGCCTGCAATCACTGCAAACATTGCCCGGAGCCCAGCAAAACGAAGCCCGCGTGACAGGCATGACGGCTGCCGGGCAGTCCGTCATCACAGAAATTGCCGCTCATGGCTCAGGCACCGGATTCAGTGCCCTTAAGGCTGGCAGTGCCGATATTGCCGCGTCTTCGCGGCCGATCAAGGATCAGGAAGCACTGGATCTGGCGAATCTTGGCGATCTGAAAAGCCCTGAAGGCGAGCAAGTGATCGCCATCGACGGCGTGGCGGTCATCCTGCATCCGGGCAATCCGCTGCGTCAGCTCTCCACCCTGGAACTGGCGCGCATCTTTTCGGGGGAAGTTCAGGACTGGGAAGAAGTCGGCGGCAAGGCCGGAGCGATCCATCTGTATGTGCGCGATGAGAAATCCGGCACGTATGAAACCTTCAAGGAACTGGTCCTGGCCAGAAACGGCAAGACACTGTCGCGTCAGGCCAAGCGCTTCGAGTCCAGCGAGCAGTTGTCCGATGAAGTCAGCAAGGATCGCAACGCAATTGGCTTCATCGGCCTGCCCTATGTGCGTCATGCCAAGGCCGTGGCGGTTGCCGACGGTGATTCAAAAGCGATGCTCCCGACTGTCAGCCTGATTGCGACCGAGGATTACCCGCTCTCAAGGCGCCTGTATCTGTACGTTCCGCCCAAGGTGAAGCATGAATGGGCTCAGGCACTGGTTCAGTTTGCGCAAAGCGCCGAAGGCCAGGACATCGTGGCCCGCAACGGTTTTGTAGCGCAGACCGTTCAGGCCATGAAAGTCCAGGCCACAGCGCAGATGCCCGAGGACTATCAGGCATTGACCCGTCAGGCCGAGCGCCTGTCGGTCAACTTCCGCTTTGCCCAGGGCAGCGCCCGGCTCGACAACAAGGCGAAACTCGACTTGAGGCGCGTGGTGGACTACCTGAAAACCCACGAAAAGCTGAATCAGCAAGTCACTCTGGTAGGGTTTGGTGACGCCAAGAATGACTCGGCGCGAGCCACACTGCTTTCCCGGCTGCGCGCCATGGCGGTACGCCGGGAACTGCAGAAAAACGGCGTGACCTTCCGTGAAATACTGGGCTTTGGCGATGAAATGCCAGTCGCGGGCAACGACGCCGACGATGGCCGGATCAAGAATCGGCGGGTTGAAGTCTGGGTGAACTGAACCCGCGCCCCGGCACACTCACTTCTGCGGCAAGTACTTGCCCAGCTCGAACTTGCCGATTGCCGCACGGTGTACTTCGTCCGGGCCGTCAGCCAGGCGCAGAGTGCGCTGCATGGCATACATGTAAGCCAACGGAAAGTCATTGGAAACCCCGGCGCCGCCATGCATCTGGATGGCACGGTCAATGACTTTCAGAGCCACGTTCGGTGCAACCACCTTGATCTGGGCAATCTCGCTCCTGGCCACCTTGTTGCCCACGGTATCCATCATGTAAGCGGCCTTGAGGGTCAGCAGGCGCGCCATATCGATCTCCATGCGCGAATCCGCGATCCTGTCGATATTGCCGCCCAACAGGCCCAGCGGCTTGCCGAATGCAACGCGACTGGACGCTCGCTGGCACATCAACTCCAGGGCACGCTCGGCCATGCCGATCGAACGCATGCAGTGGTGGATACGCCCCGGCCCCAGACGGCCCTGAGCAATTTCAAAACCACGCCCCTCGCCCAACAAGACATTGCCGTAAGGCACGCGGACATTCTCGAACAGCACCTCGGCATGACCATGAGGCGCATCGTCATAGCCAAAGACCGGTAACGGCCGCACGATTTTCACGCCGGGCGTGTCCGCAGGCACCAGAATCATGGAGTGCTGCTGATGACGCGGGCCGTCGGGACTGGTCAGGCCCATGAAGATCAGGATCTTGCAGCGAGGGTCACAGGCACCCGAGGTCCACCACTTGCGGCCGTTGATGACCCACTCGTCGCCATCGCGCTCGGCGCGGGCCGCCATGTTGGTCGCATCCGAGGAAGCCACATCGGGCTCGGTCATGGCGAATGCCGAACGGATCTCACCGCGCAGCAGAGGCTCCAGCCATTGCTGCTTCTGCTCTTGGGTCGCGTAGCGGACCAGCACTTCCATATTGCCGGTGTCCGGAGCCGAGCAGTTGAAGGGCTCAGGCCCGAGCAGCGAGCGACCCATGATTTCTGCCAGGGGCGCGTACTCAAGATTGGTCAGGCCCGCACCCAGCTTCGACTCGGGCAGGAACAGGTTCCACAAGCCTTGTTCTTTGGCCCTGGCCTTGAGCTCTTCCATGATTGCCGTGGGCTGCCAGCGGTCACCTTCCGCCACCTGGCGCTCGAACACAGGTTCAGCGGGATAGACGTAAGTGTCCATGAATGCAGTGACACGCTCGCGCAGTTCCTGCACTTTCGGGGAATAGGCAAAGTCCATGGGCAGCTACCTTCTCAAGGGAATCGAGGTCATGGAAGGATGCTAAAGAACCCATCGGCATTTATCTAATCTATTCTCGGCGTATATAAACATTCATAACCAATATATGATCGAGCCACGCTGCGGCATAAGCAGTGATCCTACAAGAACGACAAGAGGCGCCCTCCAATGAACCTGAGCAAGGTTGATCTCAATCTTTTCATTGTCTTCGACGCCATTTATACCGAAGCCAATCTGACACGAGCCGGCCAGATCGTTGGCATTACCCAGCCTGCGGTATCCAATGCATTGGCGCGACTGCGTGAAACCTTCAACGACCCGTTGTTCGTGCGTACGGCCCAAGGCATGGTGCCTACCCCCATGGCCCAGAACATCATCGGCCCGGTCCGCAATGCCTTGTCACTGCTGCGTGTGTCGGTGCAGGAAAGCCGCATCTTCAATCCGTTGCAGGCCATCAAGAATTACCGCATCAGCATGACCGACCTGACCGAAGCGGTGATCCTGCCCCTGCTGTTCCAGCGCTTACGTCGTCAGGCACCGGCGGTGACCATCGAAAGCTTCCTGTCAAAGCGTCGCGAAACCACCAAGGAACTGGCTGCCGGTCGCCTGGACTTTGCTGTCGATGCACCACTCAATACCGACCCGCAAGTGCGTCACGTCAAGCTGATGGAAGACAAATACGTCTGCGCCATGCGCAAGGGCCACCCTATGGCTGGCAAGACAACCCTGAGCCTGGATGATTATCTGGCACAGGCACACATTCATATTTCCAGCCGCCGCAGTGGCCTGGGGCATGTGGACCTGGCACTGGGCAAGATGGGTATCCAGCGCAAGATCGCATTGCGCTCCCAGCACTATTTGATGGCAACTCAGGTGCTCCAGCAGACCGATATGGTCATGACTGTGCCCGAACGTTTTTCCCGCCGTCACGATCTGCACTACGTTTGCTTGCCCGTCAGTGATGTGCCTGCGGTCGAAACCCATCTTTACTGGCATGAAAGCACTGACCAGGACCCGGCCAATCGCTGGATGCGCGAGCAGCTTATTGAGCTGTGCCAGCGGGTAACGGCGCAGGAAAACAACCCAGAAAGAGAATTAACAATATAACTCAAAATACTGATAAATATTGGTTTTTATCTTTAAGTTAAAGCTATTTCTAGCTTTAACTTCGCCATCTCACAGCGGCACTGGCTTGACGTATACGTCAAGCCAGCCTTAGGTTACCCCAAAGGTTTCCCCGCCGAGCAAAGCCATGACCAGCCCGACCTACAGCATCTCCGACCTCGCCCGCGAACTGGACATCACCACCCGCGCCATTCGCTTTTACGAGGAGCAAGGCATGCTGAGCCCCGAAAGACGGGGCCTTGAACGCATCTACTCCGCCCGCGACAAAGTCACCCTCAAGCTGATCCTGCGTGGCAAGCGCATTGGTTTCTCACTTGCCGAATGCAAGGAGTTGATCGAGTTGTATGACCCCCACGGCGGCAATCACAAGCAATTGCACACCATGCTAGGCAAGATCGAAGAGCGTCGCGGCCAGCTGGAGCAGCAACTTCTGGACATCCAGCAGATGCAGCTGGAGCTGGATACGGCAGAGGAACGCTGCCGCGCCGCACTGGATAAAACCCTTTCAGATCAATTATCTGAATGATAAACCTCGACAAAATATGAGGTCCAAGCGCCATGCATTTACCTCAACGTGTTCGTCTGGTGGAGGTAGGCCCCAGAGATGGCCTGCAAAACGAAGCACGCCCGGTCGGCCTCACTGACAAGGTGCAACTGATCGAAGACCTGGCAACGGCAGGACTGAAACATATCGAGACCGGCAGCTTCGTATCGCCCAGATGGGTGCCGCAGATGGCCGACTCCGCCGAAGTCTTTGCCCGTCTTCATCGCCTGCCCGATGTCACCTATTCAGCCCTGACACCCAACCTCAAAGGTTTCGAGGATGCACTGGCGGCCGGCGTTCGGGAGGTAGCGGTATTTGCCTCAGCCTCCGAAGCCTTTTCACAGCGCAATATCAATTGCTCCATCAGTGAAAGCCTGGAACGTTTTCTGCCAGTGATGGCCGCGGCCCACCTGCATGGCATTGCGGTGCGAGGCTATGTCTCGTGCGTGCTGGGCTGCCCTTATGAGGGCAAGGTTTCGCCCCGGCAGGTTTCGTCCGTGGCCAACGAACTGATCGCCATGGGCTGCTACGAAGTTTCTCTGGGCGACACTATCGGCACCGGCACGCCAGGCGCTACCCGGGAACTGTTCAACGCGGTCGCCGGGCAGATTCCCCGCGGCAAACTCGCCGGGCATTTCCATGACACCTATGGCCAGGCATTGGCCAATATCTACGCCAGCCTGCTGGAGGGAATCGGGGTATTCGACAGCTCGGTCGCCGGACTTGGCGGCTGCCCTTACGCCAAGGGCGCCAGCGGCAATGTCGCAACGGAGGATGTGCTGTATATGCTCGGCGGCCTGGGTATCGACACCGGTATCGATCTGGACCTGCTGATCACTGCTGGTCAGCGAATCTGTACGGTGCTGGAACGCCGAAACGGATCGAAAGTGGCCCTGGCCCGCCTGCACATCTGAGAAAGGTCATTGGTCGGCGAGCCGGTGCGACAACTTGTCACAGAGTGTTACCCTCACCACTGATCAGTTCAGTGAAAACGGGTAACACGGAAACATTCAGAGACTGACGGGCCAGCCCATCAGCCTCCGGAATCCCGCCAAAGCCCCGGCTTTAAAGGGCTTCATAAAAACTGGCACGGGTTCTGCTATATCTCTTGTACAACAAGAACAAGAAAACGCAGCAATCCAATAAAAACAATATGTATCGGCTCTGACATAACAAGAACAACACGGACAGAGGCGCAGCTAACAGATTTTTTTGGAGTGGATAGCTTTTCAGAGGCCCTTGTAACCAAGGGTGCTCGCAACCGGACAGAGAATAATAAAACTACCTTCAGGTAGCTCCAGTACTGGTTGGATCGACAAGATAAAAGCCACATCAGCGCTCAAAAAAATACGTTTGCTCTTGATCCCGAATGGGGATCGCTCAAAAAAGATGTGAAGGGCCAGGTCGCCAAAAACAATAAAAGGCCTCCCGAAAAACAAAAAAGAGCATGCAAAGAAACCTTGAAGGGGAGCCCAGGCTCCCCTTCGTGCTTTCCGGCATTCAGCATCGCCACCCTCCTCCTTTCCCTCGCAACGCTTCGACATTGACACTTTGGCAGTTACAGGCTTACGTTAACGTAAAGGTCATAGACAATCCGCCAAAAATAAAACTGGAGCGCTATTCATGATCTACCCCAGCCTGAACTTCGCCCTGGGCGAAACCATCGACATGCTGCGCGACCAGCTTCAGTCCTTTGTCGCATCCGAACTCTCTCCTCGTGCCGCGCAGATCGACAGGGACAACCTGTTCCCGGCCGATATGTGGCGCAAGTTCGGGGAAATGGGCCTCCTGGGCATCACGGTCAGCGAGGAATATGGCGGCGCAGGTCTTGGCTACCTGGCCCATGTGGTCGCCATGGAAGAAATCAGCCGCGGGTCGGCCTCGGTCGCCCTCTCCTATGGCGCGCACTCGAACCTGTGTGTCAACCAGATCAATCGCAATGGCACCCCGGCGCAGAAAGCCCGCTATCTGCCCGCATTGATCAGTGGCGAACATGTCGGTGCCCTGGCCATGAGCGAGCCCAATGCCGGCTCCGACGTGGTTTCGATGAAGCTTCGGGCCGAGCGGCATAGCGACCGCTTCGTACTCAATGGCAGCAAGACCTGGATCACCAACGGCCCGGACGCCAACACCTATGTGATCTACGCCAAGACCGACCCGGAACAAGCTGCACATGGCATCAGTGCCTTTATCGTCGAGCGCGACTGGAAAGGTTTCACCCGCAGCAACAAGTTCGACAAGCTCGGCATGCGTGGCTCAAATACCTGCGAGCTGTTTTTCGATGATGTGGAAATCCCGGAAGAAAACCTGCTGGGGCCGCTCAATGGTGGCGTGAAAGTATTGATGAGCGGCCTGGATTACGAGCGCGTCGTGCTGTCTGGCGGCCCGACCGGGATCATGCAGGCCTGCATGGATGTGGTATTGCCCTATATCCACGACCGCAAGCAGTTCGGCCAGAGCATTGGCGAATTTCAGCTCATTCAGGGCAAGGTCGCTGACATGTACACCCAGCTCAATGCCAGCCGCGCCTATCTGTATGCGGTCGCCCAGGCCTGCGACCGAGGCGAGACCACCCGCAAGGATGCCGCCGGGATCATTCTCTACAGCGCCGAGCGGGCGACACAAATGGCGCTGGATACCATCCAGATTCTGGGCGGCAACGGTTACATCAATGAATTCCCGGCCGGTCGCCTGCTGCGCGACGCCAAGCTGTACGAGATCGGTGCGGGCACCAGTGAAATCCGGCGCATGCTGATTGGCCGCGAACTGTTCAACGAGACCCGCTGACTTCCGGAGTGTTTCATGGCCATTCTGACCAGCCGAATCAATACGCGCTCCCCCGAATTCGCCAGCAACCATGCGGCCCTGCTGGAGCAGGTCAATGAGTTGCGCCGTCTGCTGGCCAAGGTTCATGAGGGTGGCGGCAGCAAGGCACAGGAACGCCACACTTCCCGAGGCAAACTGTTACCTCGCGAGCGCATCAACCGCTTGCTGGACCTTGGCTCGCCGTTTCTGGAAATCGGGCAACTGGCGGCCCATACCGTCTATGACGAAGAGGTGCCGGCTGCCGGAGTGATCGCAGGCATTGGCCGGGTTGAGGGCGTGGAATGCATGATTGTCGCCAATGACGCAACGGTCAAAGGCGGCTCGTACTACCCGTTAACCGTCAAAAAGCACCTGCGCGCTCAGGCCATCGCCCAGCAGAATCGCCTGCCCTGCATTTATCTGGTGGATTCGGGTGGTGCCAACCTACCTCGTCAGGATGAAGTGTTTCCGGATCGCGAACACTTCGGGCGGATCTTTTTCAATCAGGCCAACATGAGTGCCATGGGCATCCCGCAGATTGCCGTGGTCATGGGTTCCTGCACGGCTGGCGGTGCCTATGTGCCCGCCATGGCCGACGAAGCGATCATGGTGCGTCAACAGGCCACGATCTTCCTGGCCGGGCCGCCACTGGTAAAGGCTGCCACCGGCGAAGTGGTGAGTGCTGAAGACCTGGGCGGCGCGGATGTGCATTGCCGGACCTCCGGGGTGGCCGATCACTATGCCGAGAATGATGAACACGCCCTTGAACTGGCCCGCCGCAGTGTCGCCAACCTCAACTGGCGCAAGCAGGGCCAACTGAACATCACCACGCCCATTGCGCCCTTGTATGCCAGCGACGAGTTGTATGGCGTGATTCCGATCGAAGCCAAGCAGCCCTTCGATGTACGCGAAGTCATTGCGCGGCTGGTGGACGGCTCGGTACTGGATGAATTCAAGGCCTTGTTCGGTACCACGCTGGTCTGCGGCTTTGCCCGGCTGCATGGCTATCCTGTCGCGATCCTCGCCAATAACGGCATCCTGTTCGCCGAAGCCGCGCAGAAAGGCGCGCACTTTATCGAGCTGGCCTGTCAGCGCGGCATCCCGCTGCTGTTCCTGCAAAACATCACCGGTTTCATGGTCGGCCAGAAATACGAAAGCGGCGGCATTGCCAAGCACGGCGCCAAACTGGTGACCGCTGTAGCCTGCGCCAGAGTACCCAAGTTCACGGTGATCATCGGCGGCAGCTTCGGGGCCGGGAACTATGGCATGTGCGGTCGCGCCTATGACCCGCGCTTCCTGTGGATGTGGCCCAACGCCCGGATCGGTGTAATGGGCGGCGAACAGGCTGCAGGCGTGCTGGTGCAGGTCAAGCGTGAACAGGCCGAACGCAGCGGCCAGACCTTCAGCGAACAGCAACAGACCGAACTGAAACAGCCGATCCTCGATCAGTACGAGCATCAGGGGCACCCTTACTACTCCAGCGCCCGCCTCTGGGACGACGGCGTCATCGACCCGGCCCAGACCCGCGACATTCTGGCCCTGGCGCTTTCGGCCTCGCTCAACGCGCCCATCGAACCCACTACTTTCGGCCTGTTTCGCATGTAACCAGGGGATAGACCATGACGCCCTTCACCACCGTGACCCTGATCGACGACCCACGCGGCTTTGCCACTCTCTGGCTCAATCGCCCGGAAAAGCACAACGCCTTCAATGCGCAGATGATTCGCGAACTGATCCTGGCCCTGGATGAGGTGCAGGCCAATGCCAGCCTGCGTTTCCTGCTGATTCGCGGCCATGGCAAACATTTCAGCGCGGGTGCCGACCTGAGCTGGATGCAACAGGCAGCGGATCTGGACTACAACACCAATCTGGACGATGCCCGGGAACTGGCCGAACTGATGTACAACCTGGCCAAACTGAAAATCCCCACGCTGGCCGTGGTCCAGGGCGCGGCATTTGGCGGCGCACTGGGCCTGATCAGTTGCTGCGATCTGGCGATTGGCGCGCAAGAGGCGCAGTTCTGCCTGTCAGAAGTACGGATCGGCCTGGCTCCTGCGGTCATCAGTCCGTTCGTGGTCAAGGCCATCGGCGAGCGTGCAGCGCGGCGTTACGCCCTTACCGCCGAGCGTTTCGATGGCTTGCGCGCACGAGAGATCGGCCTGCTTGCCGAGTGTTACCCGCTAGCGGAACTGGAGGGCGAAACCCAGCGCTGGATCAACAATCTGCTGCTCAACAGCCCCCACGCCATGCGCGCCAGCAAAGATTTGCTGCGCGAAGTCGGCAGCGGCGAACTGACGCCATCCCTGCGCCGTTACTGCGAAAGCGCCATTGCCAGGATTCGCACCAGTGCCGAAGGCCAGGAAGGTCTGCGGGCCTTTCTGGAAAAACGCCAACCCTATTGGCAGACACCTGCAGACAAACAGAAGGACTCGCAATCATGAATGCCCCGGCCAAGCCTGTTCTGACCACGCTGCTGGTTGCCAACCGGGGCGAAATCACCTGCCGCATCATGCGCACCGCCAAACAATTGGGGCTGACCACTGTCGCAGTCCACAGCGCCATCGACCGGGAAGCACGTCATAGCCGTGAAGCGGACATTCGGGTGGACCTTGGCGGGAGCAAGGCAGCAGAAAGCTACCTGCAAATCGAAAAACTGATCGCCGCCGCCCGATCCAGCGATGCCCAGGCAATTCATCCGGGTTATGGCTTTCTGTCCGAAAGCGCCGAATTTGCCCGCGCCGTTGAAAACGCCGGGCTGATCTTCATTGGCCCACCCGCTTCAGCCATCGAGGCCATGGGCAGCAAGTCCGCCGCCAAATCCTTGATGGAAGCTGCCGGCGTCCCGCTGGTGCCCGGCTATCATGGTGCCGCCCAGGATCTGGACACCTTCCGCGCTGCTGCCGAGCGGATCGGCTATCCCGTGCTGCTCAAGGCCACCGCAGGGGGCGGCGGCAAGGGCATGAAAGTTGTCGAGAAAGCCAGTGAGCTGGCCGAGGCACTGGCTTCGGCGCAACGTGAAGCTCAATCCTCGTTTGGCGACTCGCGGATGCTGGTGGAAAAGTACCTGCTCAGGCCGCGTCATATCGAGATTCAGGTTTTTGCCGACCAGCATGGCCATTGTCTCTATCTCAACGAACGCGACTGCTCGATACAGCGTCGCCACCAGAAAGTCGTCGAAGAAGCACCGGCTCCCGGCCTGAGCCCGCAATTGCGTCAGACCATGGGTGAAGCCGCCGTGCGGGCGGCACAGGCCATCGGTTATGTGGGCGCAGGTACCGTGGAGTTTCTGCTGGACTCACGGGGCGAGTTTTTCTTCATGGAGATGAACACCCGCTTGCAGGTCGAACATCCGGTCACCGAGTTCATCACCGGGCTTGACCTGGTGCAGTGGCAGATCCGCGTCGCTCGCGGCGAAACACTGCCACTCACCCAGGAACAAGTCCCACTGAACGGGCACGCCATCGAAGTGCGCCTGTATGCTGAAGATCCGGAAAACGATTTTCTGCCCGCAACCGGCACCCTCAACCTTTATCGTGAACCTCTTCCCCGCCACGGCCAGCGTATCGACAGCGGCGTGAGCGAAGGCGATAGCATCTCGCCGTTCTATGACCCCATGCTGGGCAAACTGATTGCCTGGGGCGAGAACCGGGAAGAAGCACGCCTGCGCCTGCTGACCATGCTCGATGAGTTTGCGGTGGGCGGCGTGAAAACCAACCTGACCTTTTTGCAACGCATCATTGGCCATCCGGCCTTTGCCGCCACCGAGCTTGATACCGGCTTTATCCCGCGCTATCAGGAACAATTGCTGCCGGCAGTCGATGAGCTGGCCGACGAGTTCTGGCAGGCCGCTGCCGAAGCCTTCATCCAGAGTGAGCCTTCACGGATTTGTGCGGCAGAGCCTTGCTCGCCATGGTCTGCAACCACGGGCTTGCGACTTGGGCTGCCCAGGCAGATCGACCTGCATTTGCAGTGCAAAGCCCGGACCAAGGTTGTCCAGCTACGCCACAGCAGCGAAACGCTGATGACATGGGCCGCAGACCGGTTGATCGTCGAGTGCAACGGTGTCCGTCATCAGCATCTGGCAATCCGCCAGGGCGATACGCTTTACCTCAAATGGCAAGGCGAAGTACACGCCATCAGGCGCATGGACCCCATCGCCGCCGTCAACGCCAGCCACACCCAGCAAGGCGGCTTTACCGCCCCCATGAACGGCAGCATCGTGCGGATACTGGTCGAGGAAGGCCAAACGGTTGAGGCAGGCGAACAGCTGGTGGTACTTGAGGCAATGAAAATGGAACACAGCATCCGTGCGGCGCAGGCAGGAGTCATTAGCGCCCTGCACTGCCGTGAAGGAGAAATGGTCGGTGAAGGAGCGTTGCTGGTGGAAATGCAGGATTCGTAGGGACGCGCTTGCCCACAAGGCTATCGCCCGGATCGGAAACCGGAATAACGGCAGGATTATTTATTTCAATGGATGCAGGAAAAACATTTGACTTGCAAATGATAATGATTATTATTGCATCAGCTGGTCGCGAGACTGGCGGATAACCCAGGAGTCTTAGGTCGACTCCCGGATTATCTCCTCATCAGGCTAATCACGGTTTTTGACCCGGCTTTTTGCCGGGTCTTTTTTTGGTTTTTTTTCGCTGCTTCAGGCTAATGAAGTCTTTATGTATCTGAATGGCGCGGATCATAGCAAAACAATATCGAACGGGGTCATAAATTTTAGCTCCAACTTTCATTAAAAATAGTAATTGTTGTCACTTTTCACTTGAGAATGATTCTCGTATTCACTAATCTGACCACCAGTCACGGATGACACCCCTCACCTCACAAGGATGATTTCCATGGAAGATCAGCGAGCGATACATCATGAGTAGCCAGCTCTCGCCTCTATTGCATCTGCCCACACGGCAGCCCGATGTTCCCGTAGCCCCGCATGCCGCCGAGCTGAGCCGCAGCCTGGGCAAACTCTCGCGCCGCCGCCAACGGATATTCCTGCTCAGCCGTCTTGATGGCATTTCCTACGCCGAGATCGCCGCTTTTCTGGAAATCGATCTGGAAAAGGTCGAGCGCGCCATGTTCCGGGTGCTGCAACATGCTCACAAACATGACGACAGCCCGGCAGACTTCCCCGGCGACCTGGCTCAGGAACAGGCCAACCGCTGGTATGTTCACCTGCAAAGCCCGGCCACCACTGCCAGCCAGCGCATCGAGTTCCGCCACTGGCTGGATGCCGATCCGGCACACCTTGCGGCCTTCCAGACCAGCGAACGCCTGTGGCGTCGCCTGCAAGCACCCGCCGCCCTGCTCGGCAGTTCAGGCTGGCATCGCCGCAAACGCCGCGCGTATCTGGGATGGTGTCTGTTCACCGCATTCGTATGCGGCCTGGTGATGACGGCCGAAGCGTTTTCCTGAGCCGCCGATAGCATTCAACTCGTCATAGAAGCTATCGAACGGTGTAAAGTACGGGCCTTACGCACACAGGAATACACCGTGGCCCTCACCATCCGTGCCGACTTCGACAGCGGCAATATTCAAGTCATCGATGCCAGCAATCCGGCCCGGATCGAACTGGCAATTGCGCCTGACACCCAAAGCGCCCATTTCCAGTGGTTCCACTTCAAGGTCGAGGGCCTGAATGTCGGCCAGCCACACGGCTTCAGCCTGACCAACGCCAGCGGGTCCACCTTCAATCGTGCCTGGAGCGGCTATAACGCCGTGGCCTCCTACGATCACAAGACCTGGTTTCGCGTCCCTTCCAGCTTCGATGGCAAGGCTCTGAACTTCAGTATTTCGCCCACCGCGCCGCAAATCTGGTTTGCCTATTTCGAGCCCTATAGCCGCGAGCGCCATGACTGGCTGATCGAGCAGGCGCTGGAAAAGGCAGGCGCCCGCCTGCTGGCGACCGGCAAGAGTGTCGAAGGCCGGGACATTCAACTTCTGCGCCATGGCAATGGCGATGAAGGCAAGCGCAAGGTATGGATGATTGCCCAGCAACATCCTGGCGAACACATGGCCGAGTGGTTCATGGAGGGCCTGATCGGACGCCTGCAAGAACAGGACGATCCGGTCATCAAGCAACTGCTGGACAGCGCGGATCTGTATCTGGTGCCAAACGTGAACCCGGACGGCGCATTTCATGGCCACTTGCGCACCAACGCGCAGGGCAACGATCTGAACCGCGCCTGGCAGAACAGCACCGCAGAAAAAAGTCCGGAAGTCTTTTTCATCCGCCAGCAGATGGAAAAATATGGCGTGGACATGTTCATCGATGTCCATGGCGATGAAGAAATTCCTTACGTCTTCACTGCCGCCTGCGAAGGCAATCCGGGCTACACCCCACAACAACAGCAACTGGAAGAACATTTCCGTCGCCGCCTCAGTGAAATCACCGTCGACTTCCAGACACGATATGGCTATCCCCGCAGCGCACCCGGCCAGGCCAATATGACTCTGGCCTGCAACAGCGTTGGCGAACGCTTCAAATGCTTGTCCCTGACCCTGGAGATGCCGTTCAAGGATAACGACAACGCCCCGGATGCCAATACAGGCTGGTCAGGCAAGCGTTCCGGCCAGTTGGCCAGGGATGTGCTGACCGTGACCGCAGAAATTGCGCCGACCTTGCGCTGACCACACAACTCGGTAGGAGCGAATTCATTCGCGAAAATGTGCACTTCATGCCGCTTTCGCGAATGAATTCGCTCCTACGCATGTGACTGAAAATTACCTATGCATACCCTTGAAGACCTACGTTCCGGCAAGCTGGCGGGCATCACACGACTCGACCTGTCCTGTGGCCTCACCGAGTTTCCACAGGAAATATTCGATCTGGCCGACTCGCTGCAAGTGCTCAATCTCAGCGGCAATGCCCTTGATCGCCTGCCCGATGACCTGAGCCGGCTCAAGCACCTGCAAGTACTGTTCGCATCCGACAACCCGTTCACCGAGTTGCCGGAGTGCATTGGTCAGTGCCAGCAGTTGCGCATCGTCGGTTTCAAGGCCAACCGGATCGGCCATGTTCTGGCCAAGGCACTGCCACCGCGCCTGCGCTGGCTGATTCTCACTGACAACCGGATTCCGTCGCTCCCGGAGGAACTGGGGCAGCGGCCTGAGCTGCAAAAACTGATGCTGGCGGGTAATCAACTGCGCAGCCTGCCTGCCAGCCTTGCCAATTGCCACCAACTGGAACTGATCCGCATTGCCGCCAACCAGCTTGTGGAACTGCCAGACTGGTTGCTTCGCCTGCCCGCTCTTGCCTGGCTGGCTTACGCAGGCAATCCGCTGTGCCCTGCACGCGAAGAGCAATCCATCCGGCAGATTCCATGGCCACAACTGAGCATTCAGCAACGTCTGGGTGAAGGTGCCTCCGGAGTTATCCAGCAAGGTGCGTGGCAGAACGAAAATGGCAACGAGCCGGTGGCCATCAAGCTCTACAAGGGCGATGTCACCAGTGACGGATCGCCGCACAATGAAATGGCGGCCTGTATCGCTGCGGGCAGTCACCCGAATCTGATCGAGGTCCTGGGCCAGGTTACCGGGCACCCGGACGAACAACTGGGTCTGGTGATGCAACTGATTGCGCCCGACTTCGCCAATCTCGCGGGGCCGCCTAGCCTGGAGTCCTGCACACGGGATATCTACCCGCCCCAGACTCGCTTCTCGCCCGCCACGCTGCTGCATCTGGCGGGCTCAATCGCCTCGGTCACAGCGCATCTGCATGCCTGCGGGATTACCCATGGCGATCTTTACGCCCACAACATTCTGCTGCGCAGCAATGGCGACAGCTTGCTGGGGGATTTTGGCGCAGCCTCATTCCACCCCTCCTTCGAGCAGGGCGTGGCGCTGGAGCGCATAGAAACACGGGCTTTCGGGATCTTGCTGGGGGAATTGCTGGAGCGTTGCGATACAAGGCCGCAGGACGGGCCGCTCATCGAGCGGTTGCAGGCGCTGCAAGAGCGATGCATGCACGCCGAAGTCGGGAAACGACCGGCACTGCAAGAGGTGTGTCAGCAGTTGCAAGCGTGGGCTGTCTGAAACAGCCCACGCAGCCTGATCAGCCTGCCAGACCTACATAAACGTTCTGCACGTCGTCATGGCTGTCGATCGCTTCAAGGAAGGCTTCGACTTCAGCCATCTGCTCGTCGCTCAAACCGTCGACGGTGCTTTTCGGGCGATAGCCCAGTTGCGCCGATTGCACGGTAAAACCGAACTCGGGCAATTTCTTGCACACGGCATCCATGTCGGTGGGCTCGGTCAGGAACAGGGTGGCGCCCTCTTCACCGGCTTCACAATCCTGAGCGCCCGCTTCGATGGCGGCTTCATCGGGATCGGCATCCGGCGAAACCGGTACGGCTTCGATCATGCCCTGATAGAGGAAATCCCAGGAAACCGAACCGGCAGCGCCCAGTTGCCCCTTGCGGAACAGCACGCGGATTTCCGAAACGGTGCGGTTGATGTTATCGGTCAGGCACTCGACGATGATCGGAACCCGGTGCGGGGCAAAGCCTTCGTAAGTCAGGCGCTCGAAGTTGACGCTTTCGCCCAGCAGGCCCGCGCCTTTCTTGATGGCACGCTCCAGGGTTTCACGAGGCATGGAGGCCTTTTTCGCCTGCTCGACCACCAGTCGCAGACGCGAGTTCATATCCGGATCGGCACCTGCGCGCGCAGCGATCATGATTTCCTTGGACAGCTTGCCAAAAACACGCCCCTTGGCGTTGGCTGCCGCTTCTTTATGCTTGACCTTCCACTGTGCGCCCATGTTTGCTCTCTTGATCCGATTGCGCCTTGCCGCCTGGCTTGCCAGGCAAGCAGGCCGCAGGAATGGCAAAGCGCTGAAAAATGGTTACCGATAATGACGCGCCTGAGACGCCGGGCGCATTTTATACGCGATGGCGCCATATGAAACCCCTGAATATGCGTCATTGATCGAACGACAGCTCTGCGTGGCTCTGAATTCCGTACTGGCAATTACCAGGATCACGCCTTGGCTTGTAGTCCTTTTCTGAAAAAACCAGCAACGATGCCCTTGAGGCTTTGCATTTCGTACCCTTCGCAGCCTGAATTTCATGGTGAGAGAGCCAGCGAATGTGCGAAGACCCGCAAATGCCCATATTTCTGGCGATTGCCGACTGCCAGATGGATCTGCATGTCATCAGCTTTACCGGCCTGGACGCCTTGAACGAAGTGTATCGTTTCGACATAGACCTGATCTGCAGCGACCCGCACCTGGATTTCGCCAGCCTCTTGAAACGTGACGCCTTCCTGAGTTTCGGACCGCAGCAAGAAGGCGTGCATGGCCAGATATTCCACGCCAGCCAGCCATATGCTGGCACTTGCCTGAGTCATTACCGGGTCAGCCTGATGCCACGCTTGCAGATGCTTGCTCAACGCCAGCAGCGGCGCGCCTATCAGGACCTCAGCGCTCTCCAGTTGATTGCCCGGCTCCTTGAGCAGCATGGCATTGAAGAAGATGCCTGGCGTTTTGAAACCATCGGCCTGTATCCGCCCCGTCCCTTGTGTGTGCAATACGATGAAAGCGATCTGCACCTGCTGCAACGCTTGTGCGAAGAGGAAGGTATTCACTTTCGCTTCGAGCACAGCATTACAGGCCATCGACTGGTGTTCTCCGACGATCCGGCCCGCTTCCCAGAGCAACCACAGCCGATGCGGTTCAGGGCACATGATGAGCAGGCCTCTGCAAGGCCTGCCATTACTCATCTGACCGAATGCCTGTCGATCTTCCCCGGCTACAGCAGCCACAGCGCAAATCGGGATGGAGCGGTTGCGCTTGCGGCATCGCAACACATCGAGATCGAGAAGAGCCACGGCATCAACCAGCCCTTCGAGGAGTCCATCGCCTCTCGCCCCAAGGACCATGACGAAGCCTTTCAGCGGCAGCGCAGCGCCCGCAGGCTGGAGCGCCTGCGTTGCGAACGACGGCACATCACGGGATGCAGCGATCAACCTGCATTGTGCAGCGGTCAGGTCATGCAAGTGCTCGATCATCCCGAGCCGACGCTCAATGATCACTGGCTGTTGACCGAGGTCGAGCATACGGGCATGCAGCGTCATCTCATGGAGGGCTACGATCCCCACGATATCGCCGCCATCGTCAACACCTCGATGCCCTCCTGCGCAAATACGCTCGATGACGGGTATCGCAATAGTTTGCGCGTCATACCCTGGGCCATGCCCTTTCGTCCGCCACTCAAACGCGCCCGCCCGATGGTCAGCGGTTATCACACGGCAACCCTGATGGAGGCTGGCGAAATCGATGAGCAAGGTCGTCTGCCCATCCGCTTCGACTGGCAGACGATTGCACAGCCCTCGCCCAATACCCGCCGCTGGCCCATGGCACGCATTGCCCGGATCGACGATTCAGGTTTCGACAAGGTACAAGCCGGAGCCAGGGTATTGATCCGCCATCTGCACAATGACCCGGACCAACCCGTGATCTGTAGCCTGCTACCGGGCAACGAGGTCAATGCCCAGCCACGCATCCAGCTCGACGGCACACCCCTGGCCCCTGACGCCGGGAGCATTTGCCTGGGTAGCGGGCAACACTTGCACATCGATACCCGAGAGGACCTGATCCTGCATGGCGCACAAGGCGCATTGCAGATAGCCCCGCAAGGCATTTCCATCATCGGCCCGCGAACAATGAAAGCCTCGCCGCCCGAACAACAGGACAATTGCGCAGTGACACTCACCGACCTGCGCCTGACACAAAAGCCGGGCCTGCAGGGCGCGCCGCTGGCAAATTGCACCTGGTACATCGTGCGCATGCCCAAACCCGGCCTGGAACATCTGGCCCATATCGAACCCGAGGACTTTCTGTTCGAAGGCAAGACCAATGAATGGGGCTATCTCGGGCTGAGCCAGGAACAGTTACAGCAACTGGCGGCGCACTACAGGAAAACGCCCGGCAGCCTGTGCCTGATACACCCCGGCCAATGCATCAGGCTGCAGGATTACGTCCAGCAGAACTGGACCGAAGAGCAACGCAAGGCGTTTGTACTCAGCGGCCCTTGAAGCTGGCCGCACGCTTTTCGATGAAAGCCTGCATGCCTTCTTTCTGGTCTTCGCTGGCAAAGACGGCATGAAAGATCCGGCGCTCAAAACGGACGCCCTCTGTCAGGCTGACCTCAAACGCACGGTTGACGCTTTCCTTGACCATCATCGCCACCGGCAGGGATTTATCGGCAATCACGGCAGCCACCGCCAATGCTTCGTCGAGCAGTTTCTCGGTTGGCAGAATCCTTGCGACAAGGCCTGCGCTCTCGGCCTCGCGGGCATCCATCAAACGACCGGTCAGGCACATTTCCATGGCCTTGGCCTTGCCCACTGCACGAGTCAGGCGCTGAGTGCCGCCCATACCGGGCAGCACGCCCAGATTGATTTCAGGCTGACCGAACCTGGCGTTTTCAGCCGCCAGAATGAAGTCGCACATCAGGGCAAGTTCACACCCGCCACCCAGCGCAAAACCCGCCACGGCAGCAATGATCGGCTTGCGCCGCGACGCAATCCGGTCGCTTTGCGCGAAAAGATCATCGAGATAGATCTGCGGATAGGTCAGTTCGGCCATTTCCTTGATATCAGCACCGGCAGCAAAAGCCTTGCTGGAGCCGGTAAGCACGATGCAGCCGATATCCGGACTGCGTTCAAACTCGTCCAGAACGTCATTCAGCTCATCGATCAGTTGAGCATTCAAGGCATTGAGCGCCTGCGGGCGATTCAAGGTAATCAAACCGACCCGGCCTTTGATCTCTCTTAGAATTGTCTCGTAACTCATTGTTATTCCTCCGTAGGAGCCAATTCATTCGCGAAAGGACCGACAGAAACTGGTCGTTTGAAATACCTTCGCGAATGAACTCGTTCCTACCTCGTATTACATCAATTCAACCGCCACAGCAGTCGCCTCGCCACCGCCGATACAAATTGCAGCCACACCGCGCTTGAGCTGTTTGCGGCGCAATGCCGCCAGCAAGGTGACGATGATCCGCGCACCCGACGCCCCCACCGGATGCCCCAATGCACAGGCACCGCCACTGATATTGACCTTCTCGTGATGCAGTTCGAGACGACTCATGGCCACCAGCGGCACCACTGCAAAGGCCTCATTGATCTCGAACAGGTCCACATCATCCACCGACCAGCCGGTCTTGGCCAACAAGCGGGTAATCGCCCCTATCGGTGCAGTAGGAAACAGGCCGGGAACGTCGGCAAAGGCGGCATGGGCATGAATCTTCGCCAACGGGGTCAGGCCACGACTCCTGGCTTCGGATTGACGCATCAGCAACAGGGCTGCGGCCCCGTCGGAGATGGAACTGGAATTGGCGGCAGTGACCGTTCCGTTTTCACGAAATGCCGGCTTCAAGGTGGGAATCTTTTCCAGACGCGCCTTGGGCGGCTGCTCGTCGTGACGAATCCATTTCTGCTCCTTGCCCACCGTCACTTGCAGAGGAACGATTTCTGCATCGAAGTAGCCTTCGGCGATAGCCTCCTGAGCGCGAGTCAGAGAGGCCATGGCAAAGGCATCCTGCGCCTCACGACTGAAACCGTTCAACTGGGCGCACTCCTCGGCATAGGTGCCCATCAACCGACCAGGTTCATAAGCATCCTCAAGGCCGTCGAAAAACATGTGGTCCAGCACCCGCCCATGCCCCATCCGGTAGCCACTGCGCGCACGATCCAGCAAGTAAGGTGCGTTGGACATGCTTTCCATGCCGCCAGCGATGGCCACGCTGACACTGCCGGCGAGCAGCAGGTCGTGAGCCAGAATGGCAGTCTGCATGCCGGAGCCGCACATCTTGTTGACCGTTGTGCATAAAGCCGAAGTGCTCAAGCCCGCACCCAGAGCCGCCTGACGTGCGGGAGCCTGGCCAAGCCCGGCCGACAGCACACAGCCGAACAGCACTTCTTCGATATCCTGCGGATCAATACCCGCCCGCTCGACAGCAGCACGAATGGCCGCCGAACCCAGTTGCGGTGCGGTAAGGCTTTTCAAATCCCCCTGAAAGCCGCCCATGGGCGTACGTGCGGCGCTGACAATGACGACGGGGTCTTGGGCAGAGGTGGTCTTCTCGATGGACATGGCTGATTTCCAGAGTACTGTTGTTATTGGAATAGCAGAAATCATCGACTTTTGTAGATTCCGAGGCAAAGGTCGCAGCAGGCGAATCTCTTGCAGAGCCTGCGGTCTGAGCCAGTACCGCCATTTTTGGGGAGTCCCCGGATGCCATCACGCACACTGCGCAGCCTGCTCGCCAGCCTGTTGATTCTGACCTTGAGCGGCTGTGCGCTGTTTGCCGGTCGCGACCCGGTCAATATAAATGTGGTCGGCATCGAACCCTTGCCCGGTCAGGGTCTGGAAATGCGCATGGCAGTCAAGTTGCGCCTACAGAACCCCAATGAAACCGCCATCGACTACAACGGTGTGGCACTGGACCTGGAAGTGAATGGCAAGCTGCTGGCCTCCGGTGTCAGTGACCAGCAAGGCAGTATCGGACGGTTCTCTGAAACCGTGCTGGTGGTACCGGTGAGCATCTCGGCCTTCTCAGCGCTGCGCCAGGCCGTTGGCCTGACGCAAAGCCAACGGCTGGACAACCTGCCCTACACCTTGAGCGGCAAGCTGGCGGGCGGTGTATTTGGCACCGTGCGTTTCAGGGACAGCGGCACCCTGAGCCTGCCGCAGCCCGCCGCTGGCGACTGGTAACACTCAGCCTGTGATAAAACGCACGCCGGGCTTCGGGCGCTCATCCACGACCAGCTCAAAAACATCAGGCCGCGCATAGTGCCCCACCACATCGAAGTCATAACGGGCCTTGACCAGTTCATCGACATCGATTTCAGCCACCAGCAGCCCGGTTTCACCCACCAGCGGCCCCGCCAGCACATCCCCCATCGGCCCGACAATCACGCTACCGCCATTGATCAGCGGGCGATCGGCTGGCCAGTTGGCAACATCGATCCCCAGCGCTTGTGGCGATGGCTGCACCTGGCAGGCACTGATGACGAACATCCGGCCTTCATGGGCGATGTGACGCATCGAGCATTGCCATATCTCCCGCTCATCCACGGTCGGCGCACACCAGATATCCACGCCCTTGGCATACATGGCGGTACGCAGCAGCGGCATATGGTTTTCCCAGCAAATAGCCGTCCCCAGGCGACCGGCACGGCTCGGTACCACTGGCAGGGTCGAGCCATCGCCCTTGCTCCAGATAAGCCGCTCGGTCCCGGTCGGCATCAGCTTGCGATGCCTGGCGACCAAGCCGCCTTCGGGCTCGAAAAGCAGTGCCGTGCAATACAGGCTGCTGCCGGAGCGCTCGATCACGCCCAATACCAGACTCGCTCCCGTACGCGCCGACATCTGCGCAAGTGCCCGGGTTTCATCGCCCGGCACATCGATGGCGTTCTCGAAATAGCGCGCAAATGCTTCACGCCCTTGCGGCAGGCGGTAACCCAGTTGAGTACCGAAGGTTTCCCCCTTGGGATAACCGCCCAGAAGTGCCTCGGGCATGACCACGACACGGGCGCCGGATTCGATGATGGCCTGCTCGTAGGAAAGAATCAGTTCCAGGGTGTCTGACTTGCCACCCGGCAATGCGCCGATCTGTAGGGCTGCAACGATGGACTTGAACATGGCGAGACTCCTCTGGCTATTGATGTTGCCAATTCTCGGCTGGCCGCCCAACATTGATAAACCCCATCTCAATGCTTAATGATATGAACAGCATGAATATCAGCACCATCGATCTCAATCTGCTCAAGGTCTTCGAAGCCCTGCACGATGAGTCCAGCGCCAGTCGGGCAGCACTGCGCCTGGGCGTGACGCAATCGGCCATCAGCGCGGCCTTGCGCCGTCTGCGGGAGTTATATGGCGATCAGTTGTTCGTCCGCACCGGGCGAGGCCTGGCGCCGACCTTGCGGGCAGATCAGCTCAAACCGGTGGTCACCGACGCCCTGAACAAATGCCGGCAGAGCCTTGCCATGGTTGCGCCGGTGCCCGGCCACTACGAAGGACGTTCCGTGGTGACAGGCCTGTCGGATGACTTTGAAATGGCATTGGGCAAACGACTGATGGCTGCAATCCGGATTCGCGCGCCCGGGCTGCGCCTGATTTTCCGTCAGACCCACAGCCAGATCGTCGCAGCCGCCCTGCTGGACCGCACTATCGATCTGGCGATTGCCTCTGGCGGGTTTGCCAACCGCTTGCTGACCCGGCGGGTATTGGGTGAAGGCGATTATTCGTGTCTGGTGGACCCGGCCAGCCTGAGGCCCGGCCAGACGACCCTGAGCATCGAGGAGTTCATCGAGCGCGAACAGATTCTGATTTCATCCGGCGGGCTGATCGGCATGGTTGATGAACGGCTGGCCAGCATGGGCCTTGACCGCCGAGTGTGTGCGTCGACCACGCATTTTGCGGCATTGCCTTATCTGCTCAAGGGCACACAGGCACTGTCCACCATTCCCACTCACGCAGCACAGGCAATTGCGCAACTGACCGACCTTGCCTTGTTGCCTTGCCCGCTGACGATGCCGCGCTATCCGATAGAGCTTGGCTGGCGTAACGGCACCCTGCCCGATCCGGCTGTCGATGCCGTACGCGAGGCAATCATCGAGCTGTTCTGAATTTACTTGGCTGCCGCCATGAGGCGATTCACTTCACTGCGGACCATGTTGGCGTATTCCGGCGGGCTCATGGCATCCAGTTCAGAACGAACCCATTCCGACCACTTTCCCTTGCGCTTGGATCTTTCACCCATCAGGCGAGCCGCTTCACCTTTGGCCTTGCCCAGGTTGCTCTGCCAGAGTTCGAACAAACGGGACTTCTCATCCTCAATGGCAGCGCGTTCGGGGAGAGACCGGTTGGCCAGATTGAAACTCATAGCGTTCACCTACTACCTACGACTAAAAACGGCTGCATCTTACACCCTGGTCCTTCGCGAATGAATTCGCTCCTACAGTTTTTGCAGCGTGAAGGCTGTGCAGGAGCGAATTCATTCGCGAGGCGGCATACCAGGCAGTGAATCTTTTATGGGGTGTACCGTGCCCTTCGCGAATGATGACTTGTGCAATTGCAACTTTCCGCAACACTGAGGACTCCATTGAGGAACACTGCCATCAACTGAAAGGAAAACATCATGGCTCGTAAAAACGCTGCGCAAAGTACTGCCGATCAGATCAAGGATCAGGCATTCAGCGAATTGCAGGCTCTGATCGAAGAATCAGACAAACTGCTCAAGGACAGCGCTGCACTGGTAGGCGAAGAAGCGGAAACCCTGCGCGCCCAATTGAGCCTGAAGCTCAAACAGGCACTGGAATCGGTTTCCAGCGTGCGTGATCGCACAAAGCCTGTGGTCGAAGCGACTGAAACCTATATTGGCGGGCATCCATGGCAGACCGTGGCCATTTCTGCCGGATTCGGTCTGGTGGTAGGGCTGTTGCTGGGACGTCGCTGATTCACACCAGCGCGGCCCGTCAATACGGGTCGCGCTGGCTCAACGCATTACTGATTACGCTCGATGACAACCGGCGCAGCCAACCGGTGAGACTTGGCAACCTTGGCCAACAGGCCGACTCGCTGCTCTTCTGCCTGCTCGGGGCTCTGGAACGGACCAATCAACAACTGCTGCTTGCCGTCGATGGTGACCACTACCGGCGCATAGCTACGTTCGAGCAACCAGGCACTGATATCGCTGACCGCCTCTTTGGAGTTCATCTGAATGAACCACTGCGGAGTCGACACCTGTGGAGCCTGAGCTGTCGGCTCGGCCTTGTCGCGGGCCGATGGCCGAGAGTTTCCTGCATCGCATCCGGCCAGCACCAACGTCAGCGCTGCCATAATCATTACCGTCTTGCGCACGTAAGTCTGCTCCTCGTCTGAAGTGGCGCGAGTCTAGCATTACTGCCTTCGGGTTTGAGGCGCTGTGTCGAGGTGACGCAGGGTGGTCTTGCACCTCTCGACGCCCTGTTCGCCGCTACAGGGCTGGCTGTGCATGAAGCCGGGCGTAACTTGCCATCATGTAATGAAATGTTTCTCCACGCTGTCTTCCAGATGACAACAGCGTTACAAACTAATGGCGCAATGACATGGGAACGACAACCGATACATGAGGTCAATGGTTCACCTTGGCTGTTTATAAAAGAACAGCTGTTTACACAGAAAAACATGCCGTAATGCCATTAACGAGGTATCTTCCCGTCCTCGTTTTTTTCAACCCGGCAAATCCTGCATCAACGGCGTCGATGACCACTGTGCATTCCATGAAACCTCTGTCGGACCTGATTATCTGCGAGCACTGTGACTCGCTGTATGAAGCCCAGCCCCTCAAGGCAGGCGAGTCGGCACATTGCCTGCGTTGCAAGGCATTGCTGGGCCGCGGCCATCGCCTGACCATCGAGCAATTGCTGGCCCTGACCGTTGCCGCCGCCCTGCTGTTCATGTTCGCCAACTTCTTTCCGGTGATCAGCATCAGCATGAAGGGCCTGACCAACGAAGTGACCTTATGGGAATCGGTGGAAGCTCTTGCCCAGGGGCGCATCACGATCATTGCACTGGTGGCAGGCCTGTCGATCATCCTTGCACCTCTGTTGCAGATCGCCCTGCTGTTCTGGCTGCTGCTGCACGCTCATAACGGGGTCATTGCCCCTGGCTTCAAGGCCTGCATGCGCGCACTGGAACATTTGCGCCCCTGGAGCATGCTGGAAGTGTGCATGCTCGGTATTCTGGTGGCCATCATCAAGCTCTCGGGGATGCTCGATGTTCATCCCGGCCTTGGCCTGTGGGCCATGGCGATGCTGATGGTGCTGATCCTGCTGATCGCCAACAAGGATATCCGCCGCCTGTGGGATGAACTGGGAGTCCAGCCAGGATGAACGGCATTCCCTTCGCCCATGAACAGAATTTGTGCCTGTGTCATACCTGCGGCTATGCCTGCCCGCAAGAAGCCCATCAGTGCCCGCGCTGCGACTCGCCCGTGCATCGACGCAAACCAAACAGCATTGCCCGCACCTGGGCGTTCCTGATCGCAGGCCTGATTTTCTACGTCCCGGCCAATGTGCTGCCTGTGATGTACACCACTCTGCTGGGCAACAGCAGCCAGAACACCATCATGAGTGGCGTGGTGGAGTTCTTCAAAAGTGGCTCATGGGATATTGCCCTGCTTATTTTCATCGCCAGCGTCGTGGTGCCTTGTGTGAAGTTTCTGGTCCTGGGCATGCTCTTGATCACCTGCCAGCGGCGCAGTCGCTGGGCCATGCTTGAGCGTGCGCGGCTTTATCGGTTCATTGAACTGATCGGCTATTGGTCGATGCTCGATGTGCTGGTCGTCGCCCTGGTCGCCTCTCTTGTACAGTTCCGTGAGCTGAGCACCATCGAGCCGATGATCGGCATTCTGTTTTTTGGTCTGGTAGTGGTGATGACGATGTTCGCCGCCATGAGTTTCGATCCCCGGCTTATCTGGGATGCAGAGGTTGAAGATGTCTGACAATAACGTCCCCCCTTCGCCGTTACTTCGTCCTGAAGTCAAACGTCGTCGAATGCGTGTTTCGCTTATCTGGCTGGTGCCGATCGTGGCAGGGCTCATAGGCCTGTCCATGGCCTTTCACGACTGGATGAACATAGGCCCGCGCATCACCATCAGCTTCCAGACGGCTGAAGGCCTTGAGGCCAACAAGACCCAGGTCAAGTACAAGAACGTGGTGATCGGCATGGTGACTTCCATCACCCTGAGCGAAGACCGCACCCACGTGCTGGCGTCCGTCGACCTCAACAACACTGCAACGCCTTTCACCCGGGTGGACAGCCAGTTCTGGGTCGTGCGGCCGCGCATCGGCGCCCATGGCGTGTCGGGGGTCGACACCTTGCTGTCGGGCGCATTCATTGGTGCCGACGCGGGTAACTCGCAGGAAACCAAAAGCGACTTTACCGGCCTTGAGACACCGCCTCCGGTGACCTTCGGCGAGAAAGGCAAGCGCTTTACCCTGCACACCGACGATCTGGGCTCGCTGGATATCGGCTCACCGGTCTATTACCGCCGCATTCAGGTTGGTCAGGTAGTGGCCTATGAGCTGTCCAGGGATGGCAAAGGTGTCGATGTCCAGATTTTCATCAACTCTCCGAACGACCAGTACATCACCACTGACACGCGATTCTGGAATGCCAGCGGCGTGGACGTGACCGTCGGCACTGCGGGCCTGAAAATCAATACCCAGTCACTGACCTCGATCCTTTCCGGTGGCATTGCATTCCGCGAGCCGAACTGGAGCCCGGAATCCAAGCCAGCCGACGAAAACGCCGAGTTCAAGATATTCGATGACCAGGCCACTGCCCTGGCACCGCCGGACGGTGAGCCGCGCTATATACGCATGCGCTTCAACCAGTCGCTGCGCGGGCTTGCAGTCAATTCCCCGGTGGACTTTCTGGGTGTGAACATTGGCAAGGTGGTTTCGGTGGATCTGGATTACGACCCTGCAACCGGGACATTCCCGAGCATTGTCGGCGCCGTCATCTACCCCAACCGCCTGGGAGCGGCCGAGTCCAAGCTGCGGCAGCTGGGTGGTCGCGGCAACGAAGACGAGCAATCGGCAAGAATCCTCAATGCCTTCGTCAATAACGGACTGCGTGCCCAGGCTCGCACCGGCAACCTGCTGACCGGCCAGTTGTACATTGCGATGGAGTTCGACCCCAAGGCACCCAAGGTGACATTCAATCCCAAGGCCAGGCCCCTGGAGATTCCCACCGTACCGGGTAACTTCGACAAGTTGCAGGAGCAACTGCAAGCCTTCGTCGACAAGCTCAGCAAAGTGCCGATCGATGAACTGGCCAGCAACCTCAATGGCAACCTGATCGAGCTGCAGAAAACCCTCAAGCAGGTCAACGGCAGCGTCTTGCCGCAAATGCGCGGCACGTTGCAGCAGGCAGAAAAAACCCTGAGCAGCGCCAACGAAACATTGGGTGAAGACTCTCCGGGTCGCCAGCAACTGACCCAGGCCATGGAAGAAGTGCAGCGCACTGCCCGCTCGGTGCGTGTACTGACCGACTTCCTCAGCCGTCACCCTGAATCGCTGATTCGCGGCCGCACCGGTGATGCTGCGCCGGGTTCATACAAAGCGCCGTCTTCATCCCGTGCAATCGATCTGGAGCCAAAACAATGACCTTGCGCCTGAAACTGATGGTATTGGCTGCTGCGCTGGGCCTGAGTGCCTGCTCATCGACGCCGACCCGTTACTACACGCTGATCGCCCCCATGAACTCGGCCACCGTGCCCAGTGCGCAGCCTGCGCCGTTCCAGTTCGAGATGCTGCCGGTGCTGATGCCCGTCCAGGTTGACCAGCCACCGCTGGTGGTGCGTCAGGGCGATGGCAGCCTGGCGATTCTGGATACCGAACGCTGGGGTTCGCCACTGGGCGACGAGTTTCACGATGCGCTGACCGCCCAGCTGGAACGCCGCTTCGGTAGCCGCGACATGGCGGGACTGCCAAAGGACAGCGGGCAGCCAGTGCTTTCATTGCGCACCGATGTCAGACGCTTCGAGTCGGTCCCTGGCCAGTACGCACTGATTGATGTGGTCTGGAGTCTGAGCCTGCGCAACACAGGTGCCACGGCAGGCAACAAGCGCCTCAACCTGACCTGCAGCAGCGTGATCCGCGAACAGGCTGGATTGGGTATGGAAAACCTGATCCTGGCTCACCAGCAGGCCGTCTCGAAACTCGCACAGGAAATTGCCGGCACCGCACAGGGCTGGGCACAGAATCCTTCCTCACGATGCCTCTGAAAACCGACTCAAAGGCCCCGTAACAGGGGCCTTTTCTATTGTGCAGGCTTTATTGGTTGCATAAGAAAGACGGAAAACCCACCGAAAAATTTATATATATAAGTGCAAATAAGTATAAAACAGTATCAAAAGCACCCAATAGGCCATTACACTCGCGATTAAATACAGCATCGCTGTGCAGCTATCTTCACCTCGGCAATTGTTTACCTGAATGATGTCGACTTTTGCTTATTGATCAGTCGTGCCGGATATGTCTGTAAGGTCATGGAATCCCTTACACACTCCTTACAATTCTGCCACAGCCTTCTTCAGGCAGGCGCTTCTAGAGGACAACTGAATGCCCGGAATTGGCCCCCGCCTCAAACGAGAACGAATAAGACTCAAGCTGTCACAAAGCACGCTGGGCGCTATTGGGGGTGTTGAAACCAATGCCCAGAGCAATTACGAGAACGGCATACGCTCACCCAGAGCCGACTATCTGGCCCGTATTTCAGACGCTGGCATCGATGTTACCTATGTAGTGACGGGCTTCAGCCTTGAGCGCCCTCTCCCCACTCTGGAGACTCATGACACGAGCGAGCGCCTGAATCGCGTCATATCGCGTCTGCATAAAAACCTGCATGAAGTCACGCAGAACATCTACCACATGGCTCGATTACTCGAAAACCATGAAAATACCTCGATCAGGTCACAAGTCGACAATATCAAGGAAGAAGCGGAAGCCATTACAGTTGCGGCAGTACGCTTGATCTACGTGAGTTCAAAGCTGAATTGATCTCCCGACCTTGTCCCATAAGGTCGAAGCGGCATTCGATCGTCTACGGAATGCCGCTGCAACAGTCTTAAAAGCCGACAGTCGCCGACACCAGATAAGTTCTCGGTGTCGATAATGTAAGGCCCGCCGCACTGTCTGACGAAGTTGCCGCCGATGCCCAGTAGGTTTTATCGAGCACGTTTTCTACAGAAGCACGCACTGTGACCGGATTATCGCCCAGTTTGAAAGCATAACGGCCACCGACGTCATAACGCTCCCATGAATCGATTTTCTGGTTATTGGCAGCATCCAGATATTGCGATCCCGTATGAATGGCACGGGCGGTCAGCGTCAGGCCAGGCAGGCGATTGATATCCCACTCCACACCCATATTGGCGTTGACCTCCGGCGAGCCGGTACCGCGATTGCCATCGAAAGTGCCCAGTGCGGTTTTGGTCTGCTCACTGTCAAGTAACATGACGCCACCCAGCAGCCGTACACCCGGCAAGGGTTCACCGAACATATTCAACTCGACACCCTGATTGCGCAGTTCGCCATCAGGATTGAAGTTGCCTTGGGCATCGGTGATGTAGGCCGGCTGTTCTATGCGGAATACACTCAGGCTGGTGCCAAAAGTGCCATGGTCATACTTCACGCCGACTTCCGTCTGCCTGGACTTGTACGGTGCAAACACTTCGTCGCTGTTAGTGGCAGTCGTGGGCGCAGTCTCGCCCTGGCTAAGGCCTTCCATATAGTTGGCATACAGCGAGATCGAGTCGGTGGCCTTGATCACCAGCCCCATGGCGGGAGAAGTGGCGCGTTCGTCGTAGCGCTGCCCCAGCGCACCATTGGAATAGCTGTCCACTTCAACCCGCTGCAAGCGAGCGCCCAGAGTCAACAGCACGCGGTCGTCAAGAAAGCTCAAGGTATCGGCCAGCGCAATACTGGTGAACAGGTTCTCGGTATGAGTCGAAGTATCGAAGCGCGTCGGTGCGCCCGGATACGGCAACACAACCGGGTTGTAGAGGTTGCTGGTACGAGGCTGATAACGCTCACCCGCGTTATCGAACTCGAAATCGAAACGGTTGAGGCTGATATTCAGGGTATGCCCTACCGGGCCGGTATTGAACCAGCTACGAGCACCGACGGTGAACGTCTTGACTTCCTCGTCACGACGAAAGGTACGCGGCGTCACGGTAAAGTTGCCACTGCTGGTGGTGACCGGAACGGTATGACGCAGGAAGTCGTAGTTGCCTTTACGGGCACCGGCTGCGGCGTAGACCATCACCGAATCACTGAGATCGAACTCCCCACGCAGCGCACCGAAGGAATCCTTGGAGTGAGAATACGTCCAGGGCTGGGCGATATTGCGACGAATGTCTTTGGCCTTGGGCATCGCAATACCGGCTGCCACTTCGACCCGCTCGATGGGCGCATCGGCATAACGCTCCTGCTCCCCGAGATCCAGCGACATGCGCATACGGTCTTCACGCCAGTCCAGCCCGATGACCGAAGCTTCACGCTCGACTTTCTGGTGATCCCATTCGGTATCGCCCGATTGCCGCACCCCGTTGTAACGCACACCGAAGCGTTGGTTATCGCCAAACCGGCGCCCGATATCCACATGCCCGCCGAATTGCCCCGCAGAGGCAAAACTGCCGGTGAACTCGGTCAACGGCTCACTGCCGGCACGCTTGGGCTCGATATTGATATTGCCGCCTACACTGCCGCGCGGAACGATGCCACCCAATAACGCGCCGGGCCCTTTGAGGATATCGACCCGCTCGACCATCTCCATGTCGATGGAGTACGTCGGCAGCACGCCATACAGCCCGCCAAACGACACATCGCTGTTGAACAGGCTGAAACCACGGATGGAGAACTGCTCGAAACGTCCGCCTGCCGGGTTGGTGGTACGCACCGACGGGTCGCTGGCTACCACATCCCCAAGGGTACGAGCCTGCTGGTTCTTGATCACGGTGCTGGTATAGGACGTCTGATTGAACGGCGTCTCCATGAAGTCACGGTCACCCAGCATGCCCTGAGAACCGCTGCGGGCTACCTGGCCACCGGCGTAAACGTCACCCTGCCCGTCCAGCCGACTACCGTCGATGGAAGTATTGGGCAAGACCATCGAGCCGTTTTCTGCGACAGGTGCAGGCACCAGCGTATAGGACTGATTGCCGAGCGGTTGCAATTGCAGTCCGGAGCCTTGCAGCAAAAGCGTGAAGCCCTCATCGACAGGGTATTCGCCATCCAGCCCCTTGCTGTTGCGACCGGCCACCAGTGCCGGGTCTACGGAAAGGCTGACGCCAGACAGCGCAGCAAAGCGGGTCAAGGCGGCACTCAGGCTGCCAGCCGGAATCTGATAACTGCGCCGCACAGACTCCTCGGCCTGGACCGAAGCCATGAATACCGGCGCGACGCCAAGACCGATCACCACGCTGGCCTGGCAACTCATATGCAGCAACGGAGCCATGCCAAAACGGGCAAGACGCAGGCGACGCAAGAAAACTACGGGCATTGGAGCACTCTCTTTTGTGTTCACTTGAGAGAGATGACAAGCGACGAAAAAAAAAGGGACACGTCAGGCAGAAATATTTCGAGGTCCCAGGGTGATCCAGTATCGTGTCCGCGAATGCACCTGTACAGGCAGGCTTGCAACCAGCAAATCCAGAATGCGATCGGTATCGTCCAGCCGGAACGAGCCGGTCACCCTCAAGGCCTCCAGCTCGGGTTCCCAGCGCAGAATGCCGGGGCGATAGCGGTTGAGTTCGGTCAGGAAACTCCCCAGCGGGCGATTTTCTACGGTCAACACGCCCTGGCGCCAGTCCGGTTGGCGGGCGTCGAAGCGTTCGACCGCAGTAACACCTTGAGCAGTCAGGGCTGCCCGTTCGCCCCCCTTGAGACGTAAGGTCGCGCCTTGTCTGGACAGCAGATCGACACTGCCGCTCGCCACCGAAACCCGGCAACGGTGCTCGTCCTGTCGAATACACAGTTCGGCACCGTTGGCGATGATATGGCCCATGCGGGTGTTGATGCTCACGGCTGGCGCATTGCCGGCCATGGTCAAGGCAATCTCCCCTTCGATCAACAATAACTGGCGCCTGCCGTCCAGGAAGTCGAGATCCACGGCACTGGCGGTATTGAGTTGCAGTTGACTGCCATCGGGCAGGCGCAAGGTCTTGCGCTCGCCGGTTGCAGTGCGCAGATCGGCGCGCCAGGCCCTGACGGGCAACTGACTGCTGACGATCCAGCCACCGGGAATCAGCGCCGCAATAACCAGCGCACGCTTGAGAATCGCCCGGCGCGTCGGCTCGCTTCGCTTGAGGTCTGCCCGATCGAGGCTGGCCATGGCCAGTTCGGGCGGCAGTTCGGAGAAACGTTGACGCAAGCCTTGTGCCCGCTGCCAAACCTGCTCATGGCTTGGGCATTGCTCGCGCCAGCGCTGCAATTGTTCGTGCTCCTGGGCACTGGCAGTCCCGGACTCCAGCAACGCCAGCCAGTAGGCAGCAGCATGCGCCACTTGCCGGGCCTGCTCATCACGCGCCATGTCACTCATAGCTCGGCCATCAGGCAATGTGCATAGGCCTGTGCCATGTAGCGTTTCACGGTACGTTCGGACACCTTCAGCCTGAGTGCGATCTGCGCATAACCCAGACCTTCAAGCTGCGACCAGAGAAACGCCCGACGCACCACCACCGGCAAGTCGTCGAGTAACTCATCCAGTGCCTGCAGAGTCTGCAACAGGATCCAGCGCTGCTCGGGAGATGGAACGGCCTCTTCGGGCAATGTCGCCAAAGCCTCCATATAAGCCTGTTCAAGGCTGCGCCGCTTGTAATGATTGATCAACAGCCGCTTGCCCACGGTCACCAGATAGGCACGCGGCTCACGCAGGTTAGCCAAGGGTTCGCTCTGCCAGGTGGCCATGATCCGCAAGAACGTATCCTGACTGAGATCGGCGGCATCCCACGCATTGCCCAAGCGGCACCGTAGCCAGTTTTCCAGCCAGCTACGGTGATCACGATAGAAGTTGTCCAGGCCAGGCGATGACCCTGCTGCATCACTCATTCGAAGGCCATCCACGACAGCGACTTAAAATGAGAATCATTCTATTTAATTCATGTCAGCGAGCCAACCTGTTTCTCGTTTGTCATACCGGGGCGTGGTTCAGCGGCGCTTCAGCCTGTCGATAATCACCGCCAGCAACAGAATGGTGCCGCGAATGACGTACTGGTAGAAGGTGTCGATGTTCTTGAGGTTCATGGCATTCTCGATGATCGCCAGAATCAGCACACCCGCAATCACATGGCGAATCATGCCGATACCACCGCTCAGCGAGACGCCGCCCAGCACACAGGCCGAGATGACTGTCAGCTCGAAACCCTGGCCGATCATGGGTTGCCCGGAAGTCATGCGTGAAGCCAGCACCACGCCGGCCAGCGCACCGATCAGGCCGTGTACGGCAAAGATGATGATCTTGGTCCGGTCGACATGCACGCCCGCCAGCAAGGCCGCCTCCTGATTGCCGCCGATGGCCATGGTGTTGCGGCCATAGGTGGTGTAGTTGAGCAACCAGCCAAAGAAGATAAAGCAGGCGATGGTGATCAGGATCGGTACCGGCACGCCATAGAACTGGCCGTTGCCGAAGACGAAGAAGTCCTCGTTGGAAACCCCCACAGCCTTGCCGTTGGAAAAGATATACGCCAGCCCGCGAACGATCTGCATGGTCGCCAGGGTCGTGATCAGGGCATTGATGCGCAGCTTGGCGATGACGATGCCGTTGATCAGCCCCACCAGCAGGCCCATCGCCAGGGCGGCGCTTACGCCGAGGAATACGCTGTCGGTATCGCGAATCACGATCCCGGCAATAACCCCGGCACAAGCCAGTACCGAACCGACCGACAGGTCGAAGTGCCCGGAAGCCAGGCAATAAAGCATGGTGCAGGCGGCAATGCCCACGGTGGAAATTGCCAGACCCAACCCGCGCATGTTCAGCGGCGACAGGAAGTTATCGATGAACACCGCACACAGCATGAAAATGCCCAGTGCAGCCAGCAACATGACCCATTCATCGAGAAAGCGGCGCATATTCACGCCCTGACGGGGAGCCCGCAGGCTGGTTTCGGTAGACATACGCACCTCTTTTTTATTGTTCATGGTCGTAGACCAAAGGTTCAGCCGCGTGAGCGGGGTAATGCCAGTTGTAGAAGTCGCGACTCATCGGCCTCGTCGCGGTTGAGTTCACCGGTAATCGCCCCTTCGCTCATGACCAGAATGCGGTCTGAGATGCCCATGACTTCCATCAGGTCGCTGGACACGACAATCACCGCGATGCCTTGCGCCGCCAGGTTATGGATGATCTGGTAAATCTCGGATTTGGCACCGATATCAATGCCTCGGGTGGGCTCGTCCAGCAGCAGGACTTTCATCGGCATCGACAACCAGCGACCCAGAATCGCCTTCTGCTGATTACCACCGGAAAGAAAGACTATCTGCTGATCCGGCGAAGGCGTCTTGACGTTCATCGCCCGAATCTGTTTTTCGGCGTTCTCGCGTTCCCAACGTCCTTGAAGCAGGCAACCCAGGCTCAGATGCCGGGACCGGGCGCCGATATTGATGTTCTCGGCCACACTGGACAGCGGCACGATGCCTTCTTTCTTGCGGTCCTCCGGGCAGAGCAATATGCCAGCGGCAATCGCGTCCCGAGGAGACTTCAAGGTCAGCGGCTTGCCGTCCAGTTGCAGCGTGCCAGCCTTGCTGCGGGTCATGCCGGACAACAGGCGAAACAGCTCGGTACGACCGGCACCGACCAGCCCGAAGAAACCCAGCACTTCGCCCTTCTCGACCGCGAAACTGACCGGTTCCTGCAACCCTGGCCCGAGCAGCCCGGTGACGCGCAGGCTCGGGCCTTGATGCTCACGGGGCCGATAGTCATAGATATCCTGGATATCGCGCCCGACCATGCAGGTCACCAGACGATCATGGTCAAGCTCCGCCATGTCCTCGAAGGTGCGTACGAAACGCCCGTCCTTGAACACCGTCACGGCATCGCAGATGCGGAAGATTTCTTCCATGCGATGGGACACGTAAAGAATCACCCTGCCCTCGTCGCGCAATTTGGCGATGATCGCCATCAAGCGGTCGATCTCACGCGCCGACAGGCTGCTGGTGGGTTCATCGAAGGCAATCACATGGGCATTGCGCGACATGGCCTTGGCGATTTCCACCAATTGCCGCAGCCCCAGCGACAAATCCCCGAGACGCATGCCCGGATCGATTTCGTCGGCAAGCCCCTTGAGCAGTTCCGTGGCCTGACGCAGCATGAGCCGACGATTGATCATCCCGAAGCGATTGGGCATATGCCCCAGCAGCAGGTTTTCTGCCACGGTCATTTCCGGCACCAGATGCAGCTCCTGGTGAATCACTGCGACACCCGCCGCGATGCTGTCCGCAGTGGACCTGAACTGATGGGTGTTTTCACCGATCTGCAAGGTCCCGCTGTTGGGTGTATAGGAGCCACCCAGTATTTTCAGCAATGTGGACTTGCCAGCCCCGTTCTCGCCCATCAAGGCATGTACGCTGCCGGGATTGGCCTGGAAGCTGATGTCCGACAGCGCCTTGACGCCGGGAAAGACCTTGCCGATGCCGCTGAAGCGCAAGGCACCACCGGCCGCTTGCTGTTGTTCGATTGCCTGCTGCATGAACTGTCCTCCTCACTCGCGAAGGGGCCTGAGATCAGGCCCCCTTGAACTCACTTACACAGACAAATGCCGATCAGTTGAGGCATACCTGTTACTTGTGGGAGGGGCCTTGGCCGCGACGACCTGCTGACAGGCAACATATTTTCAGTGCCTTTACATATGCTGTCGCGGCCAAGGCCCCTCCCACGGATTGTGAGTCCAGCCCCTCTTAACTGACTGGCATTACTTCCACAGACCGATCTTGGTCAGTACTTCCTGGAAGTTGGCCCGAGTAATGAGTGTCACGTCGTCCATGGCGGTGTACTTGGGAGGTTCTTCGCCGGTCGTGACCCATTTGAACATCTGGTAGGCGGTGTCATAGCCTTCCTTGTCCGGGCTGGGCAGCATCGAACCGAAGAAGCCGCTTTCCTTCTTTTTCAGTTCATCGATTGCGTCGGTGCCATTGATGCCGATACCGATCACGTTGGCTGGCTTGAAGCCGTTGGTGGCTGTGGCACGCACACCGCCGAGCACGGTGTTGTCGTTCATGCCACCAATGATCAGGTTCTTGGCATTACCCGGCAGTTTCGGCAGCGCCGAGTTGGTCGCATCCATACTGCCCGGCA
This sequence comes from Pseudomonas sp. FG43, assembly GCF_057809175.1. NCBI lineage: Bacteria > Pseudomonadati > Pseudomonadota > Gammaproteobacteria > Pseudomonadales > Pseudomonadaceae > Pseudomonas > Pseudomonas sp. FG43. Next base: position 86,093 of record NZ_JBMDJL010000011.1, read on the forward strand.
CATCGAGGGTCTTCTGGGCAGTGAAGAGGATATGGCTTTCCGGCAGGCCGGCTTTTTTCAGCGCATCCACAGAGCCGTCGGTGCGTTTCTTGCCGGTATCCAGCTCGTTGTAGGTATTGATGATGGCGTAGGTTTCTTTCCAGTCCCAATTGCGGTTTTTCGCCTCGGCCGCCATGGCCTCGCCTTGTTTCTGACCCACCTCGAAAGCGGCCATGCCCAGGTACGGCACGTCTTCCATGAAGTTGCCCTTGGCATCGACGAAACGATCATCCACCGCCATGACCTTCAATCCCAACGCCTTGGCCTTGGCGACGATGGCCGGGCCGAGGGAAACATCGGGCGGGCAGATGACAAAACCCTTGGCGCCGTTGGCTGCCAGGCTGTCGATGGCTGCCAGGGTTTTCTCGCCATCGGGTACGGCAATCTTGAGCACCGTGAAGCCGTGCTCCTTGCCAGCTTTGTCGGCAAAGGCCCATTCGGTCTGGAACCAGGGTTCTTCGGGTTGCTTGACCAGAAAGCCGATTTTCACTTCTTCGGCAGCATGGAGGATGCCACTCATGCCCAGGATGGCAGTGGTGACAGCGGCGCAGCATAGGGAACGGATCCCGTGACGACTCAACATAGCTAACTCCTTATTTTTATTGAATAGCTACAGCGTCCAACAATGTGAGGCTCCAGGCTCTGTACACCGGAAACCCGCTAAATAGTCATACCATATCGACAGGAACAGCAATGTAACCGAGTGTCACTCGTGATAAAGCACCGAGCGACCGCCATCGATCATGATGCAACTGGCATTGATGAACGGCGCCTCATCAGTGGCCAGGAACAGTGCGGTCATCGCCACCTCGATGGGCTGGCCGATACGTTTGGGCGGATGCAGATCGAAGGCGCGCTGCCGCTCGGCCTGTGGGTCATCGAAGCCGTTCCAGTAATCGACGTTGAGCTGGGTTTCGATATAGCCCGGCGCGATGGCGTTGACCCGGATGCCCTTGGGCGCGTATTCGATACCCAGGGCCCGGGTCAGACCCAGCAGGCCATGCTTGGCGACCGGATAGGGAAAACAGCCGGGAATGATGTTGCTCGAATGGGTCGAGGCGATATTGATGATGTTGCCCGCGCCCTGCTCCAGCATTTTCGGCAAGACACTGCGGCAGCCATACCAGGCACCATCCAGATCGATGGCGAAACAGCGCTTCCAGTCCTCGTCGCTCATCTCCAGCGGGTCGCGGAATACATTGACCCCGGCGCAGTTGATCAGCACATCGACCCGGCCAAAATGCTCGATGGCCAGATCCACCATGCTGCGCCATTGATCCTGCTGCGTGACATCGACCTTGAGCGCGTGGACCTCGGCCCCTTGCTCGCGCCACTTCGCCGCCACCTGCTCGACCTTTTCGCCCTGCACATCACTGATGATCAGCCTGGCCTGCTGCGCCTGAAAACACGCCACGATGGCTTCGCCAATCCCCTGTGCAGCGCCGGTCACCAGCACCACCTTGCCTTTGAGGCGTTCACCGCGAACCGGCTCGGGAACCGGGGGTAACGACAAAGGTATCGCCATGTTCAACTCTCCTTGGATGCAATGAAAATTCAGCCTGCGAAGCGCGGGCAAATCTGCCCGGCGACGCCCACATCGGCCTTGAGTACCGCGCCATCGAGCTGGCCATGGGAATCGGCCGGTGCAGCGCTGGTGACATAGAGCGTAGACAGGTCGGGGCCGCCAAAAACACAACTGGTGGGATGGCTGACAGGCAGGTCGATCACCCGGTCAACGCTGCCATCGGGGGCAAAGCGGATCAGGCAGCTTCCACCCCAGCGTGCATTCCAGACATAGCCTTCGGCATCCATGGCCGAGCCGTCCGGTGCGCCGCGAGGGTGTTGCTGCGCCCACACCTGGCGCTCGCCCAGGCTGCCGTCAGTCAGAATCGGGTATTGGTAGATAACGCCATCCAGGGTATCGGCGCTGTAGAGCACTGTGCCTTGGGCATTCCACAGCAGGGTGTTGACGATGCCCTGCCCGTCCAGCAGGTGCGTGACCTTTGCATCCGGGTCCACACGAAACAGACCACCGGAGCGGCGCACCAGCGGCAAGTCACCGCCATCGGCATCCAGATTGTTCTGCATGCTGCCCAGCCACAGGCGCCCCTGAGCATCGCAGCGCGATTCGTTTGCACGGTTGCCCGCCACAGGATCGGCCACGCACAGCAATGAAACGGAAGTCTTTGGCGAATCAAGGTCCAGGCGATACACACCACTGGCCAGGGTCACCAGAGCATCGCCCTTATCGGTGGGAATGAATGCGGAAACCGCCTCGGGCAGACGCCATTGGCTGTATTGCCCCTGAACCAGCCGACAAGCCAGACGCCCGGCGATATCGACCCAGTACAAAGCCTGTTGCTCAAGGTCCCAGAAAGAACCTTCAGCCAGTTTGAAGCGGTGCTCGGAAAGAGGCTGCCAATGCATGAACGGTGTCCTTTTTTATTTTTCTTAGGAACTGCCTCTACTAAATAGTATTACGATTTATTTTTCAAGCGGCTTTTTATCGACTATAAATCCTTGCATCGGATTAAAACCGATCAAATAGTCTTACCAATTTGCTGCCTGCCAGCGAAATCCAACGATGCGTTGCGCTACCGTCACCTTTCACAACAACAATAAAAGTGAGTAGAACAGATGAAAAATCACGCTCTTCTCAGCAGCCTTGGACTGTCACTGATGATCTCTACCCTGACCGCACAAGCCGCCGCACTGTCCAGCGAACATAGCACCTTCGGCAAACTGCCCGATGGCACGCACATCGAGAAGTACACCCTGCACAACAGTCATGGCCTGCAAGCCAGCATCATTACCTACGGCGCAACCCTGCAAGCGCTCAAGGTGCCGGACAGGAACGGCAAGGTCGAAGACGTCGTTCTGGGCTTCGATGACGTGCAGGGTTATCAGGCCAATGGCACCGTGTATTTCGGTGCGACTATCGGCCGTTTCGGCAACCGTCTGGCGGGAGGCACATTCAAGCTGGACGGCAAGACCTACCACATCCCGCTCAACGACAAGACCAACGCGCTGCATGGCGGCAATCAGGGTTTTGACAAGCGCATCTGGAAAGCAGAAAGCATCAAGAGCAATGGCTCGGTCGGAGTGAAACTGAGCTACCTGTCGCCCGATGGCGAGATGGGGTTTCCCGGCGCGCTGCTGACAGAAGTCACCTACAGCCTCAACGACCAGAACGAGCTGAAGATCGACTACCGTGCCACCACCGACAAGCCCACGGTGCTGAACCTGACCAACCACAGCTATTTCAATCTGGCGGGCGCTGGCAACGGCGATATTCTCCAGCAGGTGGCGACCCTGCACGCCTCCCGTTACACGCCGGTCAACGACAAGCTGATCCCTACCGGTGAACTGGCCCCGGTGGCCGGCACGCCAATGGACTTCCTCAAGCCAACGGCCATCGGCAAGAACATCAATGCCGACCATCAACAGCTCAAGTACGCTGAACCCAAGCAAGGCGGCTTTGACTTCAACTGGGTGCTGGACACAAAGGGTGACATCAGCAAAATTGCGGCAGAAGTCAGTGACCCGCAGTCAGGTCGTCACCTGCAACTGTTCACCACCGAGCCTGGTGTGCAGCTGTATACCGGCAACTTTCTGGACGGCAGCATCCATGGCAAGGCCGGCAAGGTCTACCCGCACTGGGGCGCCTTCACCCTGGAAACACAGCACTACCCCGATGCGCCCAACCAGCCCGCCTTCCCCAGTACGCGACTGGACCCTGGCAAGGCTTACACCCAGACCACCATCTTCAAGTTCCTGAATCATTGACTTCACAGGGCTGTGGGAGCGAATACATTCGCGAATGAATTCGCTCCCACACAGTTGAACTGCCCCCAATCACTTGCCCTTCATCGCCGCCGTCAGCTTGTCGACGTTATAGCGGAACATCTGCGCATAGCTAGCCGCCGGGCCATCCGCGGGTGACAAGGCCTCGACGTACAGCTCACCACCTGGCTGCGCTCCACTGGCATCGGCGATCTGCTTGACCAGACGCGGGTCACCGGAGTTCTCGAAGAAATAGGCCGTCACGTGTTCGCTCTTGATCTGGCGGATCAGTTTTGCGACATCCGCAGCCGAAGCTTGCGACTCAGTGGAAAAACCCAAGGGCGACAGGAATGTCACACCATAGGCATCACCGAAGTAACCGAACGCATCGTGGGAAGTGAGGATCTTGCGCTTCGACTCGGGCACCGACTGGATCTGGTCCCTGGCGTAGAGGTCCAGTTGCTGCAATTGCACGATATAGCGTTGACCATTGGCCTCGTAGACGCTGGCACCTTCAGGGTCCGCCTTCTTGAGCGCGGCAATGATATTGCGCACATAGATCACACCGTTGGCGGCGCTGTTCCAGGCATGGGGATCGGTGATGAGCTTGCCGTCCTCCTGCATGTAACGGGTCTTGATGCCATCGGACAACACGACCGGCTGGCCCTTGTAGCCAGACGCCTTGATCAGGCGGTCCATCCAGCCCTCCAGATGCAGGCCGCTGACGAACGTCAGATCAGCACTCCTCAGGGCCTGGGCATCACGCGGGGTGGGTTCGTAAACATGAGGGTCGCCATTGGGGCCGATCAGCGACGTCACGTGAACCCGCTCGCCACCGACGTTACTGACCATGTCGGCAATCACCGTGAACGAAGCCACCGCCTCCAGAGGCTTGGCCTGGGCAAGACTTGCAAACGCCGACAGCACAATCGCCGCCATTGAGCTCAACATCATCAATCGTTTCATGACATGCCCTTTTCAGTTGGCCAGGTGGGGTTTTGGAAACAGTCGACGCAAGATGCCCGTGCGCCCGAACAGCAGGGAAAAACCATAAAAGACGCTGGCAGTCAGGACGATGGATGGCCCGGAAGCCACGCCAAGGTGATAGGAAACGATCAGGCCGATCAGCCCCGAGAGGGTCGCCAATACCGTCGAAATCAGCATCAGGGCGCTCAGTGACGTTGCCCAGAATCGCGCAGCAGTCGCAGGCAGCATCATCATGCCCACCGCCATCAGGGTGCCGAGCGCCTGAAAGCCCGCCACCAGGTTCAGCACGACCAGCAGCAGAAACAGCACGTGGTACAGCGACCCCATCCCGCCGACAGCGCGCAGGAAACCCGGATCGAAACACTCAAGCACCAGCGGGCGATAGATCACGGCCAACAGGATCAAGGTGAATGACGCAATGCCGCCGACCATATAGATCGCGCTGTCATCGATGGCCAGGATGGTGCCAAACAGCACATGCAGCAGATCGACACTGGAGCCGTGCATGGAGACGATCAATACTCCGGCGGCCAGTGACGTCAGATAGAAACTGGCGAAGCTGGCATCTTCGCGCAAGGCGGTCAGGCGGCTGACCAGCCCGGACAGCAAGGCCACCGCAAGACCGGCGATCAAGCCGCCAATGCCCATGGCCGGCAGCGACAGGCCTGCCACCATGAAACCCAGCGCCGCGCCCGGCAGGACCGCGTGACTCATGGCATCGCCCACCAGACTCATGCGTCGCAGCATCAGCAACACACCCACCGGACCGGAACCGATCCCCAAAGCGAGACAGGCCACCAGAGCGCGGCGCATGAAACCGAACTCGACAAAAGGCTCGATCAGCGTGGCATAGAGCATCATGAATGCTCACCTTCGGTATCGCAGACCTGAGCATCCGCACTCCAGAACTCGGCCATATTGCGGGCACGCCGCAAGTTCGCATCGTTCAACACCTCGGCCGTCGCCCCCCAGGCAATCGCCTCTCGGGCCATCAACAGGGTTTGCGGAAAGTGCTGACGGACCTGATCGATATCGTGCAATACCGCGATCACCGTGCGTCCCTGGCCGTGCCAGACCCGGACCAGCTCCAGCAGGTCGCGGGTGGTGCGGGCATCAATGGCGGTGAAAGGCTCGTCCAGCAGAATCACCGAGGCGTCCTGCAATAACAGCCGTGCAAACAACACCCGCTGGAACTGCCCGGACGACAGGGAACCGATACTGCGCCCCTCGAACCCCTCAAGGCCCACGGTTTTCAGCGCATCATGAGTGAGCCTGGCATGGTTGCGAGTCAGGCCACGAAACGGGCCGATGCTGCGCCATGCGCCCATGGCGACGGTATCGGCCACGCTTAACGGGAAACTGCGGTCTATCTCGGCCGCCTGAGGCAGATAACCCAGGGTATGAGTCGCCAGCCGGCCTCGATCCACACGCCCCGCCGCTGGCTTCATGGTCCCGGCAATGGTCTTGATCAACGTGGACTTGCCAGCGCCATTGGGACCGACGATAGCGGTCAGACTGCCCGCCTCGAAACGGCCACTGATGTGATGCACCGCCGGACGGCGTTCGTAAGCGACAGTCAGATTGTCCAGAGCAATGGCCGCACTCATGGAATAGCCACCGACCAGGCGATGGCCAGCCATAACAACAGCAAAATACCGAGAGCCAACAGGACCCGCTTCAAGGCCGATTGAGCCAGAACGGAACCTGCTACAGAGGGAGCGCGAGGAGCTTTCACGGGAGAGTAGCCTGCAACGATTCGTTACAGTATTACACGGCCACCGGTATTTTGTTATGAAATAACGTTTAGGTGAGCTGCAAGCTACAAGCTACAAGCTTTTGACTTGAGGCTTTTGACTTGAGGCTTGCAGCTTGAAACTTGCAGCTTTCATCCTTCCCCAAACCCCCTCTGCAAATCCTCGATCAACGCCGATACATCCTCCAGCCCGATATGCAGGCGCAGCACCGGGTTGAGCAATTTGTCGGCCTCATTGTCGCGATCGCTGACAGTGGCCACGGTGATCAGGCTTTCGTAGCCGCCCCATGAAGCGCCGAGCCCGAACAGTTGCAAGGCACCGATAAAACGTTCCAACTGGCCTGGGTCCGAAGACTCGAACTCGAAGGACAGCAAGCCGTTGCTGCCGGTGAAGTCGCGCTTCCACAGGGCGTGGCCGGGGTGGTCCGGCAAGGCTGGATGGAACACGCGGCGGACTTGCGGTTGTTCGTTCAGCCAGTGCGCGACTTCAAGGGCCTGGCGTTCGTGGGTTTCCATGCGTGAAGCCAGGGTGCGGGCACCGCGCAGGACCAGATAGGCGTCATCGGGGCTGACCGCATTGCCGAAGGTGTCGCTCATCCTTCCCAGCGGCTGCCAGACTTCTTCACGGGTGCAGACGCTGCCCATCACCACATCGCTATGACCGCACAGGTACTTGGTCAAGGCCATGATGGAAATGTCCGCCCCAAGCTCCAGCGGTCGATAGAGGTAGGCCGAGCCCCAGGTGTTGTCTACCGCCAGCAGAATGTTTCGTGGTTTGCAGAGCGCGGCAATGGCCGGCAAGTCACAGAGTTCGTAGAGCAACGAGCCCGGCACTTCGGTGTAGACCATGCGGGTATTGGCCTGCAATTGTGCTTCCAGCCCTTGCCCGTCAGCCCTGAAGTAACTGACCTGAATGCCGAATGGCTCAAGGAAGTCACGGGCCACACGCCGCACGGGCGAGTACACCGCATCGGTGAGCAGCACATGATCGCCGGGGCGCAGATAGGCCAGGAACGTCTGCGCCACTGCTGCAAGGCCGGTACTGAACAAGCGGGTGCGATAGCCACCCTCCAGCTCTGTCACCAGATCCTCCAGCGCAAACCCCGTCGGATTGCCCCGCGCGCCATAGCTCAACAGGCGCTCGGTATCACGCCGTTTGCGGATATCGCGCATCTGCCCGAGGCTGTCGAACAGCACCGTGCTCATGCGCGAAACCGGTACATTCACCCCGCGCACGCCACTGCCCTTGGCCGTACGCGCGGCATGAATCAGCCGGGTCTTGACCAAGGGGTTATGTGACGGGCGCTCAGGCTTTTTTGCGGACAAAGGCTTGAGGCTGGCAATTTCCTGCTCGGTCATCTGCCCCAGCAGACCGATTTCCCAGGCCAGGTACTGGCGGGCAGCGTCCTTGTTGCCGGAATGCCGGTCATGGGTGAAGAACAGAAAATCGATGCACTGCTCGTCCGCCAGACTGGCGCTATCTTCGCGCAGCGCCAGCCCGGCGGTTTGCCAGGCCTTGATCCCGCCGTCCAGCAGACGCACCTGCTGACGCTGCGCCTGTGGCAATTCCTCGGCCGCCAATTGCGCCAGAGCCGGATCATCGGCAATCAACACCAGAGGCCGGGACTCTTCAGCCACGGCAGCAGCCAGCAGCGGGCGAATCGACCAGCGTGAACCTTCGATATGCCCTTTGCGAAAGTGTGTGCTCGAACGCAGATCGATCAGTGCCATGGCCTGATCCTTCAAGGCGTCGGCCAGCCGTTGCACGCTGATGCCCGGCAAGCCCGGCGTCACATCAGCTTGCGCAACAGGTAACGACAAGCCACTGCTCACGCCATCAGCCAGTACATAGGCATCGTGCCCCAACTGCCGCAACCAACTGGCAACAATCGGCGCACGAATACCTTCGTCGTCCACCAGCACCAGCCGCGCCTGACGCACGCCGACATACAAGTCCGTCGCCTGAATCAACTGGCCGCCCGGCGTATGTTGCGCACCAGCCAATGTTCCTGCCGCAAACTCCTCGGCGGTGCGCACATCGCACAGGAACAGGCTGCGTTTGCTATCAGCGGCCCAGCCCCGGACCTGTTCGGCACTGACCGTCTGCACGCCTGCCCGCTCGGCCAGCGCCTGTGCGGCATTGCGTTGACGGGTCAACGAGCCGGGCGATACCGCATCCGGGTAGCGTCGGGTGCTGCCGTGTTCCAGTTGCAGATCGGCCAGATACCAGCCCTGTGTCCCGTTTTCCAGTGCATAGACCGGGTTCTTGACACCCAGATCGATCAGCGTCTGCGCGCCGATGATGCTGCGGGTCCGCCCGGCACAATTGACGATGATCGGCGTGTGTTCGTCGCTGACCAGTTCCGGCAGGCGATAACCCAGTTCGCCATTGGGGCAGCATACGGAACCTGGAATGGTCATCTTGCGGTATTCGTCGAATGGTCTGCCGTCCAGCACCACCAGCGACTCGCCCTGAGCTTGACGCTGCGCCAGTTCGGTGGCGCTGATGTGCGGCGTATGGCGCGCCTCTTCCACCAGCTCACCAAAAGCCTTGGACGGCACATGCACACCCGCAAACAGTTGCAGACCTGCGGCCTGCCATCCATCGGCGCCACCTTCAAGAATATGCACGTGGCGATAGCCGAGCGCTTCAAGTCGCAAGGCAGCGCGTGCCGCAACATCGCCGCCATTCTGGTCATAGATCACCAGCCGCACGTCGGGGCTGGGGGCCAGGCGGCGGATATCCAGCTCCAGTCGGCTATAGGGCAGCGTGACGCCATGGAACAGATGGGCTTCGCCATACTGGCCATGTTCGCGCAGGTCGAACAGGGCAATTTCCTGCCCGTCGAACAGCCATTGTTGCAGTTGGGCCGCGGTGGTGGTCTGGCTCATGGGGTGGCTCATAAAAGTGAATTGGGAAACCTGTGCCGACGATCAATAGGCGCGAATCGACGGCGCCATCTGCGAGGCGTTGTAGTTCAGGACACGGCCTTCTTCATTGACACCGAAACGCCCGTTGAGCGATTCCAGCGGCCGGCCATACAGATGGAAGTGCAAGGTCGGCTCTTCGCCCGTGACCTTGATGCCATGCAGGTCTTCGCCCAGGAAACCGATGGGCGTGCCTGGCTGGACGATGACTTCCTTTTCCAGCTCCAGACGAGCGAAGGCCGGGTCGCTGCCATCGTCGGTACGCGCCCAGACGTAGTTGATCTCCTGGCCCTGCACGGCAACGATCACCGCCCAGGTTTCATGGTTGTGCGGCAAGGTGCTTTTGCCTGGCAGCAGCGAGTTCATGTACAGGGTCGGAGTTTCGCCATCATCGTTCAGGCGATAGCGAAAAGCAGTCTCACCCTGCCCCGGCACCGGCGAAGGAAATGCGGTGAAGTTGAACAGGTCATGGCGCCCGGCCAAGTCTTCCAGCAGCGCGATGATTTCCTTCAACGCTTCGCGGTCTACGCCGCGCTGGTTGATGGCACGAATCTGCTGCAGAAAACTTTCAATCACTTGGGTTCGGTTTGCGTTGCTCATCAGGTAGCTCCCGGTGGGGTTCAATTTTAGTTATACGGACAGGCTGTAACGGCTGATATTGCTCAGTGCAAACGGGTCGGAGGACACCGGCGCACGGCGCCCGGTATCTCCCAGAGCGTGGCGCAGGAATTCGCGGGTCCGCTCACTGGTCGGGTGCTGGAAAATCTGCTCGGCGCTGCCATGCTCGACGATCAGGCCGTTCTCGGTGAAATACACCACGTCGCTGATTTCTTCGGCGAAACGCATTTCGTGGGTGACCAGTACGCAGGTCATGCCCTCCTCGGTCAGCTCGCGGATCACGGTCAGCACTTCGCCGACGGTTTCCGGGTCCAGGGCCGAGGTCACTTCATCGAACAGGATCAGTTCCGGGCGCATGGTCAAGGCACGGGCAATCGCAACCCGCTGCTGCTGACCGCCGGACAGTTGCCCCGGATAGGCATCGGCCTTGTGCTCCATGCGCACCTTGGCCAGCAAGGCACGCGCCTGCTTCTCGGCCTCGACGCGCTCGATCCCCAGCACCTTGCGCGGGGCAATCACCAGGTTTTCCAGCACCGACAGATGCGGAAAAAGGTTGTACTGCTGGAAGACAAAACCCACACGCTTGCGCAACTCGATACGCTCCGCTTCGCGGGTCAGGGCATGAACGTCGGTATTACCCACGCGGATGGTGCCGCGCTGGGTCTGCAACAGCCCGGTGATGCAGCGCAGAATGGTCGACTTGCCCGAACCGGACGGGCCGATGATCGACACTGCCTGACCGCGCTGCACATCCAGATCGATGCCCTTGAGCACCAGGTTGCTGCCGAATGACAGGTGCAGGTCGCGCAGACTGACCAGAGGCTCGGCGCCAGAATCAATAGAAGGCATAACGTCGCTCCAGGCGTTGGGTCAGACGGGAAATCGGGTAGCAATAGGCAAAGAACAGCACCAGCAGGCTGCAATAGATGATCACAGTGAAACCGGTCTGGTTGACGGTATTGCTGGCAATCTGTGCGGTATCGATCACGTCATGCACACCCACCAGCGAAGCCAGTGCGGTGCCCATGGTGATAACCGCGTAGAGGTTCATCCACGGCGGCAGCATGCGTTTGAAGCACTGCGGCAGGATGATCGAGGTGAAAATCTGTGCGCGAGTGAAGGCCAGCGAGCGCGCCGCTTCCCATTGCGTGCTGGGGATCGACGCCACGGCACCCCGGAAGATTTCCGCGACATTGGCGCTGGCTGGCAATGCCAGGCCGATAGTGACCTTCACCCAGTCGGGAAACGAGATATACGTGCTGCCGATCTTGATCTCGAACGGGAACACATAAGTGGTGAAGTAGATCAGCACCAGCCAGGGCGCATTGCGAAAGATCTGTATCCAGATCCGTGCAGGCAGGCGCAGCAGCCAGAAAGGCGACATCCCCAGCGCCCCGACCAGCAGCCCGAACACCGTCCCCAGGCCAATGGCAACCAGACTGATCAGGATGTTCTGGCCAAACCCCACCGCCAGAGCGGGCGACCACTGCATCAATGCCAGAAAGACCGGGCTGTCCGGGGCACCGAAAATCAACCAGACAACCGTCAGAGCAACCAGCGTCAGCGCCAGTAAATGGCGACGTGGCCACGCGACGGGCGCGGCAACCGATGAATCAATGGCCATAGCCGGGCATCCTCAGGCGTGATTCCAGGGCACGCCCTGCACAGTTGACGACAAAGCTGAGCAAACCGAAAAAGCTCAGGATCAGGATCATCAGTTCCAGCACGTTATCGCTCTGGGTCCAGATCATGATCGCGGCATAAGTGATATCCCCCACCGCAATGGCCGAGGCCACGGCTGTCATCTTCACCAGATCGATCAGGTTGTTGATCAGCGATGGCAAGGCAAAGCGCACGGCCAGTGGCAATTGCACGTTCCACAACAACTGGCGACTGTTGAAAGCCAGAGAGCTGGCGGCTTCCAGGGTCACGGAAGGCACCGCTTCGATACCGGCCCGCAAGGCTTCGGCATGGAAAGCCCCCTTGTGCAGGGAAATCACGATCACGACCCAGGCAAAAGGTGTCAGCGGATTGGCTGCACCGACGGCCTGGGTCAACAGCATGTTCAACACCAGAAAGGCGCAATACAGTTGCACGAGCGTCGGCGTATTGCGGGTGACTTCAATGAATACTCTGGCTGGCGAACGCAGCCAGGGCTTGCCCGAGGTGAGCATGGCCGCCAGGGCGACACCGACCAGCAAGCTGCCAATGATGGTGAGCAGGCACAGCAGCAAGGTGGTAAACGCCCCGTCGACCATCGTGCCGCGCTGATAGGCATCCAGCAGAAAGGCGTAGTTCAGGCCAAATCCGGCCGTCCACTGCACGAACGACTCCAGCCAGTGACTCATGGCGCCTCCCCCACACTCAACTGCGCACAGGCACGGGCAATACGCTGCCCGGCTTCGATCACGGTTTCGGTGGCTGTAGCAATCGACAGGCGAAACCACGGCGACAAACCATAAGCGCTGCCCGCGACACCGGCCACGCCGGACTCCAGAAGCCAGGCAACCACATCGGCATCGTTTTCCAGCCGTTGGCCGTCAGGGCGATAACGACCCAGCAATCCGGCGCAACGCACAAAGACAAAGAAGCCGCCTTGCGGCACCAGCACTTCAAGGCCATCCACCGCGCTCAGGGTTTCAACCAACAAGTCACGGCGCTGGTGATACGCCGCTACCTGCTCCGGCAGAAACGACAGCCCGCCCTCGAACGCCGCCAATGCTGCGGCCTGCCCTATCGATGACGCGCCGGAAGTCGATTGCGACTGCACCACTGCCATGGCCGTGGTGAGTTCTTGCGGCCCGGCCCCGAAGCCGACCCGCCAGCCGGTCATGGCGTAGGTTTTGGAAACACCGCCCACCAGCAGGCAGCGAGGCTGCAGGTCCGGCGCGACATTGAGCAGGCTCCGGGCTGGCTGCCCGTCGAAACGAATGTGCTCGTACAACTCGTCCAGCAGCACCAGCACGTGCGGATGACGACGCAGCACGTCAGCCAGCGCCAACAGCTCTGCCTCGCTATACACCGCACCACTGGGGTTACCCGGCCCGTTGAGGATCAGCCAGCGCGTGCGCTCACCGATATGGCGTTCCAGTTGCGTCGGGGTCAGCTTGCAGCCTTGCTCCAGGCCGCACTCGATGAACACTGGCTCACCGCCATTGAAACGTACGCTGTCCGGGAACGACGGCCAGTACGGCACAGGCACCAGCACTTCATCGCCGTCATTCAGGGTCGCGGCGAACGCATTGAAGATGATCTGCTTGGCACCGTTGGCTATCACGATGGATGCCAGCGGGTAGTCCAGAGCGTTTTCGCGCTGCAACTTGCCTTGCACCGCCTCGCGCAAGGCCCGCACACCGGGCGTCGGCGTGTATTTGGTGGCACCGGCGGCAATGGCCTTGAAGGCCGCCTGCTTGATGTGTTCAGGGGTGTCGAAATCCGGCTCGCCGGTGGTCAGGTCGAGAATATCCACCCCGGCATCGCGCAAGGCGGTGGCCCGGGATTTGGCGGCGGCGTTGGCCGACAATGAGACGCGCTGCACGCGCTTTGACAAGCCGATGCTCATGCTCGGGTCTCCAGTACCTTGCCCGGATTGAGCAGGTTGTGCGGGTCCAGGGCCTGCTTGATGCGACGCATCAAGTCCAGTTCCACGGGGCTTTTGTAACGGGACAGCATGCCCAGCTTGCGCTGGCCTATGCCATGTTCGGCGCTGATCGAGCCGCCATGGGCGTGGGCGCTGTCATGTACCCGTTCGCTCAATTCAGCGTAACGAGCCATATGCGCCTCGACAGTGGAGCCAGTGGGGTGCGCGACGTTGTAATGCAGGTTGCCGTCGCCCAGGTGGCCAAAGGTGAAATTGCGCACACCGGGAAAGTGCTGCTGCAACAAGGCATCGGTGTGGGTCACAAACTCCACGACCCGGGAAATCGGCACCGAGATATCGTGCTTCATATTGCGCCCGGCACGCCGCTGGGCATCGCTCATGTTCTCGCGCAACTGCCACAGCGCCTGGCTCTGGGCCAGACTTTCGGCCACCAGAGCATCGGCCAGCAGCCCGGCTTCGAAACCATCGCTCAGTACTTCTTCAAAACTCTGCCGCGCATGACTTTCGCTGTGGTTATCGGACAATTCCAGCAAAGCGAACCAGGGATGCTCAGCATGGCTGAAGGGTTGCGGGCCTTGGGGAAACTGTTCACGCAGCAAGGTCAGGCAGTCGGCCGAAAGCAGCTCGAAAGCGGTCAGGCTTGCTCCAAACCCTGCACGGGCGTGGGACAGAAAACGCACCGCCTGGGCCAGCGACTCAAAGGCCAGGAATGCGGTGAGCTGAGCCTTGGGCAGCGGGAACAGTTTCAGGGTCGCGGCAGTGATAATGCCCAGCGTGCCTTCGCTGCCGATGAACAGGTCCCGCAGGTCATAACCGGTATTGTCCTTGCGCAGGCCGCGTAGCCCTTCCCAGATTTCACCCTGGGCTGTGACCACTTCAAGCCCCAGCGTCAGTTCGCGGGTATTGCCATAACGCAGCACGGCGTTGCCACCGGCATTGGTGCCCAGGTTGCCGCCGATGGTACAACTGCCTTGCGCGCCCAGGCTGAGCGGGAACAGGCGGTCAGCCTTGCGAGCTACGTCTTGCAGGTTTTGCAGGATGCAACCGGCTTCGACAGTCAGGGTGTCATTATCGGTGTCGATCTCACGCACACGGTTCATGCGCTCCAGCAGCAACAGCACCGCCTTGCCGCTGGCATCCGGCGTTGCAGCGCCCATCAGGCCGGTGTTACCGCCCTGCACCACCACCGGTGCAGTATGGGCGACACACAAACGCACCACGGCGGCGACCTGTCGGGTATCCGCAGGACGCACCACCGCGACCACTTGCCCGACATAGCGGCCCTGCTTGTCAGTCAAGCGCTCACGGGCCTGTTCGCCAGTCTGCACATGACTGTCGCCCAGCAGCTGCTGCAATGCCTGGAACAGCCCATCACTCATGGCGTGGCAGCCAGCGGCGCTGCATTGCGATATTGCTCATGCAGATCATGCAAGGCCTGGGACGGCGCCATGCCGGTGCGATTACCCAGCTCGATCAACCAGCCGCTGCGATGCCAGTCGCGAACAATGGCGTCCAGGCGGGCCTGGATGTCTTTCTCGCCCTTGCGCACCCAGATCACGGATTTGGACGGAATCAGGTCAGTGGCCAGGGGGATCTCGAAACCGGACCACTCAGGCTCGCCAAGCAGGGTGTGCATGGTCGGGCTTACATGCACGGCCGCCACACAGCCATTGCCGCGCAGCGACAGCAGAGATTCGGACTGGCTGCGGAACGCCTTGATCTGCGCGCCGTAGACTTCCTGCAACGGTTTGATGAAGTTGCTGCCCTGGGACACGCACACCGACTTGTCCTTGAGGTCTTCCCATTTGCTGATGCCCGCGCCCTTGCGGATCAACGCTGCGCCACCCACTTCCTCGTAAGGCGTGGGCACGTAATCGAGAATCTGCGCACGCTCTTCGGTCAGTTGCATATTGGCGATCAACAGATCGACCTTGCCCTGCTGCAAGAACTGCACGCGATTGGGAGCCAGCACCGATACGGTTTCCAGCTCCACGTTCAGGCGCTTGGCGATTTCCTTCGACAACTCGACGTTGTAGCCCAGATGCTCGCCGGTCTTCGGATCGATGGTGCCGAACGGAGGACCGCTGAGGATCACGCCGATGCTGATCTTGTGGCGTTCCTGAATCTTGTCCAGTGTCGCGTCGGCACTGGCCAGCCCGGCGCACAGGATCAACCCCAGTGCGGTCAGCGTCTTGGCTGTAAAAAATCTGCTCATGGGAGCCTTCCTTGAATGGCCGACGCTATGCGCGTCGGCAGGGAAATGGGAGAAAGATCAGGCGCCCTTGGCCTTGAACTGCTCATGCAGCTCGACCAGTGCCGGGGATGCAGGCGTGATGTTGTGGCGTTTTTCGACTTCGATCAGCCAGCCGGTGCGATGCCAGTCCTTGACGATGCTGTCCAGACGCGCCTGGGTATCGGTTTCGCCGATACGGGTCCAGATCACGGAAGGTGCCGGGTTCAGCTCAGGGAGAATGGCGCGGTAGCCCTTCCACTCTTCGTTGCTGGCCAGCAGTGGATTGATCAGCGTGGCGTCATGCACGGCCGCGACACAATTATTGCCGCGCAGCGCCAGCAAGGATTCGGCAGAACTCTTGAAGGCTTTCAGTTCTGCACCGAACTCGGTCAGCGGCTTGATGTAGCTGCTGCCCTGAGAGGTGCAGACCGGCTGCCCCTTGAGGTCTTCCCAACGGTTGATCTTGCTGTCCTTGAGTACAACGGCTGTACCGCCCACCTTGTAGAAAGGCGTCGGCACCGAGCCGAGTATCTGGCCGCGCTCCGGGGTCCACTCCATATTGGCGATCAACAGATCGACCTTGCCTTGTTGCAGGAATTGCACGCGATTGGCAGTCAATACCGACACCAGCTCCACCTCGACACCCAGGCGACGCCCGATGTCTTCGGCCAGATCCACGTTCGCGCCCTTGGGTTTCTGGGTCGCCGGATCGATGGAGCCGAAAGGCCCGCCGGACAACAACACGCCCACCACCAGACGATGACGCTCCTGGATCTTGTCCAGGGTGGCATCGGCCAGTGCCGAACCACTGACCGCCAGACCGGCAAACAGCCCCAGCATGGCCGGGAAGAAACGTGAAACGGATGAGCGAGTCGGCATGTAAATTCCCCAGGCAAATGATCGGAGTTCCCCGACCTGATGCCGGGACATTACGGATCGTTGCCTGTTAACGGAAATTCAAATATCAAATATGGTTATAACTTTCCATACAGAGCCAGCTCAACCGCCAACAAAAACCCAGTATTCATTGGATAAAATTAAAACGCGCAGAAAAAACACCACATCAAACATAAAATTACGTAATGTATTTGCCTGAACCCCTGATATGAATTCAGCACAGATCACCATGACCGCCCCATCAAGCCCGACCTCGACTCTCGACCTGGAACTGCTGCGCACCTTTGTCGCCGTGGTCGATCATCACAGCTTTGCCGAGGCTGGCATGCAGCTGTCACGCACCCAGTCCTCGGTCACTCAGCACATGCAGCGTCTGGAGCAACAAGTGGGTGTCAGCCTGTTCCAGAAACAAGGTCGCCAGAAGCAACTGACCGAGCCGGGCCGACAGTTACTACGTCATGCCCGGCAGATGCTGTCGCTCAATGACGACGCCCTGAACTCGTTGCGTGAAAGCAGCCTGAGTGGCGTGCTGCGTATCGGCTCGCCCCATGACATCGCCGACACCATTCTGCCGCCGCTGCTGAGCCATATCGCCCGCTCGGCTCCACGCCTGCGCCTTGAAATCGACGTGGGCCGCAGCCCGTTTCTGATGGAAGACCTGCATCGCGGCAAGATGGACATGGTGATTTCCACCCGTGAAGACCCGACCCTGGAAGGTTTTGCCTTGCGTACTTCGCCTGTGTGGTGGATCTGTTCCGCGCAATACATCCATGTACCGGACGAACCGCTGCCGCTGATTCTGGTGGATGAACCGAGCATCTATCGGCGCTATGCCCTGCAGGCTCTGGAAGCCGCCAATATCCCGTGGCGGCAGGCTTATCTGGCGTCCAATCTGATCGGCATCAAGGCCGCCACTCGTGCAGGCCTCGGCGTCACGCCGCGCAGCATGGAAATGCTCGGGCCGGACATGCGCGTACTGGGTGAGAACGATGGCCTGCCGCGCCTGCCCAACGTGACCTATCACTTGTGGATTCGGCCCAACACCGTTAATCCACTGGCCCGCAAGGCCTATGATCTGATACGGACCAGTCAGGGCCTGTAGCCTGATTCCGAGCTTGTGGTAAGTCACTTAACCCTATACTGTATATAAAAACAGTATCGGTATTTTTCATGCAGCTCATCGACAAGCTCAGCATTCTGGCAGACGCTGCCAAATACGATGCGTCGTGCGCCAGCAGCGGCGCTCCCAAGCGCAGTTCACAAGGCAAGACGGGGCTTGGCTCGACTACCGGCATGGGCATTTGCCACAGCTTCACGCCCGATGGTCGCTGCGTCTCGCTGCTGAAAATCCTGCTGACCAACTTCTGTCTGTATGACTGCCAATACTGTGTCAACCGGCGCTCCAGCGATGTGCCCCGCGCTCGCTTCAGCCCTGAAGAAGTCGTCACCCTGACGCTGGATTTCTATCGACGCAACTGTGTCAGCGGGTTGTTCCTGAGTTCCGGCATCATCCGGTCCGCCGACTACACCATGGAGCAACTGGTGCAGGTCGCCCGGCTGCTGCGCGAGAAACACGAGTTTCGGGGCTATATCCACCTCAAGACCATCCCCGATGCCGATCCGGCGCTGATAGAACAAGCAGGCCTGTATGCCGATCGCCTGAGCGTGAATATCGAGCTGCCAACCGATGCCAGCCTGCAAACCCTGGCACCGGAAAAGGACGTGGCCTCCATCAAGCTGGCCATGAAAACCATCCACACCGGCGAGCAGACCGTGCTCAACGAGCCACGTGCCCCGCGTTTCGCACCCGCCGGGCAAAGTACCCAGATGATCGTGGGGGCCGACGCCACCGATGACAGCACCATCCTGCACAGTGCTCAGTCGCTCTACAGCAACTTCAAGTTGCGCCGGGTCTATTACTCGGCGTTCAGCCCGATCCCCAACAGCCCGAACAGCGTGCCACTGGCCGCACCGCCACTGCTGCGCGAACACCGCCTGTATCAGGCCGACTTTCTATTGCGCGGCTACGGTTTTACTGCCACTGAACTGCTCAATGGACCGGGCGATCTGGCGCTGGACATCGACCCCAAGCTGGCCTGGGCCTTGAGCAACCGTGCGGTCTTCCCGCTGGACCTGAACAACGCCGAACCGGCCCTGATCGCCCGTATTCCGGGCATCGGCATCCGCACCACCCAACGGCTGGTCGAACTGCGCAGGCAACGGCGCATTCGCTATGAGGACCTGACCCGGCTGCGCTGCGTCCTGGCCAAAGCCAGGCCGTTCATCATCACCAGCGATTACCATCCGTCCCAGGCCGACAGCAGCAGCGAACAACTGCATCACCAGTTGCGGGATAGGCCGCAACCTCAACAACTGGGGCTTTGGGGATGATCTGCCTGGATTGCGATGACCTGTTCGATACCTGGCGCCAGCAGGCACGCTGGCTGTTGAGCCATGAAATCGATCCCAGCCGGGTCAGCTGGAAGGCTGGCAGCGCTGCGGATCTTTTCTCCAGCGATGAAGATATCCCGCAGCAACAAGGGCCGTTTCAGGCGCGCGTACCGCTGGAGTTGCTGCATTTGCTGCAAAGCGCGGCCTGCTATCGGGGCGATCAGCGCTGGAGCCTGTTGTATGAAGTGTTGTGGCGGGTCAGCCATGGCGACCGGACCGCCATGCTGGCGGGTGACAAGCTGGGCAGCGAACTGCATCGACGCCTCAAGACCATTGGCCGTGAGGCCCATCACCTACATGCCTTCCTGCGCTTTGTGGCACTTCCTGCCTCAAGCGAAGCCTGCGATCTGCTACAACCCGAATACGTGGCCTGGCACGAACCGGCCCATGACATTCTGGAAAGCGCAAGCCAGCACTTCATCGGCCGCATGGGCCAGCATCGCTGGATGATCGCCACCCCAAAAGACGGGGTTTATTACGATGGCACACAACTGATCCATGAACGGCGCTGCCCCGAGGTCTGGCAAAAGCTGGCCCGTCAGGTAGAAGACCCCCACGGCGATCTGTGGCTGACCTATTACAGCCACATCTTCAACCCCGCACGCCTGAACCCCAAGGTCATGCAAGGTCATATGCCTTCGCGCTTCTGGAAAACCCTGCCTGAAGGCCCGCTGATCCCCGCGCTGATCACCCAGGCCAGAACCGGCAAACAAAAGGATGGTCAGGCCAGTGATATTGGAGCAAGGCCTGGTAAAAGGATTGGCCGGTAAACGATTGGTGGTAACCTCGACCTGAACCCTCCGTTAGAGGTCCGACGATGCTGGACAACACGATCCGCGACCTGCTCCAGACCCTGGCCGACAAGCCGCTCCTTGCCCTGACCGGCGCAGGCATCAGCACGGCGTCGGGCATTCCTGACTATCGCGACAAGGATGGCGTGCGGCGTGGCAAGCAGCCGATGATGTATCAGGAATTCCTCAAGGAACACAGCGCACGACAGCGTTACTGGGCGCGGGCGATGCTCGGTTGGCCGCGTATCCGCAAGGCTGAGCCCAATGCCGCGCACCGGGCATTGGCGAGTTTGCAGGCCAGTGGCAACATCAGCGGGCTCATTACCCAGAACGTCGATGCGCTCCACGATCAGGCGGGAAGCCATGGCGTGATCGAGTTGCATGGCAGCCTGCATCGCGTCTATTGCCTGGACTGCCATCAACGCAGTGACCGCGCCACGATCCAGGACATCATGCTCGCACAGAACCCTTATCTCTCCGGGGTCGACGCCATACAGGCACCTGATGGCGACACCCTGCTGGACTCGTCTTTCGAGGCTGACTTTCAGGTACCCCATTGCCCGCATTGCGATGGCCAGCGGCTGAAGCCGGACGTGGTGTTCTTTGGTGAAAACGTCGCAACCGATACTGCCGCCAAAGCCACGCAAAGTGTCGAGCAGGCCGATGGACTGCTGGTGGTCGGCACCTCATTGATGGCCTGGTCGGCATTTCGGTTGTGCAAGGCGATGGTCGAACAGGGCAAACCCGTCATTGCGATCAATCAGGGCAAGACCCGTGCAGACGACTTGCTACACATGAAGATCGAGGCTTCGTGCGAGCAGGTATTGCCGATGCTGGTAGAGCGTTTGCTTTAGTTGTGATCAGCGGGCCTTCAAATGAAGCATGGTGTAATGTTCGTAGTGGCCGACCCCGTTCTTTACAATAGGATCTTCGGCAGTAAAAGCCGCAATATCCTGATCATCGGCAATCTGATAAAGCGAAACACCATAACCACCGCTTTCATCGATGACCGGGCCGTGTGCAACAATCACATTATCTTCAAGCAGCGCATTCAGATACTCGCCATGCTGTTTCATCCATTGCTGCTCATCGGCCGTCATGGTTGCCAGAAAATCCGCACGCGGAGGAATGAACTTGCACAAGTAATACTTCATGATCAGATACTCTCAGGAATAATACTCAAGGGCGAAGCTTCCATGCTTCCCGCTCTTTGACTTCGACTCTATTGTTCAAGCTGTTTTAACGCTTTTCAGGATCGCGCTTTCAAACATCCTGGGCACATAGTTTTGCAGGAAAAGAATCATGCGGGTCATCTTGCCCACAGGGTTACTGAATCCTGGCTCTTTGGCGTGGATCAGACGGGTAATGGTCTTGACAACCTTGTCGGGAGCCTCAGCGCCGTCGATACCTTTCTGCGTCGCAGCCCTCACTTGCGTGCGGTATGCGTTGTAATCCGTGATGAAGGTGTCTTCTGCGGTGACGGCGTTGTGGCCAAGGTTGGTCTTGAACCAGACCGGCTCAACCATGCTGACCTTGATGTTGAACGGGTTCAACTCGAAACGCAGGGATTTGAAATAGCCCTGTACGGCATGCTTCGACGCCGTGTAGTAAGACAGATTGGGTGGCCCGATCAAACCGACAATCGAACTGACGGTGATAATCCTGCCCTGCTTCTGCGCCCTGAAATGCGGCAAAAGGGCATTTGTGACTTTCACTGTTCCCCAGAAGTTTGTTTCCAGTTGCTGACGCCCCAATTCGACGGGTGTTTCTTCTGCAATGCCCGTGACCATATAACCGGCGTTATTGACCAATACATCCAGTTGCCGGGTATGCTGAAACAACTCCGTCACAAAAGACTTTATCGAATGATCATCATCGATATCGAGCTTCAAGAGTTTGAACGGAACCTGAGCTGCATACTTGTGCGGCTCGCGACTCGTGCCGATAACATTGAAGCCTTGTTGATAAAGCTGTCTGGCGAGCAATAGCCCAAAACCAGATGATGCGCCTGTAATCAAAACTGTCTTGCTCATTTATCATTCCCCAAAGTCAAGGCGTTACTTGGCCACTCGCAGTAAAGTTGCGATTCAGCCGTTGGCATACGCGCACCGGAAACTGTGCGATCAACATGGACGATATTGCTTCGCCCCTCCAGCCCCTTTGCGGGTGGACTCGGTACGGAAGAAATGCTAGTATCGTTTCAGTACCGAGTCAATACTGAAATGATATGAACTCAAAAAACACTACCGAAAGCACCTGCCCCATCGCCCGAAGCCTCGCTTGCATAGGTGATGCCTGGAGCATGCTGATCCTTCGCGATGCCAATGCTGGCCTGACGCGCTTTGACCAGTTCAAGAAGAGCCTGGGGATCGCCCCGACCATGCTCACCAAGCGTCTTGCGACGCTGACGGACGAGAAACTGCTGGAGAAGCGCCTGTATTCGGAGCGCCCGCCACGGGAGGAATATGTCTTGACCGAGGCCGGAAGAGACTACTTGCCGGTGCTGTTCATGATCGGCGCCTGGGGCAAGAAGCATCGAGGTGAAGGCGATCTGACGCGCTTTCTGGATGCCGAGACGGGCATCGATATAAAACCTGTTGCGATTGATAGCGTGAGCGGCGCAGAAATCGGGACCCGCGCAATCCGTATTGAAATTCCGGAATGAACCAGCCGTAATCAGAAGTCAAAACTGAGCTGATCCAGACTCTGCAAGTCGATGGTTCGGGACAGCACAAACGGCAGAATTGCGTCAGCCAAGGGTTGCAGTTGCTTGCTGACGTAATGGTCGTAATCGATAGGCGCGGTACGAATCTCCAGGGGCTCTGGCCCGGCGACACTTATCACATAGCTGATCCAGCCACCGTTCTGATACTGGCGCGGTCGGCCCTGACGGTCGTTGTACTCATCGGCAAGACGCGCCGCCCGCACATGGGGCGGGACGTTGCGTTGGTAGTCATCCAGCTTGCGACGCAACCGCTTGCGATAAATCAGCAAGTCATCGAGTTCGCCGGCCAGAGTGCGGCGTACATACTCACGCACATAATCCTGATAAGGCTGGCGCTTGAAGATCCGCAAGTACAGCTCCTGCTGAAACTGCTGCGCCAGCGGCGACCAGTCGGTGCGTACGGTTTCCAGCCCTTTGTAGACCATTTCCTCGCTGCCGTCGGCACGAGTCACCAACCCGGCATAACGCTTCTTGCTGCCCTCCTCGGCGCCCCGAATGGTCGGCATCAGAAAACGGCGAAAATGCGTTTCATATTGCAACTCAAGGGCACTTTGCAGACCGTACTCGTTGTGCAGATGCTCACGCCACCACTGGTTGACATGCTTGACCAGCGCCCGGCCGATATCCGCGGCTTCCTCCTGCTCGTGCGGACGTCCCAGCCAGACGAAGGTTGAATCGGTGTCGCCGTAGATCACCGTGTAGCCCTGAGCCTGGATCAGTTCACGGGTCTTGAGCATGATTTCATGGCCACGCATGGTGATCGACGACGCCAGGCGCGGGTCGAAAAAGCGACAACCGCTCGACCCCAACACGCCATAGAAAGCGTTCATGATGATCTTCAACGCCTGGGACAGCGGCGCATTCTGTTCGCGCTTGGCGGTTTCGCGGCCTTGCCAGACCCGCTCGACAATGGACGGCAGGCTATGCCGCGTACGGGAGAAGCGCGCACCGCGAAAGCCCGGCACGGAATGCTCGTCATCCGGCTGACGCATACCCTCGACAAGCCCCACGGGGTCGATCAGGAAAGAGCGGATGATCGACGGATACAGACTTTTGTAGTCCAGCACCAGCACGGACTCATACAGACCGGGCCGGGAGTCCATGACAAAGCCACCGGGGCTGGCTTCCGGCAGGCGCTCGCCGAGATTGGGGGCAACAAAGCCCTGGCGGTGCATCAGCGGGATATACAAATGGCAGAACGCGGCAACCGAACCACCGCTGCGGTCGGCGGGCAAGCCGGTCACCGTGGCGCGCTCCAGCAGGAAGGTCAGCAACTCGGTCCTGGCGAAGATCCGTGTCACCAGTTCGCAGTCCTTGATGTTGTAGCGGGCCAGCGCCGGCTTGTCCTCGGCGAACATCCGGTTTATTTCGTCCATGCGCTGATACGGCGTATCAATGGCCTTGCCTTCGCCCAGCAGGGTCTGCGCCACGTTTTCAAGGCTGAACGACGGAAAGCTCCAGGTTGCGGAGCGCAGCGCTTCAATACCGTCGATCACCAGACGGCCGCCGATATCGGCAAAGTAATGATTATTGCGGCTGCCATGCTCACGCCAGCCCATGGGCTCGTTGTCACGCCCCAGCATCAGAGGAACCTGCAGGCGCTTGGCATGCTCATGCAGGACTCGCAGGTCGAACTGCACCACATTCCAGCCGATGATCGCATCCGGATCATGGAGGGCCATCCACTGGTTCAGCCTCTCCAGCAACTGTGCGCGGGTGTCGCAATATTCCAGTTGAAAATCCAGCGCTTCATTGCCGCCGTTGGCTGGCCCCAGCATGTAGACCTGGCGCTGCCCGCAGCCTTCCAGGGCAATCGAATACAGCTCACCCCTGGCCGTGGTTTCGATATCCAGCGACACCAGTTTCAACTGCGGACGATAAGTCGGGTCGGGTTTGATATGGGCATCGCACAACACGCCATCGGCATCGGGCGTACCACCGAACAGCACCGGAGCCGTGATGAAGCGCTCCATCAGGTAGCGTTCCGGGGGGCGGATGTCGGCTTCATAGACATCCACATTGCCCTTGCGCAACAGCTTCTCGATGTTCATCAACTGCCGATGCTGCTGGCAATAGACACCCAGCACCGGACGATGCCGGAAATCACAGAGCGCCAGCGGACGCAGCTCCACACCACGCTCGCTGCGCAGCAACGCCTTGGCCCGCTCGCTCTGCTCGGCGGGCACAAAAGCGACGGAAGGCTGGCAAGGCAGGCGGATATGTCTGGGGCCGTGATCGGTGGCCAGCCAGAAGTCGACTTCAGTCCCGGCAGGCGTATCACGCCAGTGTCGGCTCAGGATAAAGCCCTGCTGTAAATCCAACGTGCGGACCTCAAGAAAGTGTTTCAGAAGGTGATTCTACCCTTCTCGTACACATCGCGCCCGGCATAGCCCGGTTCGGGACATGTTCAATCCTGGCCGCACAAAGCTCATGGCTTATTTCATCCCGAGCAGCCCCCTGGCAATGCCCTGGCTCTCGGCACTCATGTTTTTTGAACTCATTGAGTTGTTCAGGGCGCTCATTGCATCCCCCAAAGCGGATTGCATGCTTCTTATCTCGATCGTCAACGTATCTCGTTTACGCTTGAGGTCGTCGTCAGACAACGTCTTGTCGCTTGCCAACTCCATCAGTTCCTGACTTTTCTCAGCAACTTTTTCCTGCAGCTTACGAATATTCTTCAGGGCCTCTTTGACGTCTTCGGGCAAGGGAGCCCGGTCAATGTCCGCGTATTTTTCACTTTCTAATTTTTCACGGCCTTCTTTGGAGATCTGAACCTGAACCGTAACGGGCGTAACGCTGGCACTGACCGAGTTTTCGGTCGCAACCACTGGCACTGAGCTGGCAATGTGCAGTTGCATTAGAGGCGTTTGGTCGGAAGATGCAATTTTCATTGGGGCCAGGCTCCGGAGCGATAACGTCTATTTATGCACGAGGTATCGGCCAGGAAAGCCTTGGCTTTAGCAAGATGTGTCATATTTGTATCAAATCGTATCCATGCCGACATGAGGCACATGACAGGTGCCTGGAGCGCTACCTGATTTCCCGCCATGGCGCGCGCCAGATATAAATATTTCTCATTCCACTGTCCGTTTTCCCTTGGTGTACGTCAGGGCTAAGGAAACCCTCCATTTGCACCAAGGATCTTTCATGTCTCGCCCTGCCAGTTCGCTGCATCCATTGGCGTTCGCCACTCTCATGGCCTGCGCTGCGGTGCCTCTGCAAGCCGCCGAATCGTCCGTGCCTGAGCAACAGGCCAGCGTTGTCAGCCATTTCTCGATCCCGGCCGGGGATTTGAGTGAAGCGCTCAATACTCTTGCGGAGCAAGCGCAACTGGTACTGGCATTTGACCCGGCTCTGACACGAGGCAAGCGCAGCAACGGGCTGCAGGGGCAATTCAGTACCCACGAGGCCATCAGCCGTTTGCTCAGCGGTACTGGCTTGCAGGCCCTGGCGTTATCGGCCAATCGCTATCGCATCGAGCCAGCGCCCGAACCCACTGAAGGAACAATGGAGCTGCAAGCCACCAGCATCATCGGAGCAACCCAGGCCGAGAGCGCCAGTGGCCCGGTTTCCGGCTATGTCGCGACCCGTGGCCGGACCGGAACCAAGACCGACACCGCGCTGATCGAAACGCCGCAGTCGATTTCGGTGGTCACCAAGGACCAGATGAAAGCCCAGGGTGCGGCGAGCCTCAATCAGATCCTGCGCTACAGCGCGGCGGTGGTGCCGGAGACCCGTGGCTCTACAGCCTCGCGACTCGACCAGATGAGCATCCGTGGTTTCTCTCCAGCGACCTATCTGGATGGCCTGCGCATGCCGGGTAACCGTGATGCGTCACCCCAGAAAGATGCTTTCGATCTGGAACGGGTCGAAGTGCTGCGCGGCCCCTCTTCCGTGCTGTACGGCCAGGCCAGCCCCAGCGGCGTGGTGAACATGGTCAGCAAGCTGCCGACCGAGACACCCTTTCGCGAAATCGGGCTCACTTACGGCAACTTCAACAAGAAGCGCACGACCTTCGACTTCGGCGGGCCGATTGACGATCAGGGGGTCTACTCCTATCGCGTGTCCGGGCTGTATGACGATGCCGACGGCCAGATCGAACATACCGAAACCCGCCGCCAATCGATTGCGACAGCCTTCACCTGGCGCCCGAATGAAGACACCTCGCTGACTTTTCTGGCGAACTATCAAAGTGATCCCAAAGGCGCATCTTATGGCTCGATGCCGGCTTACGGCTCATTGCTGGACAGCCCGACCGGGCGCAATATCGACGTGGACTTCTACGACGGAGAAAAGGACTTCGAGAAAAGCGACCGTGAGTATCACGCCGTCGGCTACCTGTTCGAGCATCACTTGAACGATGTCTGGACCTTTCGCCAGAACACCCGCTACCTGCGCAGCGAAGGTATCTATCAGAGTATCTACAACGGCACCGATGCCTTGCAGCCCGATTACCGCACCATGGGGCGCTACACCATCGGCAGCGATGTAAACATGGATTCCTACACTGTCGATAATCAGCTCCAGGCCAGGTTCGATACCGGCCCTGTGCAGCATACGGTGCTGTTCGGTGCCGATTATCAGAACACCAGTACCGACACAAAATCCGGGAGTGGCAATGGTCCGGCGCTGGACTTGTTCGATCCGGTGTACGGCAGCCCGATAACGCCCATCACCTACAGCACTGACGTGACCGCCCGCAGCCAGCAGAAAGGTCTGTATCTGCAAGAACAGATGAAGTGGGACAAATGGGTATTGCTGATGGGTGGCCGCTACGACTGGGCTGACAGCACCAACAGTTCAAGACGGATAGCGACCGGCGTGAAAACCAAAAGCTCGGTGCAGAGCGAGGCATTCACTGGGCGTCTAGGCCTTGTCTATCTGTTCGATAACGGCCTGGCGCCTTACATCAGCTATTCCGAATCCTTCGAGCCGCAATCGGGCACAGGCTTTGGCAACAGGCCTTTCGAGCCGACCGAGGGCAAGCAGTACGAGTTGGGCATCAAGTATCAGCCGCCGGGCAGCAACAGCTTCATCAGTGCCGCCATCTTCGATTTGCGACGCACCAATGTACTGACTCCGGACCCGGTCGCGACCAATATCTGCAACGGTGCCCGCTGCCAGGTCCAGACAGGGGAAGTCCAGTCACGCGGCTTCGAGCTTGAAGGCAAGGCCAGCCTGAGCGACAACCTGGATATCACGGCGGCTTATGCCTATCTGGACAACCAGATCAGCAAGTCAAACAGCACAGTGCGGGTCCAGCCGGGGATCGTCGGCCAGGCCAATGGCCCGGCGCTGCCGGCTGAAGGCACAACCCCGCCAGCCATTCCGCGTCATACGGCCTCGGCATGGGTCGACTACACCTTTCGCGAGGGCAAGCTGAACGGCTTTGGCGTCGGTGGTGGTGCGCGTTATATCGGCTCGACCTGGGGTGATGAGGCCAACAGCCTGAAAGTGCCGGGCTACACCTTGTTCGACGCTGCGGCGCATTACGACATTCCAAACCTCTACAGCCCGATGGATAACCTGCGTCTGGCGCTGAATGTCTCCAACCTGGCCAACAAGGAATACATAGCGTCCTGCTATTACTATTCGTGGTGCTGGTACGGCGCGCAACGTACCGTGCAGGCCAGTGCGACCTATCGCTGGTAGATCATGCAAAAGGGGGGGCCTGGCATCCCCCTTTCACAAAGACTTGCCTGAATTCTCCGTTCCCGTGATTCTGTAGTGCCCTCAACCGAGGGCTACAATAATTCACACAGTCTGTTCAGGTCCTCATTCACGGAGAGCCATATGAAAACCGTTGCCCAATTGCTGAAGCTCAAATCCGAACACAACCAGCAAGTGCATACCATCGGTCCCGATCAGATGGTGCTCGATGCACTCAGGCTGATGGCCGACAAGAATATCGGGGCATTGCCGGTCGTTGCAGGCGGTGTGGTTGTCGGGGTGGTCAGCGAGCGTGACTACGCACGCAAGATGATTCTCAAGGGACGCTCGTCTGTCGGCACGCCGGTCAGCGCCATCATGAGCAGCAAGGTCATCACGGTCGATTCACAACAGAGCGTGGAAACCTGCATGGGCATCATGACCGACAATCATCTTCGTCACCTGCCGGTAGTGGAAGACGGGCAGTTGCTGGGACTGTTGTCCATCGGTGACCTGGTCAAGGAAGCCATCGCGGAACAGGCCAGCCTTATCCAGCAGCTTGAGCAGTACATTCGAGGCGATTGAGCCTCAACAGAAAAAGGGTGGAGCTGACAACACAGCTCCACCCTGCTCTCTCATCAATCGTCCAGCGTCTTGCCTTGGGTCGCCTTGCCGGGTTTCGCAGCCTTTTCGGCAGGCGCCGGTTTGGCTTCCGGTTCCGGGGGCGGCGCGGCAGCTTCTTTTTCGCGCATCGGCATCTGATCGATGGTGGCGAAGATTTCCTTGGGATCGATTGCCCCGGATTTCTCGATCTTCTTCTCGCCATCCTTGCCCACAAGAATGACCTTGGTCTGTACACCCGCACCCAGCTTGAGTTCGCGTATCAAGGCCATGGTGGACTGGGCATCCATGGTTTTGCCGTTACGCTCACCGATGGTATTGACCACGGTATAGAGGACCATATTGCGCTGGGCGAATGCCTCGCGATTGGCGGGTTCATCAAGGGCCTTTTTCAGGCTGATCAGGGTGGGGTCGACCGTGCTGGGGGCAATGATGATCAACGGACGTGTCTTGCCGCGCTCCTGCGCCAGCGGAGCATCGCTGTCGGCCGCGAACGACGGACCGGCAGCGATCAGCAAGGTGGCGAGGGTCAGGGACCGGATAAGCATGGTGGGCTCCTTTCAAATCCATGGGGGGTGAGACTCATAATTCCCGCCTTTGTTCTACCGCATCTGCATCATCACGGTATAGCCCAGGATTCGCCTTTCCCTCAATCCGTTGCCTCAGGCACACCCCTGAATTGCACTGCGGTCGACGCTATCCAGTGTCTTGACGATGCCCTGCACGATCATTTCGACTTCTGCGCCATCAAGAATCAGCGGCGGTAAAAGGCGGATGGTCTTGCCTCTCGTCACATTGATCAACAAACCTTGCTGGCGGGCTGCAATCAAGGCCAGGTTAGAAATGGCTTGTTGCAGTTCAATTCCGATCATCAATCCCAGGCCACGAATGGCCAGTACCTCTGGGTGATCGCTCAGTTCTTCGCACAACCGCTCAAGCAAGTGCAGCCCTTGCTGACGAGCGTTCTGCACAAGATCCTGCTGCTCGATGATGTCCACCACAGTACAGGCGGCGCGGCAGGCCAGTGGATTACCGCCAAAGGTGCTGCCATGACTGCCGGGTGTAAACAATCGGGCAGCCGGGCCTTTCGCCAGGCAGGCGCCGATGGGCACTCCATTGCCCAGGCCTTTGGCCAGGGTCATGACGTCGGGCACTATGCCTTCGTGCTGAAAGGCAAACCATTGCCCGGTACGCCCCATGCCCGTCTGGATTTCATCGAGCATCAGCAACCAGTTGCGCCGTGTGCAACATTCACGCAAGGCTTTCAGATACCCATCTGGCGCGACCTGCACCCCGCCCTCGCCTTGCACAGGCTCGACCAGCACGGCGGCGATGCGATGGCCATGGCTTTCACATATCCGGTCAAACGCTGCCAGATCCCCGAACGCAACCTTGATGAAATCCCCCGGTAAAGCGCTGAAACCCAGCCGCACGGCAGGCCCGTCACTCGCGGACAAGGTGCCCAGCGTGCGCCCGTGAAAAGCGTTTTCCATGACCACCACCAAGGGCTGATCAATGCCTTTGTGCCAGCCATGCAAACGGGCGAGCTTGAGTGCCGTTTCGTTGGCCTCGGCACCGGAATTGTTGAAAAACGCACGCTCCAGGCCCGATAACCGGGTCAGCTTGTGTGCCAATCGTTGCTGCCAATCAATGCTGTACAGATTGGAGGTATGCAACAG
Source organism: Pseudomonas sp. FG43 (assembly GCF_057809175.1). Taxonomy (NCBI): domain Bacteria; kingdom Pseudomonadati; phylum Pseudomonadota; class Gammaproteobacteria; order Pseudomonadales; family Pseudomonadaceae; genus Pseudomonas; species Pseudomonas sp. FG43. The sequence continues at coordinate 116,848 of NZ_JBMDJL010000011.1, forward strand.
TAGGCCTGCCTGCTCGCTGATAGCGGCTACCAGCAAGGGATGAGAGTGGCCGACATTGGTCACCGCAACGCCTGCCACGGCGTCCAGATACTCGCGCCCTGCCTGATCCCACAGACGGGTGCCCAGGCCACGGACAAAATTCAGGGCCAGGGGCTTGTAAGTGGTCATCAGGCAATCGGCGGTCATGGTGTAAAGCTCCAGGGTGGTCAGTCGTTTTTTGCAGTATCGTTAGCCACCAGAGCTGGATAAACACTGAAACCCTTCAATCATTTTAAACTTGGACTTGATAATGGATTTGTTCCAGGCAATGTCGGTGTACGTAAAAGTTGTGGAAGCAGGCAGCATGACCGGCGCCGCACAGGAGTGTTCGATTTCCACAACCATGGTCGGTAACCATCTTCGGGCGCTGGAACAGCGCCTCGGGGTCAGCCTGCTCAAGCGCACGACCCGGCGTCAGCGCCTGACAGAGTTCGGCACCGCCTATTACGAACGCTGCCTGGAGGTGCTGGGGCTGGTGGCCGCATCCGAACGACTGGCCGAACAGGCTCAGGGCGAACCCACCGGCACCCTGCGTATTACCGCTCCTCTGACATTCGGCTCGGAAGTGCTGGCCCCATCCTTGTGCGAGTTCTCTTTACAGTTTCCCAAGGTCAAGCTGGATCTGGTCTTGACCAACCAGCGTCTGGACCTGCTCGACAACGGTTTCGATGCCGCCATCCGCATGGGCAGCGTTCCGGAAAACTCGCGTCTGATCGCAAGGCCCTTGCAGGACTACACACTGACCATCTGCGCATCACCGGATTACCTGGCCCGGCGCGGCATGCCCCTTCGGCCGGAGGACCTGCAACTGCACGACTGCCTGGCCTTCGCCTACCCGGCCGGCGATGACTGGAGCGGTGTGGAAAAGCACTGGCGCCTGACCGGGCCGGAAGGTGAAGTCACGGTGGAGATAAGCGGCCCGATGGTGATGAACAGCTCGTCAGGCCTGTACCGCACGGCCAGGGTTGGCGCAGGCATCGTCATGCTGCCCGACGCTTTCGTGCAGCAGGACCTTCGCGACGGGCGACTGGTTGCGCTGCTGCCTGACTACCACTTGCCCAGCAGGCCCATGCATTTGATCTACTCACCGGATCGCTACCAACTACCCAAACTGCGCAGCTTTGTCGACTTCACCATGGAACGCTGGGGCAAGCAGGTGCCGGAATAAAACAAGGCCGGGCGGCAATTCCCGGCCTCAAAACATCAAAGCTGTGCCGGCATCCGGAATCTGCGCAATACCGAAACATCGAAAGGGTTCGCAGATCGTTGACCGAGCAACAGGTAATTGGCCCGCAGCCCACCCACATCGGCCTTGAGCACCAGCACATCCCGGCCTTTGAGGTATTCAACCTGCATCAGATCGAGAAGCCGGAAAAACGACCATGGCCCGGTACTCTTCTCGATACCTATCGGGCGTTCTGTCATTCGCTCCAGCACCAGGCTGGCACGGCCGTCATCTGCATCGGTGGGCCACTTGAACGAGACCGGCACAATCGGGCCATGGCGATACTCCATCATCTGGTTGCCCAGACGAAACTCGGCACGGCAGACGGCCGGGTCCAGCGTGTAAGGCTCAAGCTTGAACTGCACCAGAGGTTCGTCGGGGTTTTCCGCAAAAAAACTCTTGCGAATGGTCTGCACACTGGCCATCTGATCGAGGTAGGCACGACTGGCAGGCAAGCCTGAACCATCAATGGTACGCAGGCGATAATGCCCCGGATCGCCACTTACAAAAGGCTTCATGTAACTGTCGAAAAACCGCTCGGCCAGCCCTTGCGCCTTGAAGAACTCGCGAAAGTCATTGATGGCGACATCGCTGCCACTATGAGCATGGAACGGATAGCGTTTATCGAGGGACTGCTCATAGAAACTGTACAGCTCGTTCCTGTAGCGCTGGTTGATATAGCGATAAGCCTCACCCAGAACGAATGACCAGGTACTTTCGGCCAGGCCGTTGAACCATCCACCAACCGGCTGCGGCAACTGAGTGGATGCATTGCGCAGGTTGCTCAGTGCATCCCGTTGCCCCGACATGCGGGTTCGCGCCATCTCGAAAGCCAATAGCTCAGGCTGACCGGATCGCGCCAGACTGGCGAGTTGCAGTTGAACCTCGTTCAAAGCCTGGATCACCACAAACAGATCCGCCGCCGGGCCGTTGTGTTCGTCCAGCAAGCGATGCAAAGGTTCAAAACGGCGCTGCAACGATTTCTTCGCAGTGTCCGGCAACACCGGGAGCAAGGCCGCTGCCGGCTCAACCGCAGCAGACGCCACTGCATTCAACACACCTTTCGGGGCAACTGCTGGCGCTTCCACCACCGTTTCGGCTGCTGCTGCAAACTGGGTGTTATCGCGTACTTGCGTCAGCAGTTGCAGTAACGGCGAATTGGCTGATATCAGGCCTGAAACCTGAGTCGCGCCCTGCATGGGGCCGTCAAAAGGCTGCAATGAAACCTGCCCGACAGCCTCGCTCCAATGATTGGCATAATCACGAAAATACAGCTGCTCCAGCTCGACCATCAGGCTGCGCAGTTCCATGCCGTTCAGGCCTGTGCCGTCGCCCAGCACCCAATTGTCACGCAGGATGTCATTGACCGCGCCAACACCCTGGGTCACGAAGAACTGTTGGTAGCCTCGCCGAGTATAGAAACCGGGAATCGGGTATTGCGTGCCAACCAGAAGGCTGGCCTGGGTGCCGATATGTTGAGCAAGACGATAATCCCCAAGATTGCGCGCCTGCTCGCGCAATACCCGATAGACGATAGTGGCCAGCGACTCGCTACGAAGCGCCTGACGGGCCTGGGCCACCAGCGCATCGTTGACGGGGTAAACGAAAGACTCTCTGAGCAGGCGTTCCAGATGGCCATTTAGCTCGTTTTGCTCCTGCGCCTGACCTGCATACCGCAGCGCCCAGTCCGCCGCCATCCTGTCTCGCAGCAAGGCTTGATCCCGACGCTGGGGCAAATACAACATCAGGTAAGCACGCAGGCTTTCCAGCAGTTGCTCACGGTCCTGCATGCTGGCCTGTATCTGCGCCTCCAGCGTCCGGGCCACACGAGGTAACAACAGGTTTTGCAGTTCCGCCTGATAAGCATCCATCAGCACACGATTGCTGGTCTCGCCTTGATAAAGGCCGCTGTGCTCATGAAGTGATACCTCTTCTGGCGCGGGAAAAACCTGGGCGGCTGCATGGCTGAGGTTCAGAGGCTTGAGTATCGCCAGAGCATCGGCCTGCGTATTCAGGGTCGAACGCTGCTGTGTCCACTGCTGCGCCAGATGGCGAATGCTCTCCAGGCGATCATGATTGGTGGAAAAACCGTTCGCCCACAGCGCACCGAACAACGCCAATATCATCAGGGCAGCGCAATACAAGCCGCGACGCGCCCAATCCACTCGCCAGCGCTCGCCCTTGTCCATCATGGCCAGGGCCGCTTCGGGGAAAATGACCCGGCTCAACAGGTAACGAATGAAGCGTGCGCGCCCGGTGTGCATGCCTGGCAACACCTTGTTGTTGCCCGGCGCACTGTTGCCCTCCTCTGCACTGGCCTCTTGAACGCTTGCGGGCAGATGAGGCGCGCAGGTCAGATAGAAACCGCGCAGTTGCGTGGCGCGCTGATATCGACTCCCCGCAAAAGCCATCTCGGCAAACATGCACAGCCGATGCCCGATCAACCCGAACTGATCGGGAAACCCGAGCATTCGCCCACGCCGCTGAAGGTCATGCTCCTGGTGGATACGCATGATGACCTGGCTGCCCAGGCGTCGCAGCAGTTCTTCGAACTCGTGCTTGAGCACATCGGGATCACTGCCTGGCTGATCCTTGCCGAACGTCGCGCCAAGCACCTGCTCGCCTTCTTCTCTGGATAGCTGGTCGAAAAACTCATCGAACCCCTGCAGCGAGTCGGCCTTGGTCAACACCAGATAAACCGGCACATCGACATGCAACTTGCGATACAACTCATCCAGACGGTTACGTACCGCTTCGGCGACCATCTCCAGACGGACTTCGTCATTCTCCAAAAGGATATCGACAGACAACGTCACCAATACGCCATTGACCGGACAGGTCCGTCGACGGTTACGCAGCAGCCCCAGCAACGTAAGCCAGGCGCTGGCATCGACTTGCGGCGTGGCCTGCTCAAGGTATCGGCCCGGCGTATCGATAATCACCGCCTGATCGGCAAAGTACCAATCGCTGCTGGCGGTGCCTCGGGTATCACGGGTCAACTTGCGCCCGGTTTTATTGAGCGGAAACTCCAAGCCGGAAAAGTCCAGAAGGCTCGTCTTGCCACTCCCGGCAGGGCCGATCAACAGGTACCAGGGCAAACGCTCACCCTGACCGCCATACAGGCTGGAAAGCTTGATGACACGCAACGCATCCCTGAAACGTCCGGATAACTCCTTGTGCTCTTTTTCAATCAGGGCCTGCTGGCGAAGATGCTCCTGACCAGCCGTGTCGGCCTCCAGTTTCTTCCTGCCTGCTGCGCTGCGCCAACTGACGAAGACCATGCTCAGCCCCCACAGCAGAAACAACAGGCTCACGGACAAAAGACGGGACGTCGGGCTTTCCCAGAACTTGTGATCGGCCACCGCCAGCAACGGCCCCACGAACCATATGCACAGCGCCAGAAACAACACGGACAGCAGCGTCCACAGCCATGTCCGGCAAAACAGGGCTGCCATTTTCTTGAAGAGATTTTTCATTACATGTCTCTGTTTGCGGCTGAGGTCTTGGGTACTGCGGCGTGGATCTGACGATAGGGTTTGAGCACCATCTCGCGCTGCTCGGCCAGTACCCAGGCGAACCCCGAATACATCACTGTCAGGCTCACGAAGGTGAACACACCCACCAGCCACCAGGGAGCCGGGCGAATGGCCGGACCCTGCTGGCCCTGCATTCCATGCCAGTTCGGCGATAGCTCTGAACAGACATCGCCGCGCAACTGCCGGATCTGCCGATAAAGGCCGTCACGAATCCCTTCCAGCTCGATGCTTCCGCGCTTCATGACCCGGTATTTGCCTTCAAACCCCAATGACAGGCACAGATACATCAACTCCAGCATGGGTAAATGCCGGGCCGGATTGCTCGATAAGCGCTCCAACAAAAGGAAGAACTTCTCACCGCCAAAGGTTTCCTGATGAAAACGGCTCAGCAGGCTCATCGTCGACCATTCGCTGCCCCAACTTGTGGTCAGTACGGTTTCATCAATCACTGTACAAAGCACATAACGGGCAGCCAGCAGTTGATCGTTCTCTATGCCCTCCTGCCGGGCTCGGGCCTCGAAAAGCCTGATGTTCTGCGAAAGCCTTCGGTTCAGTGAGTGAAGTTCATCCGCCTCTGCGCCAAGGGCCAGCTTGACGATCTCCGCCAACAGATCACTCGCGGCCGTTACAAGAGGGTTGATGTTGATGCTGAACGTCTCGGCAGGCACCACACGTGCCGTATAGCTCAGCCGCTCTTCGAGTTGCTCGAAACCTGACGGTCTGGCGAAGTCTGTAAGCCCGCCATGTCCGCTGTCCTGCTGATGAACCAGGTTGTCGTCCTGATCGCCTTGCATATCAATGCGCATGTTCATGAGTTCCTGATGGCCCAGAATTTCAGTTCGAGCCCGTCAAACTCACCTGAAACATGGAAAGCAAAGCCACCGGAGTTTTCCACCTGGGCTTGTTCCTGAGTACTGAGTTCGAGAATGAAATAGGTCTTGTTCGAGTGAAACGGAATCTGCCGGGGCGCGACCGGCAGTGGCCTGAGCCTGATTCCCGGTAGATGCAGGCTGACCAGTTCGCGGATGCTCTCTACAGACCCGACCTTGAGATGTGAAGGCAATCGATGCCGTAACTCTTCGGTATCGCAATGCGCACTGGCCGCCAGAACGAACGACGCCGAGCCAAGCAATTGCTGATCGACACGTGGGGAAACCAGAACCCCATACTGACGGGCCTGAAGTTCCAGTTCGGTTGCATGTTGCTCAAGCACCATCGACAACACTTGCCGGATATCAGCCATCAAGGCCCTGAACGTCGCACACTGATCGCCATGTCGATAAGTGCTGCTCAGTGAGGGACGCCTGCTGTCACTGCCGAAAGTGGCCAGGTCACCCAGCATGACCAGCAGCACGCGGTACAACTCTTCAGGATGAACATCTTCGATATTCAGGTAATGCTTCAGGATAAGTTCAGTGCGATTGATCAGTTGCAACATCATGAAGTCGCCAACTTCCGCGCCCCCGACCTTGCCGCTCGCCCGAATGCGCCCGGCAATGACATCGCCTCTGTATTCCAGCAGGCCCACAACTTCCTTGAGGCATGAGGCCAGATAGGCCGAGCTGCGAACGTTGATGAATGTCGGTGTGAACTCAGTCGCCAGGGTGATCGCCTTGTCTGGAGAAACAGACAGGACATGGCACAGCTTGAGCTTCACATAAGTCTGTTCACTCTGCTGCTCACCCAGCAGCAGGCGAAACTCCGGGCGCGCACAAATGATCTCCGTGGCGTTACCCTCCCCGGCATTGGAGTCGGATATCTTGCTTGTATAGGCGGTGTAACGTGCCAGCACATCCGGCTGTTCAGGGCCTCGCGCCTCAATGTAATTCCCGGTCACCAGCGGCAACGCAAGATAGACCGACGTGTCCATGATGTCTGGCGGTATATCCAGCACCAGGGGTTTATCGCGGTCCCTGAGGTCAAAGATGCTTCCATCGGGAAGAACACCCGAGGCCTGCGCAATCACTATTTGCCCGGAAGCAAGAAACTGCGGGTCAATCACCAACGTCATGAAACCCCACAGGTAGGCACCGGCCAACCGTGTACGGGTCTTCATCTGATGGTCATAGTAACGGTCGTTATGCTGGAAGTGCTGCGGGCGCAACAACATACCTTCGCGCCAGATGACTTTATGCTCATTCATGACCGGTCATTCGCTTCGGCTGATATTCATCACTGCGGTGAATACCGGTTTCATCGAGTGTCAGCCCGGTGCGCGTATGCCCTTCGGCCGTCAGCGGGATAACATGGCGCCACCGGGCTTCAGGCAGGTTTCGATAAGCCGCCAGGACACCGATATATTGACTGTCTTTACCGGCTCTCAACTTGAGATCGATACGTTGCCCTGGCAATAACTCCAGTTCCTCACTGATCACCAGATCCTTATTCAGGGATTCCCTCGCACGCCCATACAAACTGAAGAAATCCAGGTTCTCGAAAGTGACGGGATGCCTTAACTCCAGCAGACGCAAGACAATGGGAGATGACCGACCATTGATATCCGGATTAAGGTAATCACTGGCAGTCAACTGCAGACTCAAACGAGTCTGGGTCGAGTAAGGCGACAATGCCGAACAACCGCCAAGTGCCAGCAGCACTGACAGCATGATCGAACTCCTGAAGCAAAACATAAGCATCATCCTTGGGTATTGAAATGGAGGGTATTGATCAGGCGAATCTGTTCTTGATAGGCCTGAGAAAAATTGCGAACCAGCAGGTGTTCTTCCCATTCACTCTCTTGTTCCAAAGTGCGGTAATGGCGCATATACGCGCGCCAGCGACTGCCCGCTGTCCGCAATAACGAGGCACCGTTATCCAGCTCAAACTGCCAGGTCAGGTGTTGCGGTGAAAAATGATCGAAAGTGGCACGCACCAGGGTCCGACTGGCGTCAAACATGGCAACCTGATGCGCCTGCAAGTCACGAAAGGCCTGGACAAGCGACGGCGATGTGCCCAGCAGCAATTTATCCATTGCAATGCTGATATCTGCCGCGTCTTCAAGCGGGCTAATGCTGTCAGGTACTAACTGCAACTCGCGTTTCAACTCACTGCGGGTGTGCAGGTTTTTTCGCAAGCCGCCAATACACTGCCGGAACAGGCGAGCGGTATTTATCGCCAGGGCTTCACGGCCGGACAGTTCAAGATGATCGAGACTGATCCCCAGCGCATCGCCAAACTCTTTCCAGAAGTCGTCCATCAGCCTTTCCGGCTCGACCGGACAAGGTTCAGTGACTGGCATATCAATCAACTCAGGCAACGACATATGTTCACTGTCTACTTGAGCATGATCCTGACTCTGGCCTGTCTGCCAGGACGCACTGGGCAATGAATAGAAGTCATTCATGTCTGAATAAACACTGTTTCTGGACTCCAGTGCTGCAAGAGGGTCCAGCAAGGTGTTTTCCACTTCAAAAAGCCGTTCCATGAGCACACCTATTTATGATTACTTACCACGGTTTAGTGAGTCGGGATCGCCCAGAGGACGGTACTCGTCATCATCAAACTTGAAGTGGCCAGTGCATCCCGCAAGAAAGGCAATAACCACAAGAACAGAAACAACAGGCAGCCAGTAGCGAACACTCATAAAACCTCCATGAGCATGGATAATAAGAACAACCAGAAGAGTGTCTTTTTAATCAGACATGCAACTCATCGCGCTTGATGTTCAAGTGAGATATTCGATAAAGCAGCGTGCGACGGGCCAGCCCCAGTTCACGTGCAGCCAGACTGCGATTGCCGCCACTCTTGCGCAAACTATCAAGCAATACGCTGCGCTCTACTTGTTCAAGGCGCTCCCGCAGATTGAGGCTGGTGTCACGACTCAGCAGCTTTACATCGAAAGAGAAATGCTCAGGCAGTAGTTCATCGCCTTCGCACAGCAGCACAGCGCGTTCGACAAGCCCTTTCAACTCGCGGACATTGCCGGGGAAGTTACGTTTGCACAGCAGAACAAGCGCGACTTCGGACCACCGAACAGGGACCCGTTGAAGAAAGTGGCAGGCCTTGTCGGAAAAATGCCGTGCCAGTTGCACAATGTCGCCTTCACGATGGCGCAAGGCAGGCAACTCAATAGGGAACTGTGCCAGACGATAGTAAAGGTCTTCCCTGAACAGACCTTCGGCGACCAGCGCCTGAAGATTGCGGTGGGTTGCTGCAATGATGCGCACATCGATCTTGCGGGTAACGTTTGAGCCCAGCGGACGGATCTCTCCTTCCTGCAAGACCCGTAATAACTTGGCCTGCAGAGACAGCGGCATATCGCCAATCTCGTCCAGCAACAGCGTACCGCCATTGGCTGCATCGAACAGACCTGCCCGGTCACGATCCGCCCCGGTAAATGCACCTCTGCGATAACCGAACAGCTCGCTTTCCAGAAGCCCCTCAGGAAAGGCACTACAGTTCTGGACGACAAATGGCATGGAGCGACGAGGCCCGTGGTCGTGGATGGCTCGGGCAACCACCTCCTTGCCTGTGCCTGTCTCCCCGGTCAGCAAAACGGTATATGAGCTATGCAGAACCTTCCCGATCAAGTGACAGGTCTGATGCATGATCTCGCTCTGGCCGATCAAGCCATAGCCGGTGTCTCGAGGAGTCGTTGCCAGCGGCTGAACGAAAGGCTCCTGCAGGTTGCGCAGACGTTGCAACAGATGCATTTGCGCAAGCACGAATGCCCCCAGCCCTCCCAGTGACTCAGCAAAACCCGCCAGAACCCGGCTCTCAAGGCTGGCGCACAATAACAGGCCGGCAACCCTCTGTTGCTGATTGATCAGAGGGACACATAACAATGACTTCCAGGTCTTTTCATGGGGCGGCAAAAAACCGGTGTCGAATGAACAGACATCGAGTTCACTCACACTGACAACCTGATTCTGGCAGAGACATAACTGCAATGGCTGCTCGCTGTTGAAGTCCACTGCAAGGCTTGCAGTGGCTCCAGGTATGACCACACCGCCCAGAGACTCTGCACACAACTTCAAGTGCGTATGCGTGGCATCGAGCCGATACAACCGGGCCAGCTCGCAACCACTCAGTTCCGATGCCGCCAGAGCAAACCCCTGCAACAGCATCTCGCTATCGGATATCTGCGAAATGCTGGTGTATTGAATACAGAGTTCCTGTGCATAGCCAAGTGGCTCTTCGATTGAATCGAACATGAAGCCCATATCACACACACTCGCAAATAACGGTGCCTGTACCGTCGAGCGTGACATGTACTTTTTCCAGCCTGTTTCCCCTGGCCATGGCATCCAGTACGTGGTCTGCAATCAACGGCAATACGTGAAGGTCAAGCAAACAATCCACCAACCGGGCACCGCTATCGCTTTGAGTACAATGCTCAGCCAGATAAGTGACCAGTTCCTGACAGTGGCTGAACATCAGTTGCCGGCCTGACAACCGATCACCCAGACGGCGAAGCTTGAGTTCGATCAGTTCCCGCATCAGAGGCCCACAGACCGGGTAATAAGGCACCACCTGCATCCGTGCCAGCAACGCCGGCTTGAAGTGAGCACTGAGCACCGGGCGGACAATCTTGTCCAGCTCATCGGCATCGGGGCGCTGACCGTTCTGGCAAAGCATCGTGATGTAATCGCTCCCAAGATTGGAGGTCATCAGGATCAGGGTATTGCGGAAATTGATCTCCCTTCCCTCGCCATCATTGAGCACACCCTTATCGAATATCTGGTAGAAAAGATTCAATACATCGGGGTCGGCCTTTTCCACTTCATCCAGTAAAACCACCGAATATGGCTTCTGCCGGACAGCCTCTGTCAACATGCCACCTTCGCCGTAACCCACATAACCGGGTGGCGCACCGATCAATCGGGAAACCGTATGCTTTTCCTGAAATTCGGACATGTTTATCGTGATCAGGAAGCGCTCTCCACCATAGAGAAGATCAGCTAGAGCCAGAGCCGTTTCTGTCTTGCCGACACCACTGGGGCCTGTCAGCAAAAAGACGCCGACAGGTGCATCGGGTTTGTTCAGGCCTGCCGCCACCGCACGCATGGATCGATCAAGTGCCTGAACAGCCTGTTCCTGACCTCGAATCCAGAAACGCAGGTCCGAAGCGAAGTCAGCGACCTTTTCGCTGTACTCACGAGCCAGTTGTGAAAGCGGAATACCGGTCCAGGCGCTGACCACCTCAGCGACCAGACGGGGACAGACCTCAAAACTGACCAATCGATTGCTTGCCTGGGCCTGGACCAGGCGCTGATGGGTGATCTGCAGTTCATACTCAAATGATTCGGATACGGCGTCGTGGTCTTTCTGCGCACGCGCAGCAGCCAGCTTCTGTCGTAACTCAAGCAAATGCCCGGCAATCTCTCGTTGCTCAAGCCAGAGCCTTTCCAGTTCAGCCTCATCCTCTCGAACCTGCGCCATCCGGGCTTGCAGCGCATACAGCAAGCACGCATCAACCGACAATCCGGCATCTGCATCACGCCGCAAGGCATCGAGTTGACGCTGCCCCTCAGCCAGCTCGGCACGCAGACGTTCAAGGCTTTCAGGAGCCGCAGCAAGACTGATGCGGACACGAGCACAGGCCGTATCCAGAACATCAACTGCCTTGTCCGGCAACTGTCGTCCGGTCAGGTAACGTGCAGATAACCGGGCTGCCGCAACCACCGCATCATCACGCAGATAAACACCGTGACTTCTTTCATAGACCTGGGCCAGGCCGCGCAGAATGGTGATGGCTTCATCGACCGTAGGCTCATGCAACTGCACAGGCTGAAAGCGCCGTGAAAGCGCCGGGTCTTTCTCGAAATACTTCTTGTACTCTGCCCAGGTGGTTGCCGCGATGGTCCGCAACTCCCCTCTCGCCAGAGCAGGTTTCAGCAGGTTCGCCGCATCGGAACTGCCGGCCTGCGCTCCTGCGCCGATCAGGGTATGGGCCTCATCGATAAAAAGGATGATCGGTTCTGGAGAAGACTTCACCTCATCGATGATGCCTTTGAGGCGACGTTCAAACTCCCCCTTGAGGCTTGCACCTGCCTGCAACAAACCCATGTCCAGAGACAGAAGTTCGACGCCCTGCAAAGGCCGAGGGACTTCACCACGGGCAATCCGTAGCGCCAGCCCCTCCACAATGGCAGTCTTCCCGACGCCCGCCTCGCCGACCACAATCGGGTTGTTCTTTCTGCGACGGGCCAGGATGTCGATCATCTGCCGGATCTCGGAATCACGGCACAGAACCGGGTCGAGCCCGCCCTCACGGGCTTGCCGGGTCAGGTTGTGGGTGAAACGGGCCAGCAGGGACTCCCCGTTTCCTGACGGGACATCGGCAGAGGCAACCTGCTCGCCAAGCGCAAAGTCCCGCACACGATCGGTATTTATCTTCGCCAGAAGTGGCTGATAACGGCTACCGGCGTAGCGGATCGGATTGCGCAGCAGAGCCAGGATCAAGGCGGCCTGACCGATCTCGCTCTGGCCCAACTCCAGATTGGCGACCAGTAACGCATCCTGAAGCCACTGAACCAGCTCAGGGGCAAATACCGGATTTCGGGAGGAGCTTTGCTCCATGCTCATTTGCAACGTTACCGCCAGCTCTCCTGGCTCGACATCTGCGTCCTGCAAGGCGCGGGACAGTATCCCCCCGGGACGCTCGAGCAAGGCCAGCAGCAGATCCTCTACTAGGATCTTGCTCCCGCCTCTTGCCACACAACGCCCAGCAGTTCCCTCAAGGTCTTGGCGGGTTACTGCATCCAGTGCCTTTACAAGTTGTTGCAGGTCTACATTGATCATGAATATCTGTCCTTAATGACTATTCAGAGTGACGAGCCCGTCAGCCCGCTCACATCCAAGCCAACTGCTCCAGCCGAGATGGCAACGGTTCGATTCGCCAATACGCTGCTCTCTGATTTCGTCCTGGCGTAACTCCAGACGAATGTCGTAATCCAGTTGATCGCGCAGGGTGAAACGCACCAATGCCGAAAGACTTCCAAAACCGGAACCTATGGGCAGGAATTCGTGAAAGCGATTCCAGCCAAGCTGTTTGATATGAATACGGAATTTTCCACCTCGGTCGCAGACTCTTTCGCCCAGTACAACATCCTCGCCAAGACGGTTATTCACCACACCCAGGCGATTGCATTGCCGCTGAACAATATCGACAGAGCGCTCCATACACTGCTCGATAAACACACCTGCATGTTTGAAGTAGTAACGCAGAACAGACTCTATCAATGCAGCTGAATGAGCCCGCAAACTCAGCAACCCCAGGTAAGGCAACAAACGCTTCCAGTTCAGTTCTTCAGTACTGCGAATATCCTCCCCTGCGAGGCCTATCAGCGCAAAAAGCTGCCCTGAAAACGAATCCTGCGCACCACAGGTGAAACTGGCGTCATAGCGATATTTACGCCAGACCGGAAAAAGAAGTCGTTGCAGACGGTGATGAAAGACATCAAGAAACGAGCGTGTCGTTTCCGCTTCTCTGCTATCACCCAAGGCTTGCTCACTATAAAAAGCAGGTAATGGCGAACTGGCTCCGGACAAACACAAAAGATTAAGCCCGAGCCGTGCTCGTTGCTGTCCATTTTCTTCAAAAAAGTGCAGACAATCGATATCACTCGCGGGAAACCCCAGACTTGGATTGGCCTGAAACTCCAGCAACTCCTGAATCTCGTCTTCATCGATATCCGGGTTACTTTCCCGAAGTCGTTCGAGAATCAAGGGTATTGCCTGAAACAGGGAATACCTGGGTATTTCCTGACTCAGGCGATTCAGATCAACGACTGAAGTCCCATGCGCGGCGTCCATTCGTATACCTCTCCCTGGGTGCTCTTGACATGCAACTCGTGAAAAGAGTTGAGACTCGCATAAAGAGCAAAAAACTCATTAAGTACCGAGGCAAAGACAAACAAGCCTCCTTCACCGGCACACCCTTGTGTATCGATCAACAACTCGGTTTTCAATCCACGAACAGGAAGGCCTCGATATAAATGGTCGACCGGTTCATGACGGATAGACTTGAGCGCGCTCAAAAGCAGCTTGCTGACCTTTTCCGCCTGCTGATCGTAATGGCGTGGAAAGTCATACGTTTCCAGAATGTTTCTCAGTGCCGATACATTGTTCAATGACAGATAGTTCAAGGACATGTTACTTATCACTCGCCACAGAAACTCTCTATGCAGAGGTGGCGCAAAGCAGCGAGTGGCCGGTGTAATGTTCTTGAACCTCAAAAAGTCAGGCGTATCTTCGCAAGGCCTGCAAATGCCCCCCATCGGTATGTGAAAGGGAAGACCCTGATGGGTACACGTCAACTCTACAGCGACTGTTTCATGTCGCTCAGTCTGGCGACCATCAAAACTCAAATACGTATCCAGACCATCATGCAAAGGCGAAGGATGCTGACGAATGCTGTAATAAGGCTTGGGCTGCTGCACATCAAAACTGGAATCGTGCTCGAATGACTCGAACAGCACAAACTCCTGATACCCAAGACCTCCCGGCTGCCAGCCCGTCACCTTATCCACCGAAAAGATCCCGCACTTTTCTGAACCATGACCGCCCGGCATTAAAAAATATTCATCCCGTGTTCCCTCTAGACGAATGGGCACGGCATCCTGCTTGAACAGATTCACGACAGGAGTGCAATACAACTTGATATTTTGAAGGGTGGGTCGCAAACGCTGAATATCATTTTTTGCAATATCAAATGACAACTCGACGCCTCTCACCTTTTCAATGAGACCCTGGGCCAGCGTGTTGACAACTTCAAGCCCCAGCACATCGACGAATAAAAACTTCTCTTTAAATATGAAATACTCTTGCAGATAACGATAACCACGAAACGTATTCAAGGGATAGGGAATCAGTGCCTCTTCTTCTGAGAACCCCACAGGTTGCACTTTGTCGACAGAAATATTGAAAGACACTTTCTCCCCGGCAGCTCCTGTCGTCAAAGGATTACCCTCTGCATCCAAAGGAGTCACGCTGACACTTTCAAGGTTACGCATCAGGCCCAGGTACAACATCTCGCTGATGTGTGGTTCTCCGGCAAGATGCAGACGCAAGCGATTCAATTGCAGAGAATCAATTGCCCCATCACCGTTCATCTCAAGACGCAGGCCAAGTAATACACCGCTGCCATTTTCCGAACAGTTCAATGCGCTCAGTCTTAACGGCAGAACTTCCGTCCGGTAGCAGGTGCTGAAACGACAGACAGAGTCCTCGACAGGTATGCTTTCCACAGGAGTGCCACGGGCAACGATCACTCCCGCGCCAGAATATTCCAGTGGCTCGAACTGCAACATGCTGACAGCCGGGAACGGGCGCATGTAATTCGGCCATAACAACTGCACAAGGGAGTGAGTCAGCTCAGGTAACTCATCATCGAGCTTTTGCCGCAGGCGTCCTGTCAGGAATGCAAATCCCTCCAGTAACCGCTCGACATCCGGATCACGCCCGGCCTGCCCTAAAAAAGGGGCCAGTGAGGGATTACGCTCGGCAAAGCGACGCCCTAATTGACGCAACGCCGTCAACTCACTTTGATAATAGTTATTAAAAGACAAGCGTTACCCACCTGTTCAGGGACTGACTGACACTTAATTGATATTTACTTTTCCACAACCATCCAGACTTGCCGCAAAACTTACGGCACGTTTTATACCGTCCAACACCAGGAAGCCCTCAATAGAAAATCGCAACCTCAACTTGTCATCTCCGGGCGGCAGGGGCGCGATAGATACATCGTATAAACGAGGCTCACACATTCTGATGAAAGCCTCGATAGTTGAACGAGAGGAAACAAGGATGTCATGCAGACTCATGCTCATATCATTCAAATCCGGCAGCCCATAATCGGGCAGTGTCTGTACGCTACCCGCTCGGGTACTAAGCATTTTCGCAAGATGAGCAGCCACCGAAGCAATGACACACTCTTCACGGCTCATACCATTGCGGCCCCTGCTCTCACCCCCCAGACGCTCGAAAAGACTACCGTAAGGACTCATTTCAGAGCGCCTGCGACTTGCATCCCGTTATTCCTTGTCCAGCTTGCCGACCAGGGAAAGCGTAAAATCCGCTCCCATGTATTTGAAGTGAGGCCGCACGTTCAGGCTGACCCGGTACCAACCCGGTTCGCCCTCAACGTTGCTGACAATAATCTGCGCAGCACGCAATGGACGTTTGCCACGAACATCGGCACTTGGGTTTTCCTGATCCGCCACGTACTGACCAATCCACTTGTTCAGCTCAAGCTCAAGATCGGTACGCTCCTTCCAGGAACCGAGCTGCTCACGCTGCAGCACTTTCAGGTAATGCGCCAGTCGGTTGACAATCATCATGTAAGGAAGCTGAGTGCCCAGCTTGTAGTTCAGCTCAGCTGTCTTTCCCTCGGCACTGATGCCGAAGAACTTGGGTTTCTGCACGGAACTGGCGGAGAAAAAAGCTGCGTTATCACTTCCCTTGCGCATGGTCAGGGCAATGAACCCCTCTTCGGCAAGTTCATACTCACGGCGATCGGATACCAGCACCTCGGTGGGTATTTTGGTTTCGATCTCACCCATGCTCTGGAAGTGGTGCAGCGGCAGCCCCTCAACGGCACCGCCACTCTGAGGGCCGATAATGTTCGGACACCAGCGAAACCTGGCAAAGCTGTCGGTCAAGCGAGTGGCAAATGCATAGGCCGTATTTCCCCACAAGTAATGTTCATGGCTACCGGAAACGTTTTCTCTGTAGATAAACGTTTTCACCGGGTTCTCTTGCGGATCATAGGGATTGCGCAGCAGGAAACGCGGCACCGTCAAGGCACAGTAGCGAGCGTCTTCCTGTTGACGAAAACTTTGCCATTTGACGAATTGCGGGCCATCGAAGTGATCTTTCAGATCCTTCAGGTCAGGCAAGCCTGTAAATTGCTCCAGACCAAAAAAACCGGGACCGGCAGCAGCGATGAATGGTGCATGAGCCATGCAGGCAACACTCGATACATACTGCAGGGTTTTCACGTCAGGCGAACTTGGCGAAAAGAAATAATTGGCGATGATCGCCCCAACCGGGTTACCACCGAACTGGCCATATTCGGCGGTATAGACATGCTTATAAAGGCCTGACTGCATGACTTCTGGCGAGTCTTCAAAATCATCCAGCAAATCTTGACGGGATACGTTCAATATTTCGATTTTTATATTTTCACGAAAATCAGTGCGTTCAACCAGCAATTGAAGACCACGCCATGAAGCTTCCAGTGCCTGAAAGTCTTTGTGGTGCAGGATTTCATCCATCTGCTGACCAAGCCGGGTATCGATCTCGGCGATCATTCGATCAACCAATGCCTTTTTTACGGGCTCCTTGCTGTTATGTGGCTTCAGCAACTCTTCAATGAAAGCAGCTACTCCACGTTTGGCAATATCATAAGCCTCGTCGCCGGGCGTCAGTCTTGTTTCGGCGATGATCCGGTCAAGAACCCCATACTCTACAGCGTTGTCATTTTCTGACTGTAGCGCTTTAGCACTCATTAGATTGATTTCCTTATGCTTATAACTCAGGCGCTTTCCGATGCAGCACTATCCAATCCCAACTCACCCAGTACACGGTTGCGAGACTCATCATCGGCAAGCACACTTTCAATGGCCTTGCGAAAAGCAGGTGCATTCCCAAGAGGCCCCTTGAGCGCCATAAGGGCATCCCGCAATTCCATAAGTTTTTTCAGCTCGGGGACCTGTTCTACCAGGCTGGCCGGATTGAAATCCTTGATTGAGCGAACCCGGACATTGATGCCCAACTCTTCACTGCCATCAGACGCTTGAAGGCGGTTTGGCACACTCAACGCAAGTTTCAATTCCTGCTTTTCCAGTACAGCGTCAAAACTGTTTTTATCGATGCTTATTGATTTTCGATCCTCAAGCTTCCGCTCATCGGCACGTTGCGTAAAATCACCCACCACCAGAAGTTTGAATGGAAGCTCAACTTCTTCCTTTGCACCTCCAATCGCAGGTTTGAAGGTGACGTTTATCCGTTCTTTAGGCGCGACAGAACCTTCTTTTGCCATATGTTTCCCCTTTAGCGTTCCAGCCTTCAAGGCTTACTCAAGTAGCACCTCAAGATCGAGGTGACAAAGCCTGCGGTATATTTCATCCTTGCGTTCCCTTACCACATTGCTTTGCGGCAAGCTTTCATAGCAGCTATTCAATGTGTGCAGCACTTTCAAGGAAAGCTCGGGCTCCCATGTATGAAACCCTGACGCCTGTAAATACTGATCCAGTATTTCCAGCTGGCTTTTGGCAAGTTCATATTTCCTTGCGGTGTAACAAAGTTGTGCCAAGGCGAACTGCCAATAAAATCGATCCCGCTGACTCTGAGCAATCTGCAATTTTTGTTTAAGCATCTGAACGGCCGTCTTGAGCCCTTCTTTTCGCGAAACTTCCAGCGCCTCCTGTAACACCTGTTCCCACTCAGGTTGAGCAGCACTTTTTTCACTGGTATCAGCGGGACTCGCAACCTGGACATGGGGCATTACCTGCTCACTGATCCAGCCTCGCGTATCATCATCGGCGAAAGGCGATCCATCATGGAACTTCAGATCAGAAATGCCTGGAAGCCGCTGCAGGAACAAGGCAAAGAGAACCTCCACCTCCCGCATAGCCACCTCGGATTTCAATGCACGCAAGCACTCCCATACCAGACGCTGCCCATCAAACCAGAAAGGTGACTTGGCAAGACTGGCTTCAATATCAACCACCAGATCCGCATAGTGTCCCTGCTGAAAACGCTCTGCGTAGCTTTTCACTGTATCCTCTGAAATGCCGTGTAACGTGGTTATCTGCCTGACATTGCATTCGGGCATTCTGTCTGTAGACAACCACAACACCGTGCGGCTCAGGCGTAAAGCACGTACATCAGTAGCTTTCTGGCGTAACCACCAGGCGCATAATAACCGCGCACTTTCCTGCTGATCTTTCAATGCTTTATGAGCATCTTTTTCGTTTTCAATGACTGCCTCATTTTTAAAAACCCTGGCAGCCACCTGCTTTACCTGGGCAACAAGACTTTCTGTATCAGGCTTACTTTCGGTCGCACGCTGTACCATGCCTGCAAGCCGGCGACGAACTGGCAAAAGCAGCGGCGCCTCATCACCCAGACGACTCGTCAGCACGTTATCCAGAGCTTCAAGTATTTCAACCAGCTTTTGAAACAACGCTAACTGCGTTGTCACAGATACATCTTCGGCAAGCGCCTGTTCGAGCCGGGGGACCAGCCAATTCAACGCTGCCGTTCGAGTTCGCAACTTTCGAGGATGAAGCACTGGCCAGTGATGACTGCATAAATAGTGAAGCAAACTTACTCCTGCCAACAACCCGGAAAATGATTCACATTGATACAAGGCCCACGTCAACCAGACCGTAACACGCAAATCCCTGGAGCATCCACGCAAGATATATTCACTGCCCTCACGCACTTTAAGCCAATCGACCTGTACATTCCCCTGCAATGAGTACGCCTTGCCAACTTCCGCTTCCAGAGCCTCGAATTCGTTTGAAAAACGAATATCTTCACCCTCATGGGACATCTGGGAAACAGGTTGTTCGACAAGTTCAAGGCAATGAATGGAAAGCTTATCCAAGTAATTCATCACTCAACCTTACCCGACCAGTCAGGCAATTAACACGCAGATCAGAAAGACGCTTTGCGAAACTCACGATGCGGACACTAACCATGAAAAAATTCTTTAACAAGCAGAAAAAGCTCACACCGCAGACTTTCGGACCTTTCCTACAGCTCTGTCGGTAAAAATTTTACAATCATCCTTGAAAATTCATGACCGCAGCGAACAGACACCCGAAACACCAAATCAACCCTTGCAAATCAATGCAGCAAAAACGCCATCATGCGCAAGTTTTTGCGCAATACATTGTGGATATAGGTGTGAATAACATCCCACACCACTCATGAAACAACGCTTGAAAAGCACATATGCAAAAACTTGCGCAACTTTCCCGTTGAAATCGCCTGTTTTAAAACTAGCAAAATGCCAACCCCATGTTCCAAAAAGGAAAACCAAAACTGGCACACTTCTTGGTATTAGACAGACTGTACCATTGGCGAAATATGCCACTGGATGCTTATTTTTTTTGCAAGGAGAGTATCAATGGCTATCCCCGCCTACATGACCATCACAGGCACCGACCAAGGCCTGATTACTAAAGATGCCTCTACTTCCGACTCGGTCGGGAATATCTATCAGGAGAATCATGAACATGAAATCATGGTCCAGGCCATTAGTCATGTGGTTACTGTTCCCAGTGATCCGCAGTCAGGTCAACCTACCGGTCAGCGCGTGCATAAGCCCCTATGCATCACCAAGGTTTTCGACAGATCTTCCCCTCTGTTGCATGCAGCTCTTAGCGCCGGCGAAACCCTGTCCAAAGTCGAAATCCACTGGTACCGCATTAATGACGGCATACAGGAGAACTATTACGTCACCACGCTGGAAGACGCAATCATCGTTGAAATCAAAGACTACATGCATAACTGCCAGGATCCAGCCAGCAAGCATTTCACCCACTTGCAAGACGTCCATTTTACCTATCGCAAGATAACCTGGACTCATATATCAGCCCATAGCCTGGGCTCTGACGACTGGCGCGCCCCTGTCAAAGCCTGAGTCTGAATAACAGCCCTGTCGGTTCATCAGAATCGATAGGGCTCAAGTTGTCACTCATTCAGGCATGGAGTAATACGTGATGTCCGCACCCGCCCATCAAACACATTTCAGCCTGCATCTGGAGGACGTCAGACATGACTTTCAGGTGCTGGCCTTTACCGGCACGGAGGCCATCAACCAGCCCTTTGTCTTTGAGCTGGAACTGGTCAGCGAAAACCCGGCGCTGGATCTGGACAGCCTGCTCAATCGCTCTGCCTTTCTGCAGTTCGGCCCCGACGACGCTGGCGTGCATGGCTTGATCGACCGTATCGCTCAAGGCGACTCCCGCAAGCGACTGACCCACTACGCCATGACCCTGCGACCGCACCTCGCCTACCTGGGCCATCGCATCAATCAACGCATTTTCCAGCAACAGTCGGTGCCGGACATCATTGCCCGGATCCTGCAAGAGCACGGCATCCTGGCCGACCGCTATCACTTTCAACTCGGTCTGCCGTACCCGAAACGCGAGTACTGTGTGCAGTACGACGAATCGGACCTGCATTTCATTCAGCGACTCTGTGAAGAAGAAGGCCTGCACTATCACTTCCAACACAGCAGGGCCATGCACCGGCTGGTATTCGGCGATGACCAGACGGTCTTCCCCAGGCTAAAGCCGCTGACCTATCGACAGGACAGCGGGATGGTTTCCGATGAGCCGGTGGTCAAGCGCTTCAATGTGCGTCTTGAAACCCGCACCACACGCACCACGCGGCGGGATTATGACTTTCAGAAACCGCTGGTTCCCCTTGAAAGCGAAGTCCAGAACAAAACCCTGCCCGACCTTGAGGACTACGATTACCCCGGCCGTTTCAGCAACCGTGAGCGTGGCAACCTTCTGGCCCGACGGGCACTGGAACGCCACCGCCATGATTACCGCCTCGCCGAAGGCCATAGCGATCAGCCACGGCTGGTCAGCGGCCACTTTCTGGAGCTGGCCAGTCACCCGCAGAAAAGCTGGAACCAGCTCTGGCTGCTGACCAAGGTTCGTCACGAAGGCCGCCAACCGCAGGTGCTGGAAGAGTCGGCGGGGCCGTCTGACTGGCAGGGCTATCGCAATACCTTTCGCGGTACGCCGTGGGACGCTTTCTATCGCCCGCCTCTGCGCCATCCCAAACCACGCATTCAGGGCAGCCAGACCGCCATGGTCACCGGGCCTCGGGGCCAGGAAATCCATTGCGACAAACATGGCCGGATCAAGGTGCAGTTTCACTGGGACCGCGAAGGCCAGCAGGATGCCAAAAGCAGTTGCTGGCTGCGGGTGTCGTCCGGTTGGACGGGCAATCGCTATGGTGCTGTCGTCTTGCCACGGGTCGGCATGGAAGTGCTGGTGACTTTTCTGGAAGGCGATCCCGATCAACCTCTGGTCACCGGCTGCCTCTACCACGCCGAAAACACCCCGCCCTACGGCCTGCCCGAACACCGCACCCGCAGCGTCTTCAAGACCCTGAGCAGCCCCGGTGGCGGTGGCTCTAACGAGCTGCGCATCGAGGACCGCAAGGATCAGGAACAGATCTTCATCCACGCCCAGCGCAACTGGGACCAGAGCATCGGCCACGACCAGAAGATCCATGTCGGCCATGAGCGTCACGACCGGGTCGAGGCCAATAGCTACAGCGAATTCAAGGCCGAGGAACACTGCACCGTCGATGCCGACCGCAAGGTGGAAATCAGGGCGAACGATCATTTGAGCATCGCTCAGGTTCAGCACATCAAGGTGGGAGTGGCGCAGCTCGTAGAAGCCGGAAAGGAAATCCACATCAAGTCCGGCGACAAGCTGGTGATCGATGCCGGGATGGAGCTGACCCTCAAGGTCGGCGGCAGCTTTATCAAGATCGATCACAGTGGCGTGATGATGAACGGGCCATTGGTCAGGACCAATGAGGGCGGCTCTCCGGGCATAGGGACAAGTTCAATGCCATTGCTGCCAGGCCTGTTACAGCAGGCAGCGACGGAAAGACCCGGACAACTGTTGATGCAAAATCTGAGAGGCCCCGCTCCCATCGTCGAGTTATGTCAGAAACCCAAAGGCGGTACGCCATTGAATTGCCTGCTCGAAGATTGCGGCTGCCGCAAAGTATTGCTGACGGGAGAAAAACAATGACCTCTTCAGTGCTACTAGAACGTACGGACGATTTACTGGAAAAGATCTACAGCTTATTGCCCTCTCCGGCCCCACATTTCCTGTTCAACGAGACAGAACTGGCTGACTGCAAAGAACAAAGCCCGCTATGGCTGGAGGTTATGGATAACACGCCGTTGCTGGATGCCATTCACCTGGAACCAGAGCATTGGCCTGGACTGCTTATTGAAAGTACCTCATCGACCAATGTCCTGCTCGCGCATCTCAGGCGGATCCTCTTCATCCACTTCGATCAGATACGTCGGGGTGTCCTGCGCTATTCAAATCCCATTACAGCCAGCTATTTCTTCGGCATTAATGATGCGCAGGCTAACGCCCAATGGCTGGGGCCAATTTCACGATTGTCCTGGTATGGCGGTACATGGACAGACTATGCCTTAGACAGGCAACGCTGGCAGTCCACGGAGAATCCTCATGTACGCGACTGGCAATGCCCGGATGAGTCTTTCACTCCACACCTGGATGCCATACATGAGCATGCTCTCCAACGCCAGGAGCAAGAGCGCTTTGCCTACAACTGGTGGAGGAAGCGGTCCGATACATCCTTTCCTCAAACGCTGATCTATCTCGCTGAAGGAATGAGTCAAGGATTCGGCGAAGAACAAGACGTGATGAAGCGATATCTTTCGCTACGGGCGCAATATCCGACAAGCCTCATACAGCTTACAGATGAACACGATAACAATGAAAAACGCCTGCACGACCTGCAGCAGTCCCTGGAGCAACAAGTTCAGAACAAGGGTTTTCTTTCATGAGCAAACCTCTTGGCAGTCTGAGCGCTGGCCCGGCATGTGAAGCAGGAAAATTGATCGTACAGGTGATCGGTAAGGATCATCCTGACAGCCAAAAACTCCTGTTTTGTGACAACGCCGGTATGGCCTTCAAAGCAAGCATCGATGAACAGGAACATGAGTTGTACAGCAGCGTACTGCATGCATGGGATTACATGGCTCAGTCCAGACTTGAACTGGAAATCGCCACGACCGACGGTAAGCCTATTCGCCTCCCTTTACTTGATGATCTGCAAAACACGCCACGTCAGCCCGATGCGCAATTCAACCAACTGGTGCCAATAATCCCCTTCGTTGCCTTACCCGGCTCAAAAAATCGCAACGACTCCGGCACACCGATACTTGCTCGAGCGGGCTTTTTATATGTGTTCTACCGGCAAAAACTCTGGCGAGAACTGGAAATCCGGATTGCGGCCAACCGCACCACTTACCATGACATTGACGTCGCTCGATATCGCCAGGGCGAAAGCTTTCTGCCTGACGAGCGCAAGGCTATCGGTCAGGCGCTGGACGATATCTGGCTGCCCGCTATCTGGAACAACGTGAAAGTAAAAAACTTGCAGCTCTGTTTTTCAGAAATACAACTGAACGCCCCACGCCTCAAACGTTTGGAGCAGGACAGCAGCCTTAGAGCGTTACGTTGCACAAACCCGGACCTGTATTGTTCAAAGGCAAGGTTCAAGGAGCTATACAAGAATAAACCTGATGGCAAGTTCATGTTGGAGGCCTTCTCAAGCTTCGATATGCAAAACGCTATCAACCAGAGAAATGTCACCTTGGCAAAAGCTGTTAGATATAACCTGGATCTAATGGTATTCCCTGTCAGCCTGGCCGCGCCACAACGCTCACGCGAGCCTGGCTACGAGTGGTTGCTGGATCAACCCGCATTGTACTTATGCGACCTATCGGGGCAGTTTCCGGTACATGCATACCAACAGGCCAAAGACTTTCTTGCCTACGCAGCCAAGGGCGTGACCTTACAGGACACTCTCAGGCTGGAGTTAACTGCCGTAACCGATGCATTGCTCGCCAGCCTGCCCGGCAGTACTGCGCAAGAGCCACATAATCCTGTTGAGTTATGGGCAGCACAAGCAAACGTCAGTGACGTATTGGCCAATGCCCGACGACGTCAGATTTGCGGTGTATTGCTGGAAGATCCGCGTTACCGTTTACGTCACCTGCAACGACGCATCGAAACGCATACACAATTGTTTGGCCTCTGTGCCCGACGCGCCATGCAACATCCACATCACTCAAGTGCATTGCTGGTACAGCACTTGATCGCGCCCAGGGCCATTCAAGGCCAACCCAATCCACTGCACGAAGGAATGGCAAGGCTTAGCGAAACCGGCAAGAGAAATATAAATTGCAGTACGGCCACGGTTGAGCGTACACAGGTCTGGCAACACATGAGCACTGCCCAAGAGCTGGTTGCCCTTAGCCTTTCACAAGCATCCACACAGCAAACACTTGCCGATCATCTGAGCCTGAACGGATTCGACTATGTATCTGCACTGTTTGAATTAAGCAGAACACTGGCAGCCATTGCATTGACACCTGCGCAGCTAGATCCTTTGGCCAATGGCCGTGATCTCACCGATGCCGTCACAGGTGTCGGCATGCACAATCCCGAGGTCAGCAAAAGCCAGAATTTTTTGGGACAAATTGTCGACGCCCCCCAATCCCCCTTACATGCAATGCTTTGGCCTGTATGCAATCCGCAAACCGTATACGAGGCCTATAAAATCCCGGACAAAGAGGATGAAAACTCAGGCGACGGACGTTTTCGTGCGACCGAACTGGCGAAACATGAAAACTTGATAACTCCCAGTCCTGTGAATCAGGCCACTCTGGATAGCGTAATACTGAGCAATCTGCTGGCTGGTGACAGCCTCATGAGCTTTCTATGGCTCACCAGTGGCAAGGGTATCTCCGCTGCATTGGTCAGTATATTTGAAAATCTCCAAGGTGCTCTGGACAAGCCTCAAAGCTACGGTGGTACGGTCCGCAAAGAACTCCTTCAAGCAGAAATTGACGCTGAAAAAATCAAAAAAACGAATAACAACGCCAATGATCTTCCGGAAAAAGCGGGGCAACACCTTGGCGCATCAGAGCTTACGGTCAACATTGATCGACAGTCACTCGGCTTACAGCAATTACGCAGCATGCTGCCCAAGACCTTCGGGCCGACCTACTTCATGCAAAGCAGCCAGATCAACCAAGGCCACTATGTGTTTGGTCTGGAAGACCTGCCTACGCGACAGGCCCTTCACAACACCCATTACGGAGAGTTTCTCGATAGCCAAGGCAATCGACTGAACAAAAACGATAATCCCAGAATATCTTCCAACAGCGGGGCTACCGGCGAACATAGGGTGTTAGTGATACCGCGTAATCACAATACTGCAAAACTGATAAGCCAGATGAACCAACAACTGACAGCAGCTCAGGAGGCAGCATACGCGGCACAAAGCCATAGCCCAAATACCCAGCAGGGCTTGGGTAGAACGCTCAGCGAGCTAAACGAGAACATCACAAATGCCTCTTACCGAATACTCGCCTCGTCCCCCTTTTGCGTTGGGGTATTGATGCTAGAGATGTGGAATGTGAGTTCTGAAAAACAAGGGCAAGAGCAAAGCATTCGTGAAAAAGGAAGTTTCCGAACGAATATCGGTTTGGCTGGTGCAGCCATTGATATAGTTGTTGCGATGGAGGCCTTAACTATAAAACTTTCTGGAGCAGACCCTGCAAAAGTTATTACCAGAAAAACCCTTTTCCATATTTCCGAAGAAGGAGCCAAACGCTGGCTTGGCAGTGTATTAGGAGCAGCGCTCACTAAAGAAATATCAGCCAGGCTCATTCTCCAGTCTGCTTCCGGCCTGACTCTCGCCAGTGTTAATCTTTACGATGCCTGGTATTCATGGCAATGGAACGACAGGGCCAGATATGGCTATCTGATGATGTCCATGGGCGGTATAGCCAGCACTGCTGGGGGGCTCCTGGGAAGCACGACAACCATACTGGGACTTGGACCTCTTGGCTGGCTTGCGCTGTTACTGATTGTCGGCGGTGCCGGACTGGTCTTCTGGCTGAGCAGTACACCGCTACAGACATGGCTTGAAAATGGCCCCTTTGCCGAAAGCAATTCCATTGCCCGACACTTACAGGACCCAAAGGAAGCGTTCTATCGACTGATCAGCCTGCTTGCCGGCATCAGCATCGATATACAACGCAATCCGGCCTATGAACTTGAACCTAAACTGGATCTCCATGCAGAAGTGCCTTACCGGGTACGTACTTCTAACACCCTGATTCGGCTTAAAAGCTACTTGCCTGGCATGATTGGTAGCCTTGGCACTATTGATATACAGGCTGATTGTCGAGTCTGCATGCTCACTCAATCGTCCAATAACCAAGGCGTACCCTACACCAGTGAAAGCGAACTTCCACAAACGTCCGAAAAACCTGTGGCTCAACGCTTATACCCGGATGCATTGGAGCTGTACTTCTCGACACCTCATTTTCAGCCATTACGACTAAGTGATACTAAGTCTCAATATTTCAAGTGGTACATCAGAGCTCAATTTGTACTCAGTAACGACGGCGAAAAGCGCTACTTTCCTGCTCCACCGGTCAAGGACCCAACTCAATACAGCCCGAACTGGGCCAGACCAGACTTCAGAAAAATCAGCCAACCGTTCTGGGCAGATGAAATCACCCACCAAGGCCCTGCACAATGAATAACCCACAAGCTTCGTCTTACTATGGCCCACATGCTTACCGACCAGACCGCATACCGGACCAGATCGCATCGAGTCCGCGCAGCTGGTTACATAAATTCGCGACCAGACGGTTGCCATGGGGGGAGACTCAGGACGTTACCCTTATCCGCCTCATGGAAGATCCAACACCCAAAAGCATGAGGTTCTGGGAACAAGCCGAAAAGGAAAAACCGGAGCAACAGGCTGCGGGAACTTATGTACCGGCCCCTTTTGAAGGAGTGGAACTGCATCAAAAATATGATCAGGAGCGCTTCAGGTTCGCTCAACTCCCTTTTCGATCACAGTTCTGGTTATTAATGCTTGCGTTTGGCAAGGGAGGCTTTATTGTTTTTCTGCCTATTTCACTGTTCGTTCACCTACTAGCAGTAGTTGATTCGCGTCGTTCGTGGTGGGAAGAGACCTCTGATCTTCTTCTTAGTGTTTATCCCGTATTTTTGGGTATTCCCCTCCTGCTCTGGCTCATCGGCCACATCATTGTCAACTACTTCCCCCGCATCTGGTTCCGCCCACCCAAAGGCCCGCTTTGGGAGTTGAATCGTCGTACCGGGCTGGTCACGCTCTTCGATTACAAGCGATTCAAGAAAGACGGTGTCATCGACGAGCGGGTAGCGCCGTTCCATGAGTTTGATGCCTACATGACCACCACACCAGATCGTCACGGGCCGATGCATGGGTTATTGCTATGCCATCGCTATGACGATATCCAGATCAATCTCAATAGTCTGTTCTGTCCCGATGACATGACAAATAAACCTTGCGCGCTATGGGACTACCTGCAGAACTTCATGGATACCAGCCGCCCTCTTCCCGATGTACCACGCCATGAGCCTTATCGCCATCTGGACCCCATCACGGCAGAGCATGACCGCAAGTACAGCCGTAAACAGCGTTACTGGATGAACATGGATGACGACACTTTCAAAGCGAAGGTAAACGAAATGAGTTATCGGATTGCAACCATTGACACCCTCATCCGCCCCAATCTGATGGCGCGACATGTGATTTATAGTGACTGAGAAAAACCAAGCACGCCCCTGCTCTGACTCGGGAGCAGGTACGCCAAGGCCCTGCACAATGAATAACCCACAAGCTTCGTCTTACTATGGCCCACATGCTTACCGACCAGACCACATACCGGACCAGATCGCATCGAGTCCGCGCAGCTGGTTACATAAATTCGCGACCAGACGGTTGCCATGGGGGGAGACTCAGGACGTTACCCTTATCGACTTCATGGAAGATCCAACACCCAAAAGCATGAGGTTCTGGGAACAAGCCGAAAAGGAAAAACGGGAGCAAAAGGCTGCGGGAACTTATGTACCGGCCCCTTTTGAAGGAGTGGAACTGCATCAAAAATATGATCAGGAGCGCTTCAGGTTCGCTCAACTTCCTTTTCGATCACAGTTCTGGTTATTAATGCTTGCGTTTGGCAAGGGAGGCTTTATTGTTTTTCTGCCTATTTCACTGTTCGTTCACCTACTAGCAGTAGTTGATTCGCGTCGTTCGTGGTGGGAAGAGACCTCTGATCTTCTTCTTAGTGTTTATCCCGTATTTTTGGGTATTCCCCTCCTGCTCTGGCTCATCGGCCACATCATTGTCAACTACTTCCCCCGCATCTGGTTCCGCCCACCCAAAGGCCCGCTCTGGGAGTTGAATCGTCGTACCGGGCTGGTCACGCTCTTCGATTACAAGCGCTTCAAGAAAGACGGTGTCATCGACGAGCGGGTAGCGCCGTTCCATGAGTTTGATGCCTACATGACCACCACACCGGATCGTCACGGGCCGATGCATGGGTTATTGCTATGCCATCGCTATGGCGATATCCAGATCAATCTCAATAGTCTGTTCTGTCCCGATGACATGACACATAAACCTTGCGCGCTATGGGACTACCTGCAGAACTTCATGGATATCAGCCGCCCTCTTCCCGATTTACCATGCCATGAGCCTTATCGCCATCTGGACCCTATCACGGCAGAGCATGACCGCAAGTACGGCCGTAAACAGCATTACTGGATGAACATGGATGACGACACTTTCAAAGCGAAGGTAAACGAAATGAGTTATCGGATTGCAACCATTGACACCCTCATCCGCCCCAATCTGATGGCGCGACATGTGGTTTATAGTGACTGAGAAAAACCGATCAACAGCCCTAGGCTTTGTACGAAAAGTGGCTGCGCTCGGTGATGCTGCGTTAAAAACAGGCTCGTGCGCGAGTCCGGGCTCGGCGCCCCCATCGCAATGCTCATTTACAAGACGTAAAGTCGAGCGCGACTCCGACCGTTCCTCGCCTGTTTTTGCCTTGCCTGACCTTCGCTCGCCGACTTTTCGTACAGAGCCTAGCCCCGGCAGAACCCAGACTGTACAAAATCCGGGGCTCAGGCAAAATCTACCCGCCCGATACGACATTCTGCTACAGCCCTTCTGCAAGGAACCCCATGATTCAGATTCGCCCCATGACCAACGACGACTTCGAGACTTTCTGGCCCACTTTTCAGGCTGTCGTCGTGGCACAGGAAACGTACGCCTACGACCCTGCTCTGACTCGGGAGCAGGCACGCGACCTGTGGATGGGGTTGCCGCTGCATACGCTGGTTGCAGAAGAAGACGGCCAGTTGCTGGGCAGTTATTACCTCAAGGCCAATGCCGCCGGTCCCGGCAGGCATGTCAGCAATTGCGGTTATATGGTGACTGAGGCGGCACGGGGGCGTGGCGTGGCACGCCTGATGTGCGAGCACTCTCAGCAACTGGCTCGCGAAAGCGGTTTTCTGGCCATGCAGTTCAATTCGGTGGTATCCACCAATGAAGCGGCGGTTGCCCTATGGAGCAAGCTGGGTTTTGAAACCGTGGGGCGTCTGCCACACGCCTATCGCCATCGGCAATCGGGGCTGGTGGATTGTCTGGTGATGTTCAAATGGCTGATCGATGAGCCTGAAGCTCAAGAACCAGCCCAGCCGAAGTTGATCGGGCGCAAGAATATCGAGTCAGTGGTTTCGCGGCCACGGCGTCGATAATCAAAAGTCGGGTCAGTCCTTGACTTCGTTCAGGGCAAATCGTCGCCCCTTGGTGTCCCGTACTTCGGCCCCCACGATATAGGCGATGGTTTGCCCGTCATGGTCAACCAGACGCTGCGGGGTTCCAAGGCTCAAGGTGCCTATCTCGCCACTCCAGTCGCGGCGCGGATCATGCTCCAGATAGGCGTAGACCTTGCGCTCGCGGATACGCCAGACCGGATAGGCCTTGCGGGCAGAAACGACGTCATAAGTCAGATTGGGATTGAACAGGAAGGCAGCGGCCATGGCAGTCTCCGTTTTGTGGACGTGGTTGACTGCATGTTGAAACCACTGGGAATGAGGCAGGATAGACCAAGCCTCGCTGGCAGTGCAGGTTCGCCTGACCGCCGACAGCAAAACGTGGGTGGTACGGGCTAAAAACACCCATACCACCCACGATTCAAGGTTTAAGAGGTTTGCGCATCCGGCTGCTTTTGCAGCAGAACCCGAGTCACGCGCCGCTCCTCGACACCGATGACCTTGAGTTGCCAGCCTTGCCAGTCCAGGTTGTCCCCGATCACCGGCAAGCGATCCAGCAGGCTCATGACCAGACCGGCCAGGGTCTGGTAATCATCGGTTGCCTTGGCCTGGAAGCCGGTCCGCTCGCGGATCAGGCTCAGGTTCAAGGCACCCGAGACCAGGAAGTCCTCGCCCTGCGGCACGATATCCGGGCCTTCCACTTCGCTGGCATCGGGTAACTGGCCGGCAATGGACTCCAGAATATCGGTCATGCTCAGGACTCCGATGAAATCGCCGAACTCATTGACCACGAATGCGATGTGAGTCGATTCCTTGCGCATCTGCTCCAGGGCATTGAGGATCGTGAAGTTATCCAGCAGGTTGATGGCCTTGCGGCTCATCAGGCGCAGATCAGGCTCGTTACCGGCCAGGATTTCCTTCAACAGTTCCTTCTTGTGTACAAAGCCTAATGGCTCATCGATACCAGCCTCACCGATCAGCGGCAATCGGGAATACGAAGAGTGCATCAGCTTGAGGCGGATCTTCTCTGCATCGTCACCGATATCGATGTAATCGACTTCGGTACGCGGCGTCATGGCCGTACGCACAGGGCGCTCGGCCAGTTGCAGGACGCCGCTGATCATGACGCGCTCGCGGCGGTCAAAGACCGGCTCGGTGCCTTCGCCTTCGACCATTTCGATGATTTCCTCATCGACCTCGCCCGCCTCCAGCTTGCGGCCACCCAGCAGACGCATCACCGCATGGGCTGCACGCTCACGACGCGGAAGATGACCATGGGCAGACTTCTTGCTGCGCTTGCGAGCGATCTGGTTGAACACCTCGATCAGGATCGAGAAGCCAATCGCGGCATACAGGTAGCCTTTAGGTATATGGAAACCCAGGCCTTCTGCGGTCAGGCTGAAACCAATCATCATCAGGAAGCCCAGACACAGCATGATGACGGTCGGGTGACTGTTGACGAACTTGGTCAGCGGCTTGCTGGCAACCAGCATCAGGCCGATGGAGAAAATCACGGCAATCATCATGACCGACAGGTGCTCGACCATGCCGACCGCAGTAATCACGGCATCCAGCGAGAACACGGCGTCCAGCACCACGATCTGCGCCACGATAGGCCAGAACATGGCATAGGTGGCATTACCGGCGCGCTGGCTGACATGGCCTTCCAGTCGCTCATGCAATTCCATCGTGGCCTTGAACAACAGGAACACACCACCGAAGAGCATGATCAGGTCACGTCCGGAGAAGCTGTGATCGAACACCTCGAACAGAGGCTCGGTCAGCGTCACCATCCAGGAAATACTCGCCAGCAGGCCCAGCCGCATGATCAGCGCCAGGGACAGGCCGATCACGCGGGCCTTGTCACGCTGCTCGGGGGGCAACTTGTCAGCCAGAATGGCAATGAACACCAGGTTGTCGATACCCAGCACCAGTTCCAGCACGATCAGCGTAAGCAGGCCAAGCCATGCCGTGGGGTCAGCAATCCATTCCATAGGAATCATTCAGTCTCGTGCAAGAAGTGGCGGGAGGATGTCATCGGCAGAATCAAGCATGCACTCTGCGGCATTACCGGGCGTTGCTCGGCAAATCCGGAGGGCAAAAGGCTGACGGGGCAAACACCCTGCAAGAGAGTGAAGAAACCAATGCTTGAATGAAGTGATCCACTCGATAACGAGGCGTGGGCACGCGAGCAGACAGAGGGTGTTGATGAAGCAGAGCGACCAGGAGGCTCCTGAGGGGTATTCATATAGTCCAGAAATTTAATGCGGGATGAGATCCTACAATATAAAAAGATATTTCACCCGTCGAATAAGTATTACAAAGATTGACGGGGGTCATGGAAAAGAGCCCACCAGCGACACTATGTCGCACGCCCAGAGGCGACCAGTTATCTGACAACAGCCGCCAGCCGGTAGCTGCTGCCGCGCATTTATCTTAAAATGTTGCAATATCGTCAAGCGAGTGCGGAATCGAACATCGGCAGCAAGGCTGTCTTGTTGCGATACCCCCAAACGACTTGAACTGACTCATAAAAAGAAAGCCCGTCATAGACGGGCTTTCTGCGTTTTCAGCTTTTGCTTTTTGGCTCATCGAGCCCCAAGGCCAGCTCCGTTTTCTGATATTGAGGCTATTTCCAATGCTGCGGCTTGTTGTGATTCACCTGTTCCAATGGTTCAAACGTCTGTCCTCGGTGCTTGCATCCCGTGGCTCTGCAGATACCCGCTACTCCCGTGATTTCACGCGCGAAGACGATCAGGGTCGCTGGACATTCATTTCGATCTTTGTCGTTTTCACCTTGAGCCTCTACTGCCTGGCCGGGCTTGGCTACTACGCCAAGGTCAATGTCTGGGACCACTTTACCGAAGAGCAGAAAGCCAATATCGCTCAGGCGATGGTAATCAGCACGCAGAACCTCTGATGCCTGACTCTGCAACGAACCGGACGGGGAAGTGAAAACTTCCCCGTTTTCGTTTCCGCAGCTTGCTACCCCAAAGGTTTTCTGCGAGAAAGCAACCCCGCCCCTCACTGGACAAGCTGGCAATGAGCAACGAATTACAGATTACCGACCTGCATATCGGGGACGGCAAGGAAGCGGTCAAAGGCGCCTTGATCACGACTCATTACACGGGCGTGCTGGACGATGGCACGGTCTTCGACTCATCCCATGAGCGGGGAAAACCGTTCCAGTGCGTGATTGGTACCGGCAGGGTCATCAAAGGCTGGGACCTGGGCCTGATGGGAATGAAAGTCGGCGGTAAACGCAAACTCTTCGTCCCGGCCCATCTCGGCTATGGCGACAGGAAGATGGGCGCCCATATCCAGCCCGGCGCCAATCTGACCTTTGAAATAGAGCTGCTGGAAGTGCTGACCCGCGACGATTGATCCAGGTCCGCCCGGCGGGACGTTACGGGTAACGCACACAGTATCCGGGCTGCCCGCCACCCTTTCCTGCATGAATGTCAGATAACGACCCACGGATTGCTTGTTAACGTGGAAAAAGCCATGCTCAGGGCATGGAGTTCAGACATTTATCTGACAGGAATATATATGGCTCTCAATAAGCCGACGCAGGAGCTGAAACGGCACCTGAAGGGTACGGCATCCAACCTCGAAAAAACGGCAGATGAAATCCTCAAGATCGCTTCGGACATGAAAGATGTTGATGTGACCGCCATTCTGCAACTGGTCAACAGGCTCTACAGCGATGCCGATCAACTCAAGGCTTATGCCGACGAGGTCAAGGCAAAAAGGATCGTGCGCACCAAACCGCAATAGACCCTGTATCGAACCCCTGCTCCGCACTTGCCTGCTGCCAGAGAGCCGTCAATGTTGCCATCGCCCGCAAAGATCAACGCCAGCCCCAGACACCTGAACATGCAGAAATGGCGCGGCAGGGTCGGTATGGCGCTGGCGGCCAGCCTGTCGGTACTGGCCGGCATGACAGACGCGATAGGCTTCATGGCCACCGGGGATTTCGTTTCATTCATGAGCGGCAACACCACTCGCCTGGCCGTCGCCATCAGCGATGGGGACCCGGGAACCACCACTCGCCTGATACTGGCCATTGCCGTGTTTATTGCGGGCAATGCGCTGGGCGTCATCGTTGCCCGTCTGGGCGGCAGGCGCGCCCTGCCCTTGCTGCTCAGTATCGCAACATTGCTCTGTGCCGCAGCGGCCTGGCCGATGGGTGCGAACATTCTGGCACTGGTCTGGGCCATTCTGGCCATGGGCATGCTCAATGCCGCAGTCGAACAGGTCAACGGCCTTCCGGTCGGCCTGACCTACGTGACCGGCGCTCTGTCACGTTTCGGGCGTGGCCTGGGGCGCTGGATGCTGGGCGAGCGACGCGATGGCTGGCGGATTCAGCTTGTGCCATGGGCAGGCATGTTCATCGGCGCCGTCATCGGGGCTGTGCTCGAACAGCGCATGGGCCTCAATGCGCTGCTGGTCAGCGGGGTGCTTTCTGCGTTGCTGGGGCTTGTATCACTGAAGATCCCCCATCGCTGGCAACGCCGCTATATGCCCCGTTGAGTTGCCTGCCAGAAAGCATCGACATCGCTTCGATTTCAGCGTCGGTTGAAATGCGTTTAACATACGCGCCCCTTTTCTGCCGACCCTTGTCATGACCCCTGATGCGCTCGCCACACTGCAACAGCACCTGCTCAATGCCTTGAGCACTGTGCCCGATGAAACCCGCCGCCTGTTTCATGGCCGCGGCAGAGTATGGCCGGGGCTTGAGCAGATCACGGTCGACTGGATGCAAGGCGTGGTACTGGTCTCGCTGTTCAAGGAACCGCTCGAATCAGAGCTGGAGGCATTGACACGGCAATTGATGGAGCTGACACAATCGCCCCAATGGCAACAGAGCCAGGCACATACGCTACTGCTGCAACATCGCTATCAGCCACAAAGCACCGTGCAATGGCTATTGGGCGAGGTGATCGACGAATGGGTCATCACTGAAAACAACCTGCGTTACAAGGTCGATTTCGGCAAGAAACAGAACAGCGGGCTGTTTCTGGACATGCGTTACGGTCGTGAATGGGTTCGTTCCCAGGCCAAGGGCAAACGGATACTTAACCTGTTCGCCTATACCTGCGGCTTTTCAGTGGCCGCCATTGCAGGCGGTGCCGATCACGTCGTCAATCTGGACATGGCCAAGGCCGCCCTCAATCGTGGCCGGGAGAATCATAGACTCAATGGCCATGACCTGAGCCGGGTCAGCTTTCTGGGCCATGATCTTTTCAAGTCCTGGGCCAAGGTCACGCGCTCCGGCCCTTATGATCTGGTCATCATCGACCCGCCGTCTTTTCAGAAAGGCAGCTTCATGCTCGACAAGGATTATCAGAGGGTTCTGCGCCGCTTGCCGGAACTGCTGACCGAGGATGGAACGGTACTGGCCTGTATGAACGATCCGGCAGTCGGCACGGACTTTCTGATCCGGCACACAGCGGTTGAAGCTCCGGGATTGCGCTTCAAACAACGCCTGGAAAATCCGCCCGAATTTCCCGATGCCCGTATCGAGGGTGGTTTGAAAGCTCTGGTGTTCAAGGCTGATGGTGAACCCCGGGCAGGATGGGCATAGCTGCGAGGAATGCAGCCGGGAATGCCTTTCTCAAATGCAATAAGCGGCTGGCGCATACGCACCAGCCGCTTATTGGTTTACAAGCATCAGTTCCTACCGGCACACTCAGTTATTGCCTTGTAACTAAGTGTATTGAGATCGCCTTGCGAATCTTCATAAGTCATGAACTTATAGTTGATACCGCAGTCGCCAGGGGCCGGGGTCTTGATGACCACCTTGGCAACATCCAGCTTCATTCCGTAGGCATAGTTCTGTATAACGGGAACCGGCTTCTGGACCTTGGCCGCATATTCCTCGACCTTGATCTGATGCGCTTTGCTGCGTTCATCACTGCTCCGTAAATCCGAAGTACTGAAAGCGTACGAGGTCAATGGCGAAGCCAGCGCAAAAGCAAGAACGGACAGCTTTAAAACATTCATCTATTTTCTCCTGTTTAGTGACGATTCAATGTAGCAATCCAATAATTTGATAAACACTGCCATCTGGCATAGCCCAAAGGACCAATTGTTTCTGAATATTTTTATTTGTAGACATCAACGAGGCAAGCGGAGCCGTCATCAATTCTTGCCGGCACAGTCACTCAGCACCTTGTAACGCAGTGTATTAAGCTCGCCTTTTGAGTTCTCATACGTCATCAATTTAGCGTTGACCCCGCAGTTCTTTGGAACCGGCGTCTTAATCACCACCCTGGCAATATCCAGTTTCATTCCGTAGACATAATTCTGTATTTCAGGAACGGACTTTTTCGTCCTGGCCGCATAATCCTCGACCTTTATTTGATGCTCCCTGCTCCGCTCGTCGCCCCGTAGATCCACAGAACTGAAAGCGTACGAGGTCAGCGGCGAGGCAAGTGCAAAGGCAAGAACAGACAGCTTCAGAACATTCATCTTCCGACTCCTATTTAGTGATGACTCACTGTAGCAATCGGACACTTTCCAGAACGTTACGTGAGAATTACCATTTTGTAATGACGTAATAATCCCTCTTTCAAACAACTT
Source organism: Pseudomonas sp. FG43 (assembly GCF_057809175.1). Taxonomy (NCBI): domain Bacteria; kingdom Pseudomonadati; phylum Pseudomonadota; class Gammaproteobacteria; order Pseudomonadales; family Pseudomonadaceae; genus Pseudomonas; species Pseudomonas sp. FG43. The sequence goes on from NZ_JBMDJL010000011.1 coordinate 153,624, forward strand.
GCCCCGTCCAGCTTTAATTGCCTGAAATATAAAAAGCCCGTGACAGTCACCTGCCACGGGCTCAATCAGCCAAAAAGTTCTCTATTGCTCCCGACGATACGCCCATTGATACAACGCAGGCAGGACAAGCAAGGTCAGAATCGTGGACGACAGGATGCCGCCGATCACGACGGTTGCCAGCGGCCTCTGTACTTCAGCGCCAGTGCCTGTGGCCAGGGCCATGGGGATGAAGCCCAGCGAAGCGACAAGGGCCGTCATCAAGACAGGTCGCAGACGGGTCAATGCCCCTTCGTGAATCGCCCTGGACAGGCTGAACCCTTCTTCACGCAGGTTACGGATAAAGGCAATCATCACCAGACCATTCAAGACCGCGACACCGGACAGGGCAATGAATCCGACGCCTGCGGAAATCGACAACGGAATGTCCCTGAGCCATAAAGCCAATATGCCGCCTGTGAGCGCAAAGGGAATCCCGGTGAACACCAGCAAGCCGTCCTTGAGGTTGTTGAACATCATGAACAGCAGCGCCAGCACCATCAGCAACGCGACAGGCACCACTATTTTCAGGCGTTGGGCCGCCGATTGAAGCTGCTCGAACTGGCCGCCCCAACTGGTCCAGTATCCTGGCGGGATCGTCACTTGCTCCTGAATGTCCTGTCCTGCCTGCTCCACGAACGAGCCGAGGTCCCGGCCACGCACGTTGGCGCTGACGATGACCAGGCGCTTGCCGTTCTCGCGGCTGATCTGGTTAGGCCCCAGCACCAGATCCAGAGTCGCCACTTGCGACAGGGCAATAAAGCCGATTTGCGAGTTGCTGCCCGGGCTTGCCGGAACGGGGATCAACAGGTTCGAGAGCCCGTTCACGTCGGTGCGCAGCTTCTCGGATAAACGCACCACCATATCAAAGCGGCGGTCCCCGTCATACAAAGTACCGGCCTGACGCCCACCGACAGCAATGGCAATGGCATCCTGCACATCCCCCATGTTCAAGCCATAACGGGCGGCCTTGTCGCGATCGATATTGATTGTCAGCACCGGCAGGCCGGTGGTCTGCTCGACCTTGACCTCTGAGGCACCACTGACTTTCTGAAGCGTTGCCGCAATCTTGTTGGCAGTCTGGTTCAGGACATTCATGTCATCACCAAACACCTTTACCGCAACATCACTGCGCACGCCTGAAATCAGCTCATTGAAGCGCAACTGAATCGGCTGGGACAGCTCGTAATTGCTGCCCGGTACACTGGCAGCCGCTGCCTGCAATTCGGCAATCAGCGTCTCTCGCGACTTCTTCGGGTCAGGCCATTGATCCGTCGGCTTGAGCATCACATAACTATCGGAAATGTTCGGCGGCATCGGGTCAGCGGCAATTTCCGCCGTGCCTGTACGAGCGAACATACGCTCTACTTCAGGCATGCGTTCGATAATGGCCTTTTCGAGACGCTGCTGCATGTCGACCGATTGGGTCAGGCTGGTGCCCGGCACACGCAATGCCTGCAAGGCAAAGTCGCCTTCGCTCAGGCTCGGAATGAACTCGCTGCCCATCCGGCTGGCGGCCACACCAGAAACGGCGATAACCGCAAACGCCATGCCGAAGGCCAGAGTGCGGTGGCCAAGCACCCAATCCAGAACCGGCGCATACCGCTGCCGAGCCGTACGCATGACCACGCCTTCCTCTTCTTTCACCTTGCCAGTGACGAACATGGCAATCGCGGCAGGTACGAAGGTCACGGACAGAATCATCGCGCCCAACAGGGCAATGACCACGGTAAAGGCCATCGGGTGGAACATCTTGCCCTCGACGCCTGTCAGGGCAAATATCGGCAAGTAGACGACCATGATGATCAACTGACCGAAGATCAACGGACGCCGGGCCTCACGCGCGGCTGCAAACACCTCATGGAAACGTTCGGAACGGGTCAGCATCCGGCCATGCCGCTGCTGGGCATGGGCCAGCCTGCGAATGGCGTTTTCGACGATCACCACCGCGCCATCGACGATAATCCCGAAGTCCAGCGCCCCCAGACTCATCAGGTTGGCACTGACCTTGTTGGCGAACATGCCGGTGAAGGTGAAGAGCATTGCCAGCGGAATCACCATGGCGGTGATCAGGGCGGCGCGGATGTTACCCAGGAACAGAAACAGGACAGCGATGACCAGAATCGCGCCTTCGACCAGGTTCTTCTTGACCGTGGCAATGGCCTTTTCGACCAGATGGGTACGGTCATACACCGTAACCGCCACAACCCCCTTGGGCAGCGAGCGGTTGATCTCGGTCAGCTTTGCCGCCACCGCCTGAGAGACGCTGCGACTGTTTTCCCCGATCAGCATGAAAACCGTCCCCAGCACCACTTCACGACCGTTTTCGGTCGCGGCACCGGAACGCAGCTCCTTGCCGATCACGACATCGGCGACATGGCTTACCCGGATCGGAGTGCCCTGCACATTGGCAATCACGATATTGGCGATATCCGGCTCATTGACCAGTTGGCCCGGCGCACGCACCACCAATTGCTCGCCACCACGCTCGATATAACCGGCGCCGACATTGGAGTTATTGCGCTCAAGCGCCACGATCAGGTCATTGAGCGTCAGCTTGTAGGCGGCCAGTTTCTTGGGGTCCGGGGCGATCTGGTACTGCTTGGCAAAACCGCCAATGGTGTTGATCTCAGCGACACCCGGCACATTGCGCAACTGCGGCTTGATGATCCAGTCCTGAATCACCCGAAGGTCGGTGGCGGTATAAGGCGTGCCATCTTCCTTCAGCGCCCCCTCCCTGGCCTCGACCGTCCAGAGAAATATTTCCCCAAGCCCCGTGGAAATAGGCCCCATCATGGCATCTATGCCTTCGGGCAACTGCTCCTTGGCGGTCTGTAAACGCTCGCTGACCAGTTGGCGAGCGAAAAACAGGTCGGTGCCATCCTCGAAGATCACTGTGACCTGAGACAACCCCGAGCGCGACAGCGAGCGAGTCTGTTTCAAGCCCGGCAGCCCGGCCATGACGGTTTCGATGGCAAACGTAATGCGCTGTTCGGTTTCCAGCGGAGAAAAACCAGGTGCAGCAGTATTGATCTGCACCTGGACGTTGGTGATATCGGGCACCGCATCGATGGGCAGCTTCTGGTAGCTGGCAATGCCCAGCCCTACCATCAGCAAGACCGCCAGCATGACGACAATGCGTTGCTCTATGGCAAATTGAATCAGGCGTTCAAACATGGGAGAGTTCTCGTGCGTAGCGGATCAATGGGCATGCTCGGCCGAGCCCTTGCCCAGCTCCGACTTGAGGACGAAACTGCCGGCGGTTGCGACTTGTGTATCGACTGCCAGCCCCTTGAGAACCTCCACATACCCGCTGTCGCTACGCCCGAGCGTGACAGGCTGGACCTGGAACCCCTGGGGTATACGTACAAAGACAGAAGGTTTTTCTTCGATTGTCTGAATCGCTTCCTCGGGAATGCTGATCGCGACCTCGCTGGTCTGAGCCGCCACGGCGATGGAAACGAATAATCCGGGACGCCAGGCGCCCTGCGGATTGGCAAGCTTCACCCGCACCGTTGCCGCCCTGCTCTGCTCGCCCAGCAGGTTACCGACATAGCTCACCTGACCTTCGACTTCGGCATTCATGTCCGGTGAGCTGACCTTGACCTTGCGCCCCACAACCACCTTGTCCAGATCCTTGGGAGTCACACCGAACGTGGCCCAGACACGCGACAGATCCGAAAGCGTGAAAGCGTTGCTGCTCTCGCTCACGACCTCGCCAAGCCCCATATGCTTTTCCACGACCACGGCATCGAAGGGCGCGACGAGTTCATAGCGATTTCCGCTGGCATTGCCCGCTGCGCCCATGGCACTGACTTTCTGTCGGGCATTGGTCAGAGCGATTTCCGCCTCCTGCAAGGCCTGACGAGCCTGCTGGTAATCCTGCTCGGCAGAGATCTTGTCTTCCCAGAGTTTTTTCTCGCGCTGAAATGTCAGGCGGGACAGTTCGACACGGCGCTGGGCGGCGCTCAATTCACTGCGCTGTTCCGAAACCTGCTGGCTGGCAATCACCGCCAGGACCTGGCCTTTTCTGACCTGCTGCCCCAGATCGGCCTTCACCTCCTCCACGACACCGCTGACCCTTGGCACCACATGCGAAGTGCGATCCTCATCGAAGCGGATTTCACCGGGAAACGAGACGGTAGTGTTCATCTGGCGAGGGGCTGCAACACTCAGCTCTATGCCCGCGGCCTTGATCTGAGCCTCGCTCAACTCCAGCAAGCCGTCCTCTTCATGGCCTTCATCGCCATGGTCATCCTTTTCTGCCGGCTTGGCCTTCTGCGCTTTGCCATGATCGTCATGCTCTTCCCCTTCATGACCTTGTTCATGGGCGTGAGACGATTCCTTCTCGTCTTCATGGGCATGATCGGAAGAAGCGTTGGAGAAAGACTGACCGCCGCCGATGGTCAGACTGCCCAGGCCAATGAGGACCACCACTGCCGTCACAGCGGCAATGTTGCGTTTGTTATTCATGAGTACTCCTGATTGGCCATCCTGAGCTTGACGCCCGTGTCGCTGGCCACCGCTGGCTATTGAAGTTGAGTGAGAAAACGGCCCGAATCGCCGTAGATGCGTTCGATGGCAACCCGTGCATCAGCCGCACGGGCCAACGACTCCAGGTATTGGCTGCGTGCAGCAATCAAGGTGCGCTGCGCATCGAGCACTTCAAGAAAACCGAACTTGCCCATCTCGAATCCACGGGTCGCGGTATCGACGGCTTGTTGAGCGGCCGGCAGGATGACCTTGGTGAACGACTCGGCCTCTTGGGCTGCAGTGTCCCACTGATCCAGCGCAAGTTGCGTCTGGGTACGCAGCTTCAACTCAACGGAGTTGCGCAGGTCACGGGACTGATCGGCCCGGCGTGCTGCCGCCAGGACATTGCCCTGATTGCGGTCGAACAGTGGAATCGGCACGGAAAAGCCGACGACATTGACCCGCTCGCGTTCCTCTCGACTGTATTGGCTGCCCACGCTGACGGTGAGATTGGGAATGCGTTGCGCCTTCTGTGAACCCAGTTGCGCTTCGCCCAGTGCTATGCGCGTTTCAGCCAGGCGCAGCTCGGCGGTCTGCTTGATTTCATTAAACAGGGTCGGCGCGTGAGGCGCCTTGCCCGGCGACAGGTTCGGGGATTGCAGACGCTCGAAAGAGCTCTGCGACTGGCCCATGATCCGGGACAGTTCACGCCAGGCGCCCGACTTGGCGATCTGAGCCTGACGCACCTGCAAACGGGTTTCGGCCAGTTGCACCTGAGCGCGAGTGGCTTCTACAGGCGACGATTTGCCGGCACGAATCCGGCCTTCGGCAACCTGAAGCCCGCGCTCGGCCAAGGCCTGGGACTCCAGCGCAAGATCCAGCCCGGCCTGCGCCCGCAAGGCAGCAAAAAAGGCCTGGACCACATCGCCGCGTAAAGCGTTGCCACGTTGTTCAAGTTCAAGTGCAGCGACATCCTGGGCGCGGCTGGCGACATCGATCCGGGCACCTCGCTTGCCACCCAGTTCCAGTGCCTGACTGATGGCGATGGTCGTGGTGCTGGTCGCCTTGCGGGTGTCTTCCATCTCCCATGACAACTCGGGGTTGGGTATCAATCCTGCCTGCTGCCTTTCCCCCTGGGCGATGTCGATTTCCCTGCGAGCGGCAGCCAAATCCGGGTTCATGGAAAAGGCTGTGTCCAGCGCTTCGGAAAGATTGATGACCTGTGCTTGTGCAGCCGTCGCGCTCTGGCTGCAAGCCGCCAGGAACAGCACACAGGCAAGGCCCATTTTCATTCTGCCGGGCTTGCTGCCCGGTGGACTGTTCAAGATTCGATAGCCGCGCACGTTGTACTTCCCCACTTGCATAAATCCACGCCTGATCGGCGATTGCACCGGCAAGCATGTGCTGCCGAGGTTGACGCAGGGACTTTAGGGAATGGCAGTTATCAGTGGGGTTGCTGGAAAATTACAATTTCGTTATCTGCAAAAAGCACGAGACTTTGGCCTTAAAGTAATCCACGAAATCAGGTTGACCCTGTAGCCGCTACAGACTCCAGAATCCTGCACGCCAGCATCTTGCAATGAAAAAACGCACTCACGAATAGCCTTCCAGGGTATTGGAGATTATTCACTCACCGATTTACTCAAACAGGATATTCAACCATGCGAATCCTTGTGGTCGAGGACGAGCCGAAAACTGCCGAGTACATGCATCAGGGCCTGACCGAAAGCGGCTATATCGTCGATATCGCCGCAACAGGAATTGACGGCCTTTGCCTGGCACAACAACAGATCTATGACGTTGTCATTCTGGACATCAACCTGCCTGGCATGGATGGCTGGGATGTCCTGGCACAACTGCGCAAGACCAGTAACACCCGGGTCATGATCGTGACCGCCCGTGGTCGCCTCGATGAAAAGATCAAAGGCCTGGAATCGGGAGCGGACGACTATCTGGTCAAGCCCTTCGAGTTTCCTGAACTGCTTGCAAGGATTCGCACCCTGATGCGACGCAGCGATCAGGCCAACGTGCCTCAGGTGTTGCAGGTAGCGGACCTGGAACTCGATCAGGGCCGGCATCGTGCATTCCGGGGCAAGCAGCGTATTGACCTGACGACCAAGGAGTTCGCCCTTCTGCATTTGTTGATGCGTCACAGCGGCGAGGTTCTGTCGCGCACTCAGATCATTTCCCTGGTGTGGGACATGAACTTCGATTGCGATACCAACGTGGTTGAAGTTTCCATCCGCCGCCTGCGGGCCAAGATCGATGACCCGTTCGACAACAAGCTGATCCATACCCTGCGCGGCGTGGGTTATGTGCTGGAGTCCCGCGAATGAAACCCACGCGGCTGTCCATGCAACTGGGGCTGACCGTCAGCCTGATGTGCGCCATCCTGGTCATCGTCATGGCGACCCTGGCCTCGCTGGCCATCTCGCGCCAACTGGATCTGCGCGCCACCAACAGCCTGGAAGAAAAGCTCAAGCAGATCGAGCACAGCCTGGCCGAGACGGCCAGCAGAGCGGATATCATGCTCAACCCTCATAACCTGCGTGACCAGATCATGGGCCATGACGATTTCAGTCTGGCGATCATCGATCCTGAAGATCCGACTCATGTGCTGTTCAACATGGGTCATGCAACGGCAGCGCAGATTCTGGCCATGAACGCCGACAGTCAGGGCAACGGCAAGGTACTGATTGCCTCAAGGCTGGTGCCATTGCGCGATAAACAGAGGGTAACCGTCCTGTTGTCTCTCGACCGGCAAAGCGATATTGCCTTGCTGAAGTCTTATATGACCTCGACCCTGATCGCCTTGCCGCTGATTCTGCTTCTGGTCGGCGCGGTCGCCTGGTGGGTGGTGCATCGCGGCCTCAAACCGCTGCGGGCCTTTCGCAAGGTGGCGCAAATGATATCGGCACGCGACCTCACGCATCGGGTAAAGACCAGCGACCTGCCTGACGAACTGAGCAATCTGGCCCATGCGATCAATTTCATGCTGCACCGTCTGGACAGCGATGTTCAGCAGTTGACGCAGTTCTCTGACGATCTGGCCCATGAACTTCGCTCGCCCATGAACAACCTGATGGGCAAGGCCCAGGTGACGCTTTCCAGGGAGAGACCGCCCGGCGAATACAAGCAGGTGCTTGAATCCTGTACCGAAGAGCTGGAGCGCATGTCGCGCATGGTGTCCCAGATGCTGTTCCTGGCCAGCGTCAGCCAGCCCCTGGCCCCCATAGCCTTCACGCGGATCGATCTGGCGGAAGAAGTGGACAAGGTAGTCGAACTGTTTGCCTTGTCGGCTGAAGAAAAGGCCATTTCCCTACAGGTAACCGGGCACGCACGAATAAACGGCGAGCGTCTGATGATCCAGCGGGCCATCTCGAACCTGCTCTCCAACGCCATAAGGCACAGCCCTGAAGGAAGCACAATCGACATCAGCCTTGAACAGCAACAGGATCGGGTTTCGCTCCACGTCGGCAACACCGGTGAGGGTATCGAGGCCGAACATCTGCCACGCCTGTTCGACCGCTTTTACCGGGTCCATGCCAGCCGTTCGCGGCATCAGGGCGGTACCGGGTTGGGACTGGCAATCGTACGCTCCATCATGAGCCTGCATGAAGGGCATGTAACAGTGCAAAGTACACCGGGAACTTATACCTGTTTCAGCATGATATTTCCTGCCACGGATCAATCCGCCGCTTAATTATTGACGGCAAATTAATGACACTCTATAAAACATTCCCATTCACTTAAATATGAAACTTTATAACCCTTCATAGCGATAGACAGTTGGCGTCGACACTGCCTATCGCATCCTCACGTCTACTTTCAGGAAAACTTGAATTAATAGATTCAATTGATAGTGCATTTACGCAATAAAAGTTTTCTTTGCCCACTATGTTTTTTTCACATCACAGCACCTACAGTGATATCACGTTGCCACGCGATCGATTGTTGGCTGCTGCTCTAACAGGGGCAAAGAGGATCCAAAAATGAAAATAAGAAATATCCGGTTGAATACGCGCGCCCTTCTCAGTTTCGGCCTTATATGCCTGCTTCTCATAGGCTTGGGAGGAACTGTTCTTTACAAGATGGATAGCCTCCATAACTCCGTACGCAAGTTGCAGACCGACCTGCTGCCCAGCGTAAGACAGGCTGGAAGAATCGAGACCGCAGGCCTGCTCTACCGCCTGGATGCCCGGCGATTCGTGATGGATGAAGACCGGCAGAGCAGCGCCTCTCTGGACAAGTTGAAAGGTCTGAAAAACACACTGATTCAGATGACCGACAACTATGCCCCCATGGTATCCAACGACACCGAAGAGCAGGTCTATCGTCAGGTCAAAGCCAATGCTCAGGCCTATATCGCCAAGATCGATGAGTTGATGGAACTCAGCAAGACCAAGACCAACAACGAACTCTTCGTCTTTATCCGGGACACCAGCAGCCCGCAAGCCAAGGCACTGCAATCGTCCATAGAGGCCTTGATAGAGGTCAATGTCAAGATTTCGGAGCAATCAGGCAGCGCAGCAAACACCGCTTATGAAAACGGGGTGACATTCTCGATCGTATTTATTGTCATTGCCGTTATCGTGACAATCCTGGTCGCGACCGTTTTTACCCGCAGTATCGCTCGCCCCGTCAAGGCACTGCTTGAAACCACCCAACGCATTGCCGAAGGTGATTTACACACCCATGTGGAAATTACCGGTGCCGATGAGCTGACAGAGTTGCAAAGTGCAACTGCGACCATGCTCTCCAGCCTGAAAAGTACCATTCAACATATCTCCGATTCCTCCGGCCTTCTGGCTTCGGCGGCAGAGGAAATGAGTTCGATCACTCAGGAGTCGACAAACGGCATCCAGCGTCAATCCATGGAAACCGAACAGGCAGCCACCGCTGTAAATGAGATGACCGCAGCCATTGAAGAGGTCGCCCGCAATGCGGTGTCCGCCTCGGAATCCACTCAGGCCTCGGAACGCTCGGCAAAAACCGGACAGGAATGTGTCAGCAAAACCATCGGCGCGCTCGAAAAACTCAGCGCTACGGTCGACCGCACCAGCACCGAAGTCGAAGGTCTGGCCAATCAGGCGCAGAACATCGCCAAGGTACTGGACGTCATTCGTGCCATTGCAGAGCAGACCAATCTGTTGGCACTCAATGCGGCAATCGAGGCGGCTCGCGCAGGTGAACAAGGCCGCGGCTTCGCAGTGGTGGCTGACGAAGTCCGGGCTCTGGCCCACCGTACTCAATCCTCGACTCAGGAAATCGAGCAGATGATCCAGGGCATCCAGAAGGATTCGACCCTGGCCGTGCAATCGATGAAACAAAGCAGTGAAGAAGCCGATGCGACCTTGCTGATCGCCCAGGAATCCGGGGCCGCAATAAAGGAAATCACTACCGCCATCTCCCAGATCAACGAGCGCAACCTGCTGATCGCCACCGCGTCCGAAGAACAGGCCCATGTGGCGCGATCCGTCGATGAGAACCTGGTCAGCATCAGGAATCTGTCGGTGCAAAGCTCCTCGGCTGCCGATCAGACCTCAACGGCCAGCCATGAGCTTTCCAGGCTGGCTGTCGACCTGAACCGACTGGTTTCCCGGTTCTCCGTTTAACGAACACGTCTGAACAATCAAGGGATGAATGTTCTGCTGATTCACGATCAAGCCAAAGCAGGTATTTATCGTGCTCAAACACATTCCCGTCACCGAGCTTCGTCTCGGCATGTATGTACACGAACTGTGCGACTTGCGCGCCGACCACTCTTTCTGGACCAGCAGCTTTCTGCTCAAGCATGAAAGCGACCTGCAACGCATCCGCAGCTCCAGCATCACCCGACTGTGGATCGATGGCAGCAGAGGCCTCGATATAGAGCCCGTCAACAAGAGCAAGACCCCCTCCTCGCCACCCCGACAGAACCAGCCTTGCGAATTGGCAGAAGAAATCGGCTACGCCAGAGAGCTCTGCCTGCGCTCCAAGGCCGCAGTGGCCCGGATATTCAGCGATGTGCGCATGGGCCGGATCGCCGAGCTGGAAGACATGGGCGACCTGATCGACGACATTTCGGACTCATTGGCGCGCCATCCCGATGCACTGCTCAGCCTGGCACGGTTGAGAAGCGCTGATGAGTACACTTACATGCATTCGGTTGCCGTGGCTGGGTTGATGATTGCCCTGGCTCGTCAACTGGCCTTGCCCGAAAGCCTGGTCAAGGAAGCTGGCCTGGCAGGCCTGCTGCATGATGTCGGCAAGCTGGCAATACCATCGGCCATCCTCAGCAAGCCCGGGAAACTCAGCGACGAAGAGTTTGCAATCGTTCGCAAGCATCCCGAACTCGGCTGTCAGTTGCTGGGTGAAAGCAAACACTTCAGCCCCCGGGTGCTGGATGTATGCCTGCACCACCACGAACGTTTCGATGGCAGCGGCTACCCTGACCGGCTCGCGGGTTCACAGATCAGCCTGTTTGCCAGAATGGGCGCCATTTGCGACGTTTATGACGCCATTACTTCCGATCGCCCCTACAAAGCCTGCTGGAGCCCGGCCGAATCGATCAGCAGAATGGCCGAGTGGACCGGGCATTTTGACGAAAAGATCTTCCAGGCCTTCGTCAAATGCGTCGGCATCTACCCGGTGGGCTCACTGGTGCGCCTGGAAAGCGGCAACCTGGGCATCGTGATGGAGCAGAACAAGACTTCGCTGCTGACGCCCAAGGTCAAAGTGTTCTACTCGGCCTTGTGCAAGATGCCCATCGCCCACACCCTGATAGATCTCTCCACACAGGCTGGCGAGGACAGAATCGTCAGCCGCGAATGCGCGAAGAACTGGGGATTCAAGAACCTGGACCATTTGTGGGCGGGGTCGCCTGAAAGCGTGACACATTGAGTCTTTGGCGCCGTAGGAGCGAATTCATTCGCGAGACAGAATTCCAGGCGATGAATCTTTATGGAATGTACTGGCCTTTCGCGAATAAATTCGCTCCTACCGGCGTTATGCCTTGGCGGCCATCGCCGTCACTTCAACGCGCATGCCTTCTACTGCCAATGCCGCCACGCCAACCGCAGCACGCACCGGCCAGGGCTTGGCGAAGAAGCGCTGGTAGACCTCATTGAAAGCAGCACGGTCAGCCATGTCGGTGAGGTAGATGGTCAGGTGCAACACCCGATCCATGGAACTGCCCGCACGTTCCAGCGCAACCTTGAGTGCCTGCAAGGTGCATTCGCTCTGCTCGACGATGCCGCCCAACTCCAGGCTGCCGTCGGCGCGTGTGGGAATCTGGGTGGAAACCAGCAAGCCACCGAAACCGGCAACGTCGGAAGAAATGGATGTGGCGTCGGGATCGGGGATAAATGTGATGTCCTGGCTGGCCATGGGTACCTTGCTTGAATGAGTAAAAGGGCGGCGTTTATTGAGCAACGCCTTTGACGCGGCAAGTTTACAACGACCGGCCAACAAGCGTCTCACACTCAACGCCCCTCGGCAGCATGCCCCTCCCACTGTCAGATTCTCTCAACTAACCCGTCACCCCACAGTCACAAGACCATACGTCACCCGATTGCGATGGGCATGCCTCTATGAGCTTCACGATCTGCATGACGGTGCTCGGCGCGTTGTTGATGCTGCTGGCACTGACCTCATCCTTCTTGCGCTGGTTGCCGGTCACGACGTCGGCTGTGTGCCTGGCGTTCGGTTTCGCGATTGGGCCGATGGGGCTGGAGATGCTGAAGCTGGATGTCCATGAAGCCAGACACTGGCTGGAGCGTCTGACCGAGGTTGCAGTGCTGTTTTCGCTGTTCAATACCGGGATCAAGTTGCGACAGCCACTGCGCAGCAAAGCCTGGCATTCGGCGTATTGGCTGGCCGGGCCGGTGATGCTTGCCACGATTGCTGGTACTTGCCTGGCTGCGCACTACCTGTTCGGTCTGTCATGGGGTATCTCGCTGCTGCTGGGTGCCATGCTTTCGCCCACCGATCCGGTACTGGCGGGGCTGGTGCAGGTGACCAATGCCCAGGATCAGGATCGCTTGCGTTTCGGGCTTTCCGGTGAGGCTGGCATGAACGATGGCACTGCGTTTCCGTTCGTGATCTTTGCCTTGTTATATATGAGCAATGGCGGGCTGGAAGCCGGATGGGTTCAGCACTGGGCAATCAAGAGCCTGGTCTGGGGCGTGCCGGCCGGCATGTTGATCGGTTACGGCATGGGCCGTGGCGTCGGGCATCTGATGATCTTCCTGCGGATCAGGAATGCAGACAGCACGACCTCACCCAATGATTTCCTGGCTCTGGCCTTGATTGCCTTGTCTTACGTGGTTGCAGAAGGCGCAGGTGCCTTTGGTTTTCTCTCGGTATTCGCGGCCGGGTTCGGCTTGAGGCAGGCTGAAGCACGCATCACTCAATCTCATTTGCCTTCCGAGCATGTAGCCCAACCGGTGATTGGCCATATGACCGCCAATCAGGAAAAGGCCACGGTCGCCGAGAGCGAGGACCTGAGCGAGTCGCAATTGGCCGCCGGGATCATGATGGGCGATATGCTGGCATTCGGCAGTTTGATCGAACGTTCGATGGAAGTGCTTTTGATTACCCTGCTGGGCGCGGCACTGGCGTTGTACTGGGACTGGCGGGCCATCGGCCTTGGCCTGGCGCTGTTCTGCATCATTCGCCCGGCCAGCGTCTGGCTGCTGGTGAGCCGACGCCTGCTGGACCGTCGGCAAAAGGCGCTGGTCGGCTGGTTCGGCATACGCGGAATCGGCAGTCTGTATTATCTGTGTTTTGCCTTGACCCACGGTTTACCGCAAGATGCAGTACATACCGCCATTGGCATGACCTTGTCGGTAGTTGCATTGAGTATCCTGCTGCATGGCATTAGCATCCAGCCATTGCTGGAGCATTACGAGCGCCGCTCGGCGAGCGCTGGCAAGACGCCATAGATCCAGTCGATCATGTCATCATCACAAGCGATTGGACTGCGGCAATTAGACTCAGCAAGCTTGCACCTACAGCATATTGAGAAGGTGAGATGTCAGATCCCGTCCTGATGGACCGTTTTGCACGCAAAGTCGATTATCTGCGCATGTCGGTGACCGACCGGTGCGATTTTCGTTGCGTGTACTGTATGGCCGAAGAGATGACATTCCTGCCTCGGCAACAGATCCTGTCGCTGGAGGAAATCCATCAGGTCGCCGAGCGCTTCGTGGCTCTGGGCACCCGCAAGATTCGCCTCACCGGTGGCGAGCCGCTGGTGCGCTCCGGTATTGTCGACCTGTGCAAGCGTATCGCCGCCCTGCCCGGCCTGCGCGAACTGTGCATGACCACCAACGGCTCGCAACTGGACAAACTGGCCTCGCCACTGTTCGATGCCGGGGTTACGCGCCTCAACATCAGCCTCGACAGTCTGGACCCGCAACGTTTCCGGGAAATGACACGCACTGGTGATCTGAACAAGGTCATCGCCGGGATCGACGCCGCGAATGCCGCAGGCTTCACCCACACCAAGCTCAATTGCGTGGTGATGCGTGGCCGCAACGATCACGAGATCAATGATCTGCTGGCCTTTGCCATCGATCGCAAGCTGGATGTTTCCTTCATTGAAGAAATGCCGCTGGGCATCATCAGCGAGCACAGCCGTGCCGAGGCATTTTACTCAAGCGATCAGGTTCGCGAACGCATCGCCGAGCGCTACACACTGGTTGCGTCCACGGACTCCACTCAAGGTCCGTCGCGCTACTGGCGTCTGGCCGAAGCCCCTGATATCCGCATTGGCTTCATTTCCCCCCATAGCCATAACTTCTGCGGCACCTGCAACCGCGTGCGCCTGACGGTGGAAGGCCGGCTGCTGCTGTGCCTGGGCAACGAGCATTCGGTTGACCTCAAAGCCGTGCTGCGGGCCAACCCCGGCCAGCCCCACAAGCTGGAAAAAGCCATAGTCGATGCCATGCAGCTCAAGCCGTGGAGTCATAACTTCACACTTGATGACGATGTACAGGTCGTGCGCTTCATGAATATGACTGGCGGCTAGTCAATATGACATCAAGAGTCATATTGACTCCATGACAAAACAGGTCATAAAGACACCAACCCAATAAAACCTCTGATTTTATTGGGTTTTTTATTTGGCATGGAAGTTGAAATACCAGAGGAAAGATCACCACTCTCTCTTCTGGAGATTCACGATGCAAAGCCCGATTACCACCAAGGTTCTGGATGCTCTCGATAAGGTCATGGTCATTTCCACCACCGACCTGCAAGGCAATATCACTTACGTCAACGATCTGTTCTGCAAGCTGACAGGCTACGAGCGTGAAGAGCTGGTCGGTCAGCCACACAGCATCGTGCGTCACCCCGCCGTACCGAAAAGTACCTACAAGGCCATGTGGGACACCATCAAGAAAGGCGAAATCTGGACAGGCGTAATCCCTAACGTTGCCAAGACCGGCGGCCTGTATGTGGTCGATACCACAGTGCAACCGGTGTTCGATGAGCAAGGCAATATTGTCGAGTACATCAGCATCCGCCGCGTCATCAACGATCTGATGGGTGACTTCGAGGCGCTGGAGTTCTCCAAGGAACAGTTCGACGAATACTACGACCGGTAAACTGCCATGAACGTCGAACGAGTCTTTATCGGTTACGGGTCCGAATCGGGCAATGCCCGCGGGCTGGCACAGCGTCTGGAATGCCTGCCCTTTCTGCAACGTTATGCGCCGCAAGCCCGGGAACTCAATAGCCTGGACCTGGAACAGATGACGGCGGCCGACCTGCTCCTGGTCGTGTCGAGCTCGTTCGGTGACGGGGAACCGCCAGCCAATGCCGAGCGGTTCCTTGAGCAGGCTGTGCAGGCCAGCAACATGGCTGGCCTGCGTTACGCAATCTTCGGGCTGGGCGACACCGCCTACCCGACCTTCTGCGGTTTTACCAGGACGCTGGACACCCTCCTGTCGAGCAGGAACGCAATGCCGGTGATCAACCGCGTCGATGCAGATACCGATTTCGAGGGCTTCTTTGCGACATGGTCCAGGGTGCTCGACTCGGTACTGCAAGGCGATAGCCAGGCTGGCGCCACCTTGCACCTGCAAGTCGTCGCCTATGGTGAGAAAACGGCTTACCCGGCCAGCATTCTTGAACAGCGGCGCTTGAATCAGAGCCCGCCTTACGCGCACCACATCAGATTCAATATCCAGGGCAGCGGTATCAAGTACCGCGCCGGAGACAACCTGTACGTTCTGGCCGAAAACGCGCCCGAACAACTCGCCGCCCTTGCCCGCTGGTTCGATGACGAACAGGCCCGCACATGCCTGGCCAACAAGGAGTTGCGTCAGATCGGCAAGTCAGTCCTGAGGGATATCGCCAAGGCGAGCGGCAACGATGAGCTGAAAAGCCTGCTGAAAATCAGCCATCGCAAGCTGCTGGATGAATACCTGCACGGCAAGGACATTCTGGATGTGCTCGACGACTTCTGCGAACCCGGATGCTTTACAGTCCAGGAGCTTGCCCACTGGTTGCCCGACAATTTACCCAGGGCTTATTCGATTGCATCTCATAGCCACCCCGATTACGTGGACTTGTGTATCAGGGAAGTGGCCTACAGCCTCGCCGGGCGCGAACGAAAAGGAACCGCCACCGGTTTTCTCACTGGGCAACCTCAAGCCGTGAACATCTTTGCCCGCAGCAACCCCCGCTTCCATCTGCCGGACGGTGTGAGCCATCCGCTGATCCTGATCGGGACCGGCACAGGCATCGCGCCCCTGATCGGCTTGCTGGAACAGTTGGAGAACGAAGCCGCAAACCCGACGACCTGCCTGGTTTTCGGCGATCGGCATCAGGCCTCGGATTTTCTCTATCGGGAGCGGATCGAGCACTGGCAGACTCAAGGCGTGCTGGACCATGTGCTGACCGCCTTCTCACGAGACAACGAAGCCCGCTATTACGTGCAGGACGCGCTGGTGGAACATAGTCATATCATCTGGGACTTGCTGAATCAGGGGGCGCATCTGTATCTGTGCGGTAACAAGGCCAACCTGGAGTGTTCCATCTGTGAAGCACTGGTAAGCATTGCACGCTCGGCGGGCCGTCTCGATATCGAGACAGCCGAGGGGTTTGTCAGGCAGTTACTGAACGACGGAAGGATTCACAAGGAGCTTTACTGACCCGTCATTTGCCAAGCAACTGCTCGCGCAAATCCGGATTACGGGTCTTGGGGTCCAGCCAGATGGCAAAGAACGCTTTGGCGAACTCGCTATCCTGGACCACATGCTGCAATTTTGCGCCGACATAAAAACGTGCCTCACGTCCCGGCAGGTAAACACCGGTGATCTTCATGCCCGGCTCGACATCGACGAAAGACTGCTGCATCTGCTGACGCCACACCGACAATTGCTCCTCGCTGACGGACGAGCCGGAAATACGCTGGATTTCATCGATGCTGGCGTCAACCAGCTCGTCCCGGTCGATGGAGCGGTGGTAAGTGAGTTCCAGCGCCATGGGGGAGTCAGCCAGGAACGGCTTCGCAGGCGTCCACAAACGGGCGGAGTAGATACGTAATCCGAAAAAACGGAAATCGCCGGAACCGACGACACGAGAATCAGGCAAGGCTTCACGCCAATCGGCAAATGCGCTGCCGCTTAGCATAAGCGCCAGCAGCAACCAACGCGGCGCGATCATGTACGGCCTCTGTGCTCCTGCCGGACAAGACCGACAGGTAAAAATAGGAAGAGCCAGCGGCGTGGTCTATACCGTAAACGGCAATGTCAGCGCCACACCGACTGGCTCTGCTGTAAAATTTATACTACAGCGGTAATTTTGTACAACACTCGGACAATATTTTTATCACATATGAAACAGATTCTTACACTGGAGTGTAGACCGGCTCGCCCAGATTGAGCATCAGCCGGTTGGCCCAGGCAAAAATGGAGATGGCGTGGATCAGATCCAGTACCTGTCCATCGTCGAGCCCCTGCTCACGTAACGGCCTGATATGTTCAGCGCCCAGTGACGCCGGTTCCCGGGTAAGATCAATGGCAAAACGCACGATAGCCTTTTCCCGTTCAGTCGTACCAGCGGTCTGCGGATCGGCAAATACCTGGGCAATCACATCATTGCGCTTGGCCAGTTGCTCGAAACGCTGGGCATGCACCGACGCGCAATACACACACTGGTTGATACGCGACACGACAGTGCTGGCCAGCTCGCGCTCGGCACGGGACAGACCACCTGGCGCGTACATGATCGCGTTGAACGCTGCGGAGCGCTGACGCAGGATCTGCGGCTGGTGAATCAGCGTCAGGTAGTAATCCGAAGTCTTGGCCTGCGGATGGCTCTCTTCCAGAACGGCCAGTTGCTCAGCGTCAGCCTGAGTCAGGTCAAGGGTATTGAGCCAGGACGTCCAGCCCAGAGTGCGACTGGTAAAACCCTGAATGTCGAGAGGCTCGCTGCCAACGGCACCCGGCTCTTGCTGCACAGGCACATCTGGCACAGATTCGACGCCGACATGAGCTGCAGAGAGGGCCGAAAGGCCTGACGTGAGGCGGACCTGATAAGCAATAAACGCCAACAGTTGCGCAATGACAACGACCGATGGCGTATCCAGGCCAGAAGCTTGCAGAGCTGCCAGGGCTTCACGGTCACCCTCTACCGGATTGACAGTCAGCCGACGGGTGAACTCCAGCATGCCTTGCAAACGTACCGAGGCAAAAGCCTCGGGGAGAACGGGATTCAGCGCACCGAGCCAACTCTCAGGCAATTGTGCTTGCTGCAAACGGGCCAGATAGAAATCGGCCAACGCCTGCTGAGCGCTCAACTGACAGGCGTACAACGCCAGCAATAGCCGCTCTTCCAGAGGCAGGCTGGTGTTCAGGGAAGGATCGAAAATCGTCTCGAAGCTGCCTTGGGTAGCCGCTACGACTTTGCCTCGAACCTGGCGTACGGCGTAGATTGCGCTGCCGACGTCAAGCCCGGCTGCACGATCAACGATGTCTGCTGAGGCAGAAAGGGTTTCATTACTCATGGTTGTGCCTTATCTAAGTGCTGCGAAACGGCCGCATCGAGAAAAGCGCGGACCGCTTGCCAGGAATGACGGTTGGCTTCGGCGTTCGCGGCAGGTTGGCCGTCATGGCTGTAAGTCGAGGGAATAAAGGGCAAAAGAATGCTATGCCCCGCCTCGGGATAATCCAGTCGCTGTACGGGCCAGGGATGCTCGGCGGCTTTCAGGCTGCTCTCCACCATCTGCCCGTAAAGGCTCGACGGCCAGGCAGCGTCATCGCCAGCAGTCAGCATGATCACTGGCCCGCGGATGTTCTGCACCGGGATACGCGAACGCTCAACCGCCTGTTTGTCCTGCAACGCCGTGGAGATGGATAGCGCATTGCGCCGCCCGGCATCCCGGTCGACCCAGTTGCCGTAAGCGTTGTTGTTCCACAGATGCACCAGTGGCTTGCCCTGATAAAGCCAGGCCGGGCCATCGCGCCCCACTGCCGGGTCGGCAGCAGCCTGTCCGCCATGCACCAGCGCACCGGGCACGTAACCGATCACTGCGTTGACCTTCTCCGGGAACATACTGGCCAACAGCAGCACCAGCTCCCCACCGCGAGACTGGCCGCTGAGTGCGACAAAGCCACCCGCCGGACGTACTTCCTGGCGCAGCCAGTCCAGGCCTTCGAGGAAATACTCCAAGGGAGTATTGGAAATGTAGTCGGACAGGCCCGGAGCCTTGAAATAGGCCAGGGCAAAAGCCGCATAGCCCCGCGACGCATAAAGCGCAGCGCGAGGCTCGTTGATTCCGCCGCCGGAGCCGTTGAGTACCATGACCGCAGGATGCGGCCCCGCTCCAGCCGGCAGGAACAGCGTGCCGACCAGGCGACCCACACGCACCTCTCGACGACTCACACCCGGCGCCATCAAGCGCTGGGTCAGCTCAGCCGTGGCCTCGCCAGCAGCCGAGCGCAAGCTCAGACGAGTTATCAGTGGCTGATCCATTCGGGCATTGAAGGGCTGTGCAGAAGCGCCCGTCTCAGGCCGCTGGGCCCAGAGCATTCCCATGTCGCTTGTCTGCTGATAATCACCCTTGACCGGAGCGTCACGCTGCAGATCGACTTCACCCTGAGCATTTGCGACGAACTCGGCACTGGCGCGCCAGACGACTTTGCCGCGTAGCGTCTCGCTGCTCAAGAATACCCGCTCATACGGCTCCAGCCCGCCAAGACGAATGTGCCGGGGCTCGTCGAGCAAACCGTCCTCGGGCACGACCTGTATATACGGCGTGACGCTCATCACTTTACCTCGGTAACCATCTGTGCGGCCGTGCGGTCACTGACCAACGGCTCGACCTTCAGGCCCTTTCGCGCCGCCCAGATATTCTGGTAGTGGAACAACGGGATGATTCCCACATCGTCACTCACGATCTGAGCCGCATCGCGAAGAATTGCCGCACGACGCTCATCATCAAACGCTTCAGTGGCCTTCGCTAGCGCCTGATCGACCTTGGCGTTGCTGTAATGGCCCCAGTTGGAACCGCCCAGTCCTGTGGTCGCATCCGGTGTCGCAAGGATGTTGATCAAGCCATAACTGGCCTCGCCAGTACCGTTACCCCAGGCAATAACACTGACCGCGTACTCGTTCTTGTTGGCACGAGCGGCGTAGACAGCCCAAGGCACCACTTCCAACTGCACCTTTACACCGATTCGCGACCAGAACTGGGCAACGGCCTGCATCGATTCGGGCGCCAGCGGATAGCGATCACCCGGCACGTGTGCAGTCAAACGGAAACCTTCGGGATAACCTGCTTCGCTCAGCAACGCTTTTGCCTTGGCGACATCGAAGGGAATGTCCTTGATTTCCGGGTTGTAGCCAAAGGTGCCAGCGGGCATCCACTGATTCGCCTCGGTGGCGGTGCCCTGCAGAATGCGCTCGGTAATACCCTTGCGGTTGATCGCCAGGGACAAGGCGCGGCGTACACGCGGGTCGCGCAGCGGGTTATCCGCCAGCAGCTTGCCGTCGTTGTCATGGATGAACTCGTTGCTGCCAGCACGCAGGCTCGGCTGAATCAACAAGGCACGCAGCCCTGGATAGGCATACAGGCTGACTTTATCGCTCTTGCTCAGGCGTGCGACATCCGCTGGCGACACCTTGTCGATCACGTCAACGTCACCGGCAAGCAGTGCAGCCGTTCGGGCTGCCGGGTTGGCAATGTAACGGTAGTCAACCTTGTCCCAGTGGGCTGGCGTGCCCCAGAAGGTCGGGTTGCGCTCGAACAGCGCCCGATCCCCGGGAACATAGGAAACGAATCGGTAAGGACCGGTGCCGACCATGGCCTTGCCGCTGTTGTAATCCTCACTGCTGGATACCGAGCCGGTTTTCCGGCTGACCAGGTAGATAGAGTCGATATTGGGCAGCAGGTTGGGGTTGGGAACACTGGTCGTCACGCGCACGGTATAGGCGTCGACCGCCTTGGCCGAAGCGACTGTACGCAGAGCTGCCGCATAGGACGAGAGGCTGCCCGGCACCTTGGGTGCGCGCTCCAGAGAGAACACCACATCATCGGCAGTGAAAGGCGTGCCGTCCTGCCACTTTACGTCCTGGCGCAACTTGAATTCCCAGGTCAGCGGGTCGATCACCTTCCAGCTTTCGGCCAGGCCGGGCAGGACTTTGGTGTCACGGCGTTCCACCAGCGAACCAAACACATGCAAGGCCACCGATCGATCACCGGCATAGTTGTTCAATTGCGGATCCAGGCTCGACACGGGATCGGCGTAGCCGATGCGCAATGTCTCGGCCTGTGCGCCCGCAGCCCCCAGCAAGGCAGCAGTTAACAGCGGCAGAATTTTGAGTTTCATGGCAACTTCCTGAAAAGATTCATGGGTTGAGGTGGCACGCGCTCAAATGCCCTGGGGCAATCTCGCGCAAAGCAGGCGCCTGTTCGCGACAGCGCGCGGAGGCATGTGGGCAACGGGGATGAAAATGACAACCGCCAGGCGGATTGAGCGGGCTGGGCATTTCCCCGGTAATCGGTTGGTATTGGCTACGACGCAGGTCGAAACGTGGAATCTGTGCCAGCAGCGCCTGGGTGTATGGGTGGCTCGCATGGCCGAACAAGTCTTCGACACTGGCGCTTTCCACGACACGCCCCAGGTACATCACCAGTACGCGATCACACAGGTGTTCTACGACGCCCAGATCGTGGCTGATGAACAGATACGTCAGGCCCAGTTGCTCGCGCAGGTCCATGAACAGATTGAGGATCTGCGCCTGGATCGATACATCCAGCGCCGCCACCGACTCGTCGCATACCAGCAGTTCAGGCTGAACGGCCAACGCACGAGCGATGCCGATCCGCTGGCGTTGACCGCCGCTGAACTGATGGGGATAACGACGACGCATCATTGGATCGAGACCGGCCCGTTGCAGCTGGGCACTGACATAGTCATCGAAACCCGCCGCATCGGTCAGGCCATGCAGACGGGCGCCCTCGCCCACGATGCGATCCACCCGCAAGCGTTGATTGAGGCTGGAATATGGGTCCTGAAAAATCATCTGGATACGCAGCCGCGCCGCACGCCGCGCCTGATTATCCAGAAGATGCAGCTGTTGACCCGCCACTTCGACTTGCCCACTGGTAGGCTCCAGCAGCCCCGCGACCAGACGGCCAAGGGTCGACTTGCCACAGCCGGACTCACCGACCAGACCGACCACCTCGCCCCGCTCGATACGCAGGTCAACACCGTTTACCGCCTGGGTGCGCTGTGCAGGCTTGCTCAGGCCAGCGCGCTCGCTCAAGCGCCGCAAGGCACCTGCGGGTGCGGGACCAAATGTCTTGCTGACCTGGGTCAACTGAATAAGGGCTTCATTCATGATCACCTCCAGGCTGGAAACAGCGCACCCAATGTGAATCGGCTATCAGTTGCGCAGCAGGTTCGCTTTCGCACTGGCTGCTGGCACGGGGGCAGCGTGCAGCAAAAGCACAGCCCTGCGGCAACGTAGCCAGGCTAGGCGCCATGCCGGGAATCTGCCGAAGCCGCTCACCACGCTGGTTGCGGCTTGGAAGGCTGGAAATAAGCCCTTGGGTGTAAGGGTGCCGCGGGTTATCCAGCACGGTATCAACCGGACCTTGCTCGACGATGCGCCCGGCGTACATCACCGCCACATCGTCAACCAGACCGGCGACCACAGACAGGTCATGGGTTATCCAGATCAGCGAACTGCCCTGCTGGCGTACCAGTTTCTGCACCTGGGAAAGAATCTGCGCCTGAATGGTTACGTCCAGAGCCGTGGTCGGCTCATCCGCGATCAACAGATCCGGGCGATGCAGCAGCGCAATAGCGATGGCTATACGCTGACGCATGCCGCCCGACAACTGATGCGGATAGACGCGCAGGCGCTCGTCCGGGCTGGCAATCCCCATCAGCGCCAGGGTGTCGGCGCAGTGACGCCGCGCCTCCTTGCGACTGACCGAGCGGTGTGCCTGCACGGCCTCGATCATCTGCGTATCGATACGCAGCACCGGATTCAACGTCATCATGGGATCTTGAAAGATCATCGCCAGCCGGTTGCCTTGCAGCGCTCGCAACTGCGAGGGCTTGAGGCGACGCAAATCCTGCCCCTGAAAGAGGATTTCACCGCTGGTGATACGACCCGGTGCATCCACCAGGCCCAGGACGGAAAAGCCGGTCACCGATTTGCCTGAACCGGACTCCCCCACCAGCCCCAGAATTCGTCCGGGTGCCAGCGATAACGACAGCTCGCGCACAGCGGGCAACGCACCATTGCGGCTATCGAAGACCGTGGTCAGTTGCCTGATTTCAAGGGTCGGCGTCATCGTTGCAACCTCGGATTGAGTTGGTCGCGCAACTGGTCACCGACCAGATTGATCGAAACGATAGTGATCAACAGCGCCAGACCGGGAAACAGGCTGATCCAATACTCTTCGCCAAGCATGTACTGGAAACCATTGGCGATCAGCAGACCCAGTGACGGCTCGGTCACCGGCACACCGAGCCCCAGGAACGACAGCGTCGCCTCAAGCGTAATGGCACGGGCAATCTGCAATGTGGCGATCACAATCAGCGGCGGCAGGCAGTTGGGCAAAATATGCCCGAGCATGATGCGCAGCGATCCAAGCCCCTGCCCCCGCGCCGACTCGACGTACTCGCGACGTCGCTCCACCAGTGCCTGGCCCCGTGCTGCCCGGGCGTAATACGCCCACTCCAGCAGCACCAGAGTCAGCACCACGTTCCCTACGCCCTTGCCCAGCCAGGCGAGAATCATCAACGCCATGAGGATTCCAGGAAACGACAACAGCAAATCGACCAGCCGCATCAGCGTGGCGTCCACCCAGCCGCCGCGATATGCGGCCAGCAGTCCGACCAGAGTACCGACGAAGGCAGCGATAAGCGCCGAACCGATCCCCACCACCAGGCTGATGCGCAGCCCATAGACAATTGCCGAGTAAAGGTCGCGGCCCTGTCCATCGGTGCCCAGCCAGTAGCTGTACCCGTTCGCCATGCTTTCACTGCCAGGCGGCAGACGTGCGTCGAGCACATCCAGTTGCATCAAGTCATAAGGGTTCTGCGGCGTTATCCATGGAGCCAGAACTGCACTGAGCCCGACCACTATCAGACCGAGCACTCCCATCACCGCCAGGGGTGACCTGAAGAAATCGACCAGAACATCACGCCACGGCGAATGGGCCGTACTCATTGTTCACCTCCTGCAAGACGCACTCGAGGATCAAGCAGGCGATAGAGCACATCGACCAGCAGATTGAGGCTGACGAAGATCACCACCACGACCATCAGATAAGCCAGCACGACCGGGCGATCCAGCGCGTTGATGCTGTCCAGGATCAGCTTTCCGGCACCAGGCCAGGCAAAGATGCTTTCGGTGACGACTGCGTAGGCAATGGTTGAACCGAGTTCCAGCCCAAGGACGGTGACCAGAGGAATCAGGGTGTTGCGCAGCACGTGCATGCGAATCACCCGATGCGGAGCCAGACCTTTGGCCCTGGCGAATTTCACGAAGTCCTGCTGTACCACTTCGCGCACGCCTGCACGGGTCAGGCGCAAGACCAGTGCGACCTTGAACAGCGCCAGGTTGCAAGCCGGCAGTAACAGGTGGCGCCAGCCGTCAAGGGTCAACCACGACCAGTGCACGCCAAGCCACTCGGCAGTTTCCCCGCGACCGCTGGCTGGCAACCAACCCAGGTGCACGGCAAACAACATGATCAGCAACAATGCCACCCAGAACGATGGCAGGGAAAAGCCGATGATGCTTCCGGCCATGATCAGGCGTGCCAAAGGATTGTCAGGATGCAGGCCGGCAAACAGGCCAAGGGGCACGCCGATCAGCACGGCCATCGCCAGCGCTACTACAGCCAGTTCAAGCGTTGCTGGCAGACGCTGGAAAATCAATTGCAGGGCGTCCTGGTGATAGACATAACTCACACCCAGCGACCCATCCAGCGCACCACGCAGGAACCCCATATATTGCACGGGCAGGGATTGATCCAGCCCCAGGCGCGAGATCGCTTCCATCCGCTCCTGCTGGTTGAGATCTTCACTGACCAGGATGTCCACGGGGTTTCCGATGGCATGCAGCCCGATGAACACCAGCAGGCTCATCAGCAGCAATACCAATAACGACTGCAGCAGCCGTCGAACAAGCCAGCCGATCATCGCTCACGCTCCTCGGCAGTCAATTCGCCCGGCTGCCATTCATCACCTTGCAGCTCCGGCTCGGCATAGTCCTGCATGGCACTGAAGTGCTGGTCGATGTCTTCGACGAACAATGCGCCAGCGAGGGCCTGGGCCAGACGTTTTGCACCGTCGCTGATCGCCGGAATGTCTCCGGAGACACCGCCATAGCTGAGCGCGGCCGGGTAACAGAAGCAATGCACCTGTTCCAGTCCGGGACAGCCACTTGGCTGAGCCTGCTGAAACTCAAAAGCCAGCCCCAGGTCGGGTAATTCACCCAGCTCAGCCTGCGCTCCCGGATCGATGGGCAGTTGCTGCCCGGCAAGCCGTTGCGCCCAACTGCGCACGTGCGGCGCGAGGCTGGCGAACTCAGGACGACGTGTCATGTCGTTGCTGAATCCGGTTGCGAATACCAGGAAGTCGTAATCCACTTTCCCGTCGATCAAGCTCACGCGCACGCTGCCATCCTGATTTCTGGAAACCGCCTCGATGCTGCGTCCCAGCAGAAAACGTGCGTTGGCATGTTGTGCCACGCGCAGGGTGCTGCCTTTGGGTGGAGGGACTTGCTGGGCGTTCAGATAGTGACGAATACGCCACTTCCACTGATCGCTCAAACGCCAGTAGCCATGGGTCATGCCCGGACTGCCCGCGCCCTTGCCTTTATTGATGCGGGGCAACTGCTCTCGGCGAATCAGCAGATCGACCCGCTCGGCGCCGGCCTCCAGTGCCGTCGCTGCTGCATCCATCGCCGAAGCGCCGCCACCGATGACCGCTACGCGCTTGCCGACGAACCATGCGTCCTGAAGCCCATCGGCAGAATGCGCCCACTGTTCACGCGGCAACTGATCGGCCAGTGGCGGAACCCATGGACCACCCAGACCGTCACGGCCGGTCGCCAGCACCACGTGCCGCGCCGAGACTTCGTGCTCACCTTGCGGCCCTTCTACGCGCAGACGTACCCAGCCATCCGCCTGAGGCTGCACGGCCAGCACCCGTTGCCGGTTGCGCACGTCAAGATCGATGACGCGGCGATACCAGCGCAGGTATTGAGCCCATTGCAGGCGTGGAATCTTGTCCAGAGCCTCCCAGGCGGACGTACCGAACTGCGCTTCGTACCAGGCGCGAAACGTCAGAGCGGGCAGCCCGAGAGCCGGGCCAGTGAGTTGCTTGGGCGAGCGCAATGTTTCCATCCGCGCCGTTGTCGACCATGGGCCCTCCAGCCCCTCTTCTGCTTTATCGAACAGCACCACCGCCACGCCCATGTGCAGCAATTCGGTCGCAAGCGCCAGGCCCGCCATACCACCGCCGACGATCGCAACATCAAGAAGAGCCTTGCCCTCCTGATAACGCGGCTTGACCCAAGGTTTGGCAGGCAGATCAAGCCATTGCAGGTCTTGACGAAGACGCGCCTCAAGGGCGGCCAAACCGATGGGGGCATTGGTGGTACTGGTCATTCACATCCTCACGATTGAAGTAAGCTGCGACCGTCGACGATTACCGACGGCCACAGGCAACCCGTGCGTCCACGATCAGAAATCGATACTCAAGCGGGTGTAGTAGTAAGCGCCGTAAGAGCCGAACGGCGAGATGGTTGAATAGTAAGAGCCACCCGACACGTCATTGACGGTGTGTTTGTCCGGGTAAACGTTAAACAGATTTTCAGCGCCGAGCGTCACCCGAACGTTGTCGGTCAGACCATAGGTCACATCCAGATCGGTGATCCATTTGGCGCTGAACTCTTGATCCACTGTCGTGCCGCTGCCAAGCAGCTTGACCTTGCCATAGCGGGTATTGCGCAGGCCGATATCGAAATCCTCAACCTGCCAGTTCACGCCCAGGATGTATTTGGTACGAGGCTTGGAGTCGGTCACGCTGCCTATTTCGGTATCCTCGAAACGCGACAGACCGAGACTCTGCAACTGTGCCGGATTAGGCGCCATGTCAGTGATGGTCGTGTCATTCCAGTTGCCTGCAACCGTCCAGCGCAGACGACCGAAGGCGCCAATTCGATGGGTGTAATCGGCGACCAGATCGACACCCTTGGTCCGCGTATCGAACGCATTGGCGTAGTACTGCACTTGTTGCACATGCCCGAAACTATTGGCTGCAAGAATCGCATCAACCGCCGAGCCAGACAGCGGGCTGATCAAGGCAATGCGGTCCTCCAGATCGATCAGGTAAGCATCCAGTGCCACGTTGAGGTTGGTTATCGGCGTCCAGGTCAAGCCCAGCGAATAGCTGGTGGACTTTACCGGGTCCAGTTCTTCGGAGCCCAAAGCCTTGCCGATGGCCGAATCGGGCTGAACGCGCTTGATCATGATGTCCACCGTCTCGTTGTTGACGGTGCGACGCCCGAGACCGGTTTTGGCATACCCCTGCTGAGTCAGGGAAGGCGCGACAAACCCCGTGCTGACCGAGCCCCGTGCGGCAAGCTCCGGCGTGAAGGCATATCGGGTCGACAGTTTGCCGTTCCAGGTGCTGCCGGCGCTGTCTGTGTATCGCTCGTAGCGGCCAGCGGCGCCGACGTACCATTTATCCGTGATGTTCAGCCCAAGATCCACATAGGCGGCAGAAGTACTGCGGCGCAAGTCGACTTCATCTTCGGGCAGCAACAGATAGTTCCCCAGCGCACCGATAGCCGCCTCCTGGCCAGCACGCGGGTGTCCGGCCGGGAAGACATAACGGCCATTGATGTAGGACGCCTCATCACCGGCACCGGTGGTGTAATGATCTTCCCGGTACTCAAGACCTGTAGCGAAGTTCAGCGGATTGCTCAGACCGATGTCGATAGGCCGGTTCAGATCCAGGTTGGTGACCCATTGACTCAGCTCGTTGTTCTGCAGAAAGAAGTCGGTCGGGCTGGCAGGCCCAAGGGATGGATTGAGGTTATTGCTGCTCTCCATTCTCTGGGTATTTTCGCCATAGGTACTGCTTAGATCCCAGTTCCAGCCTGCCAGCTCTTCACCCTTGATACCCCATGTAGTGTGGAAATCACGGGTATCGAAATTAAAGTCAGGTGCAATGCCGTCGGGATAAAGCTCTGTAATTACCGTATTGGAATTGGGCCGGCGAAAACCGATGGACACCAATGCATCCTGCCGGGTGTAGGTGCTGAAGGAATACAGGCGCAGATCATCACGCAATGGCAACTCAGCGTTATACGAAGCGTTGAT
Source organism: Pseudomonas sp. FG43 (assembly GCF_057809175.1). Taxonomy (NCBI): domain Bacteria; kingdom Pseudomonadati; phylum Pseudomonadota; class Gammaproteobacteria; order Pseudomonadales; family Pseudomonadaceae; genus Pseudomonas; species Pseudomonas sp. FG43. The sequence continues at coordinate 181,978 of NZ_JBMDJL010000011.1, forward strand.
CTGCTCGATCTCCGGCAACCCGCCACCATAGGAACGTCGTTCAACAGTGTTTTCCCGAGGATCTGGCTGCCCGTTGACCGGATAGTAGAAGCTACCTGTCGCCGGTGCCGAGCGCTTGGTACTGTCCTGGTTCTTCCAGTCCAGCGTCAGATTGAGAAAACCTTCATTGGGCAGCCCCAGGCCATAATTGAGGCTCTGCTGATAAGTTTCACCGTTGGAACCCACGCCACTGGCGTAGTGCGAACGTCGACCGGCAGACGTCGTTGCATTGCCCCCGCTGCTGTCGGACTTGAGAATGATATTGATCACACCCGCAATAGCATCGGAGCCATATTGCGCGGCTGCGCCATCACGCAGCACCTCGACACGAGCAATCGCCGCCATGGGAATGGAATCCAGATCGGCCGCGTTCCAGCCTTCTTGCAGTCCAGTGCCCTCCGAAGAAACCGCGTTGGCATGGCGGCGCTTGCCATTGACCAGCACCAGCACATAACCACCACCCAGCCCGCGCAGGCCGGCAGAGCGGGCGACGTTGCTGTAGGCGCCGCCCGTGACCTTGGACACCTGGAACGATGGCAGCAGGTTGGCAAGTACGTCGCGCAAGGCCGTGGCACCTTGTTTTTGCAATGCCTCGGCGTCGAGCACATCTACCGGCACCGGGCTGTCGGCTACCGTACGCTCCGTACCACGATTGCCAACCGAGATAATGGTTTGCAGCACTGGTTCTGCGGCCTTCTGCTGTCGCTCCTCCACCTCAGCCTGACCTACCAGCGGCGCCATGCACAGCCCCATCGCCAGGCTCAATTGATTACGGACAAGGTTCGGGAAACGAGTGTTTGTTGAAGATTGTTCCGCTTGCATTGCAATACTCCTCGGTGAATCGCCATGGGTAATAGCTTTGTTGCGGCGATGTGCCGAGGTCGGCTGAATTTCCGCTTTAAAGAATGGCCAAGAGCTGACCTTCATGATCCATTAATGCGATTTATTAATTCAAAGCGCACATGCATTCATAAAACGGATGATAGAGAAGAAAATTTATTCCTGAAAATAAGTAGTTCAGCTATGGATATTACAAAAAGGAATAAAAGGCCATGCCATCTGCCCGGCCTGAAAATTCAGAGCGTGATGGAGGCGTTCAAGGGCTGGCGACTCAGGGGAGAACGTTCAAGGCCGCCGAAGAACTCGACGGCCTCAGGGGCTACTTACACCGCATAGACACGCTGTAGCAGAGCATCGTGCTCGGCAGGTGAATGCATCCGCATGCCCGGCAGCAGGTGTCTGGACTCGTCGGCCAGACTCGTCACCAACGTCTGTGCCAACTCCGAAAGCACACTGGCGTAAGGCGAGATCAGCCCGAAGAAAAACGGGATGTCCAACGCAATAGGGCGCACGGCTACGCCCTGCAGCGGCACACCATAGGCGGTCACCGGATCGGCCAGTGCCACGCCAAGCCCGACACGAGCCATCTGCATCGCATTCAGAGAAGTATTGGTTTCGAGGATTTGCCGTGGTTCAAGCTTATGCTCGGCGAAAGCATGGTTGATACGTCTGCGAAAACGATAAGGGTTGGCGATGCTGATCAGCACCTGCTCGGCCAGTTGCGCAAGGCTCAGGCTGCTTTCGCTGGCCAGAGGAGAATCGCTCGCCAATACCGCGACACAGGGAGCCTCACCGATCCAGTGAACCTTCAGACCTCGGTGTTCCAGCGGCAGACTGACCAGGCCCAGATCCACTGTGTTGGCCAATACCGCCTCAATCGCTTTTTCGGGTGTAAGACTCTGCAATTGCAACTGCCGAGGACGTAGCTCAGTGGGTAAGCGTGCCAGCGCAGCCGGTAACAGCCCCGTCGCCAAGGCAGAGGTGGCGACGACACGCAAAAGGTGGTTGTCTTCTTCACTGATCGCCTGCGCGCGCTGCTTGATATTGCGCACCCCACTCAACGCACTCTCCACCTCGGCATACATGCTGAAAGCCCGGCGTGTGGGAGTCACCTTCGGGCCACTACGCTCAAAGAGCGGGAAGCCCAACACCTGCTCCAGCTCCTGGATCGAGCGACTGACCGCTGGCTGCGACCGACCCAGCATTTGCCCGGCTCCGGTCACGCTCCCTGCAGACATAACCGCCGCGAACGCCTCAAGTTGTTTCAAGTCCATCAATCCGTTCCTAATGAGTATCAGGGCATACACCCCAGGCTTGTCAGTTACACCGTCTGCTGCCGTGGAACTGTTCGCCAAAGCGCTAACGGTAAACCAATGCCTCATCTTGCGGTAGCCGGGTTTCGATCCGGAAACCCGCAGGGCGACACCACATTCTGATACGCCGGATCATGGCTTCCTTGGGGAACATTGATCTGGATCACGGCATGAAGGTTGCCGCAGCGTAAAAGGTAAAAAACAGCCTGCTCAATCAATGTACGGCGTTTCAGGGGATGGACATGAACACTGTCACCAGCGACCCGATCAGCGACGACCTCTACACCCCTGACCTGCGCTTCATCCACTGGATCGAAGAACTGAGCGACGGCACCCACCTGCTGATCAGACCGATCCAGGAAGACGACCAGCAACGGGAGTTCGGATTCATTACCCGCCTGTCGCCACAGACCCACCACTTCCGCTTCCTCTCCCCCAACAACGAACCAGCCCCGCTGGCTCTCGACCAGATCATGGACATCGACTACCAACAACGCATGACCTATGTCGCCCTGATCATGGAGGACAACCACCAACTGACCGAAATAGGCCTCAGCCGCTACGCCGCGACAGAAGGCGATTACTGCTGCGAATGTGCAGTGGTGGTTGCGGAGAAATGGCAAGGCGCTGGGCTGGGCAAGTTACTGATGCAGCATCTTATGAATGCTGCGCGGCTGAACGGGTTTTACCGGATGTTTTCGATAGATTCGGTTAGGAATGTCAGGATGTTTGAGCTGGCGCGGGCGTTGGGGTTTGAGTGTCATCCGGATCCGCTGGAGCGGGGGCAGGTTGTTTATAAGGTGGGGTTGTGAGTACTATTTGAAGCCTTAAAGTCAATTTACTTGACATTAGCCACATAAGGATCAACACCTGCCTGGATCAGCCGCCTTTGTACAGCGAACAGCATTTTCATAGCCGCTTCGGTGCTCGCGGCCCCCTCTAAAGCCTCCTCCTCGGATATCTCATCCTCACGCATAGCAATCTGATGCGATCCAGCATCATATCGCACGAAAAATCGCTTATCACGGGCTAATATTTCCATATCGTTAAACTGAAAAAGCTTTCTGTCCATATCCGTTCCCCCACTAAAAAACATTAGATACACTATAGTCTCCCACACGAACGGGATTTATCACAGCCTCAGGCAAACCTCCAGGACTAGTAAATCCACCAGGCTTCCAAAAATTATTTGCACCAAATTCATTACCAGATGGAATTCGATACCCATCAACCTTTTTAATATCAACCAAAACTGGATTACTACCAAGATATCCTTTATCAAGACCCAAATACTGCTCCAACCTTGAAACATCCCCATCCGCACACAATATCATGTCTTGTGCAACACTCTTAGGCAAAACCCATGTCTCGGTTCTACCAATAGTTCCCTCAGGCGCAGCAGGCTGAATACGCACAACACCTTCCTCAAAAAATTTAGCATGCATGTCTCTATATGCTTGAGAGAGATACGTTTCAGGAAGAGGCCTCTCTCCTTTCGTTACAGACAAAACTTTACCAATAATATCTGGCGACAATACTTCTATCGTAATTGCAGGTGGAGTAAGTAACGGTACATCAGGATCAACCCCCGTTTTTTCCAGTTTTGCAATTATTTTGTCAATACCGAGTTTGAAGCCCGCTTGAGCTTGCCTAAGCGCTTTACTGGAAACCTCAATGCCCATTTTCGAAAGCATCAAGGCTTGTGCTCCCGCAGCACCAGCGCCACCTCCTCCAGCCACCATGCCAATGACCACGGCCAAAGCCTGCCCCATCTGGTTACCTAGGTTTTCAGCGTTGGCATCCCCCCTTCTTGCAATGCCTTGTTAATCTGCTCAACCTGCGACTGAAGCGCCGCATGCGCTGTTGCACCTAATAGCTTTATCGCTTCCGTGGATGAAACAAATTCACTGACAGAATTCCAGCTTTCAACCGGATCACGCATGAAACCAGCAGTGCTATTCAGCGTATCAAGTCCAATGCCTGCCATTCCATCCGTAAAGCCTTTGGCAAACCCAGACCCTGTCAGGACATCTTGACGAGCAGAAATATAAAACCATTTGCCTGTCAGTTGAATTCGTTCAGCCATGCTCCTGGCTTCACTTATCTCCTTTGTCGACAGGCTTGGGGTACAGGTAAACTTTTTCAACGCCAGCATTGGGACGCATCATTACCAAAAACTCCAGAAATCATTCAGGAGCCCACCATCAAGCTTCAGCTTGATGGTTTGAAGGTGTGGTTCATGGTGCGCTTACGATGGATTGGACACGCTACGACAAGCTGGCGAAAAAGTTTTGAAACAATGGTATTACCCACCTGCACTATGAGATAGTTACGATATTATTTTTTGTCAAAGCCTAACATATTGGACACTCATCACCAGATGCTAATTTCCAACTTTTTAGAGCCAAATCTTCCTCTTTTCATTTGAGATACCTCTTTAAAGCTTTCGCCATTTAAGTCACGGTTACTTTATCGCCATTCACTGATTCAAAAATAGCACCCACGACCCCCGCCGCCTCCAAGCGCCGCTTTACTTCCTCACTAACTATTATCGCACCCAAATATTTTTTTACTCTAAAAATATGAAAATAGCCAATCTTTTCCGGGTCAACAACCAAATTATAAAAAGAGCGATACTGACCCGCCATATCCGGCCTTACAGGATCATCAACAATATACTTATTAAAACCGGAAAGCTTTTCATCTACACAATCAATCTGCGACTCAATTATCATCAAAAAATAGCTCTGACATACCTGCTTACCTTCTATTTCAACCGGCTCAAAAACAACATTGCGAAACAATTCATCAACTTCAGACAATCCTAAAAGCGAGTTGAAAGCCTTCTCACTCAAGACAGGAACACTAGCATATCCAGCAAGAGAGTAATCAACTTCAACCCCATCAATTCGAACATCAAGAGCATATTTTCCAGGCTCCATAAAATTCACTGGAGGATCACTGAAGTGCCAATTATCCACATGCTTAACGTCACCCAGCACCCACTTATCAGAAATTGTCACATCCTGCCTAAGCAAATAATATTTCATATTAACTCCTAGTAAGCCACTTATTAACCTCACTACCGACTATCACAGCCTCAGACTTAATCCTATTCAATGTATTCATTACGGCATCCTTGTAAGCCGGTGTTCTCGAAATCAAACCACGTGTTGCCTGATCCAAACTTCCATATACATACTAATGATACTCTATAGGATGTGACCCTCTATGCCCAGGTACCGCCACTAAATTTTCAGTTGCACTATTAATATCAAGATCAGCACCATCAAAGAAACGCTGAAATTCTTTTGTCCAAGCGATCTGACCATTGGCGCCTGACGTACATTTGTTAGTGCACACATGATGAATCGGTATTGATTCATAATTCACTGGAGCACTAACGTTGACCCTACCACCGTCTAAAGTAACATGCCCCCCACTATTACCCCGGCAAATAGGTTTACCTTCTGCGGTATAGCGCCCCTTTGAATTATAAATACCTCCTCTAGTTTTGTACGAAAAGTACTGCCGTATACAACGTAGGCTGTAGACCAGCGTAACCATGGCTGAAAAGCTTCTCGCCAGCTTGTCGTAGCGAGTGCCTATTCTGCGGCTCTCCTTTAGCCAGCCAAACATCCGTTCAATGATATTCCGCTGCCGATACTTTGGACGATCAAAGAGTCGGGGCAAGCCAGGCCGGAGTTTACGTGGCATGGCGCGCAGCGGGATCACCGGCTGCATTCGGTAACGGTCGCAGTACTGGCGCAGGTATTCTGCGTCATAGCCTTTGTCAGCCAGTAACCAGCGACTGCGTTTACATGGTCGCCCCGGCTTACCAAGAATTCGTACCTGATCCAGCAACGGCTGGGCATGGGCAATATCGCTGGCTTGCCCTAGAGAAAGGATGAAGCGTAATGGAACACCATTGGCGTCGCAGAGCATGTGAATCTTGGTAGTAAGGCCGCCTCGACTACGTCCCAGAGCATGGCCTATCGGTTCTTCAGGCCCCCCTTTTCCCCGGCGCCTGACGAGGCTCGGGTTGCACGTACCGCCGTGGAATAGATCATCCAGGTGTCCAGATCGATCAGTCCTTCTCGGTTCAGCCGAATATGCAGACGCTCCAGTATCCGGTCGAAGGCACCGTCGTCGCGCCAGTCAGGAAAACGCTGATACACCGTCGACCAGGGCCCAAAGCGTTCCGGTAAGTCACGCCAGGCAGCGCCCGAGCACAGGATCCACAAGATTCCATGGAGCACCAGGCGATCATCGCTGCGTGGGCGACCCATTTTCTGCTCTGGAGAAACCAGATCCTTGATCAACTCCCACGACGCGTCGGAGAGTTCGTAACGCTTTGCCATCAGGGTATCCTACCTTTGATGGCTGCGATCTTACCCGCTTCGATGTTTCAAGGGATCTCGTACAGAGCCTAGGAAACTAATTTTTATTTCCTTAAAAGCAAACTGACATGTTTTAACCAAGTAGCTCCATCATTCCATTCAGCAGGGTAAAAATAGCAAGAACCAAGCCTATCAAAAATAACCCCTCTTAACTGAATTTCATCCAAGCCAGCACTCAACAAAACTTCCAACTCGGCCAAGGCACGTTCCTTATCAATACTATCGGTATGACTGGAGAAAGCAAAAATCGCTTTATCCGCACTACCGAACTCCAAATCAAAATCTTGGCTCAAGTAAGCACTAAACATATTTTTTATCACTGGAAATTCATGATTCATAAACTCGGGTATCCTGTAATGATTTTATAACCTGTTGACATCGAAGGATCTCTAGCTATTACCACACGCACTCCTGATGCTGGAGTGGTACTCGATGCCCCTCTTACCAATGTCGTACCAACAGGGGTAGATGATGAGTAGTCAATAGCCAAATATCCCTTGGTGTTGCTGGAAAGATAACTTTTTATCGTAGCCTGATTTGCATCTACTGCTGCTGAAACAGCAGCCTCTGCAGTGGCGCGATCAGCAAATCTTGATGCAGATGAGATGTTAGAGGTTGCTAAGCGTTGCGCTAGGTCTGCGTCCGTAAGATCAACGTGCCGCTCGAGCAGATGTCCACCAGCATTTTTATGCGCTTGCAATCCACCGCCTTCTACGATAGGACTATAATCCCCCTCCGGCAAGATACAAGGCCCGGTGTTATGCACCCAAGTCTTCAGCTTGCCGACGTAGAACGTATGCCCGACATCGACCGTAAGGTTATACGTTTTGCCCTCGGGCAAGTAAAGCTCCAGCGACTCAACCTCGGATGAGGTGTTCTCGCTGGCACCATCTTCCAGGGACTGCAGCCTGTCGCCTGGTTTCAGGTCGATTACCGGTACGAAGTCACGCTGGGCAGGTACGTAGAACGGGTGGCCCGGTGTAACCAGCAGGGTTTCATTCTCGGCCTCACCGTCCTGACGCACGCTTTTAAGTTTGAGGCGGTAGATCGGCTGATCGGTACGCACATGCGTTGCAAGGATCGCTGCGGCAAACGGCTTGCCGCCTTTCTCGGGTTTGCTCCAGACAATATCGCCGACCTTGAGCGTATCGATTGCTCGATCACCGTCAGGGGTGGAAACCATCGTTCCGGCAGCAAAGCAGCAAGGGCCTTCTGAACCGAAGTTGTTATTCGCAAAATCAGGTGCGCCTTTACCCGTATCGTTTTTGACGACAGCCTTTTCGAGCATTTCGTCCAGCTTGGAACCAACTGCTTTTGCAACATCTCCGGTGAGCTTGACGCCGGTTTTGCCAACAGCTCCGGCCCCGGTTACTACGCTGACAGTGCGGATCAGTAACAAGGCCTGCTGGGCAGCCGATACATCGGTATCATAAAGAGCATTGAGCTTGTCGCTTAGGTCTTCATTGAGTGCAACGGCAGCACCTTCGCCAATGGCATTTCCACTTTCCCTGAAGCCATCGACGACACTTTGAGGGAGTCCTTTAATCCCTTCCCATAACCCACTCACAACGGCAGATGGATTATCGACGGCTGCTTTCAGTAGATCGATTGACCCCTCTTTCAAGTCAATGCCGGAATCCTTGATTTCCTTTATAAGACCAGAGCTCAACTCACGGCTGATGCCGCTCTGTACGAACTGCCGGTAAAACGTGCGATCAGCTGTATCCGCGAACATTTCCGGCCTGAACAGTTGCTGACCATTCGTGGTGAAAAGCGCTTGAGTTTCCCCCAAGTCATTGACGAAGGTTTTCCCTGAGGATGAAAGAAACGCTTTCGCTGCACTGTCATCCCCATCAGCAAGTCGAGCCCGCCATAGATAATCAACATCTTTCAGGGCTTGCTGACTTAGGCGCTCCATAGCCTCTTGCTCAGTGATGCCTACCTTGTCAGCAAACTCTTTGGCATTTTCCTTGAGCCATTTCTCTTCGAGGGGGTGCAACTGGCGGTTGTATTGGTCTGCCATTCCGGCCACCCATACCGCTTTATCGACATCACCTCCGGCCACGCCTGCTGCAGTCAAACCAACAAGCTTTGATGCTGCCTCACGGAACTCTGGGTGTGTGTTTAATACATCATTCAGCACTCCAGCCATCGCCTGGCTGGCACCTGCGGCAACCGCTCCGGTCATGAAATCACTACCGGTTGCCGAGGAGACCGCACCTCCCATCAGGGCATGCAATGCCGTACGCCCCATGCCACCTTCAGCCCAGAAAGCCATCCCTTGCGTATCTTTCTTATCGAAGGCTTTCCAATAGTTTTCGTCCGCGATACTACCGATCTGGTAGAAGCCGACCGCTGCCACGACATTACCAGCCTGCGAAACAAGACCATTAGTCAAGTTGTCACCCAGGCTGCCACCATTGATGGCCGTATTGATCAGCCCCGAAGCCACTCCTTGCACACCGGCATTGACTGCGAAGCCACCGATGCCACTAAGGGTCGACAGGTCAAATCCTTTGGTAAAACTATTAAACGGTTTGGCAGTACCCTTAAAATTAGGATCAATAACGCCAGTGGTGATACCTGCCGTCAGACCAGCAATAGCGGCGTTCTTCAAGCCGTCACTACTGAATGTCTCCTTTAAAGCTGCCCCTATATTGCCTTTGTTATTGATGGTGCCCACTACAGCTGTACCCGCCATAGAGGTCAGGGCTGCGGTGGCAATCACATTGCCAAGACCCGCTGCGGTGGCCGCTGTAGCCGCTGTCGTTGCAGTGGCCGTTGTAGCAGCCGTTGCGGCTGCCATTGTGGATCCGGCCCCCACAAAACTCCCGGCAGATGCTGCCAGCGCACTTGCTGCACCAGCAGTCAATACGGTCACAATGATCATGATCGCCAACATAGCGCCCTGACCAAGACTGGAATTGCTGTACTTGAAGGAGTCATGCAGCTCCTTCACCTGCCGCCAATCTACATCCCCACGCTTCTCAGCCTCTTTCAGCCAGGCCAGTTGCGGGTCAGCCTGGACCATGGCATCGATGGTCTGGCTGACGGTTTGCTGGTCAACCTGCTTGATATCGATCGTCAGGCCTTCAACAGCCCGAATCGCAAGCTCACCTTTGGCCATTATTTCTGTCTGGCGCAGGGTTTCATCGGTTCTACCCTTCCCTTTCATAGAGGTCCAAGCCAGGCTGCTGCTGCTCTTGGTGTGACTCTCCTGATGAAGGTCCTTCACCCCTTCAAAGGTGATACCCCCACCGCTTTCAATGCTCAGGTCATTGCCACTGGTAAGCTTGGCCACTTGGTACAACTGATCGCCGCCGCTCTCCAGGGTCAGATCGCCGCCGGAGGTGATTTCGCTGCCGACATTGCGAATGTCGGTTACTTCATCCCGCTTGGTTTTCTTTTTTCCCCAACTGCCTTTGCTCTTCTTGTCGTAGAGGTAGTAATCACTGTCCTGTGCGGCCAGGATGCTGAGGTTTTCGCCTGCCGACAGGTTGGCGTTTTCGCCTGCGGTGATGCGGCTGGAGATGACGGCCAGGTCCTGGCCTGCGTTCAGGGCAATGCTGCCGCCAGCGTTCAAGTCGGCGGAGACCTGTTTGACGTGGTCGGTCTGGACGGTGAGTTTCTTGCTTCTGGACAGGGAATGGGTTTCGTCTGCCGCCGAGCTGATGGTCATGTTTTCGGTCGCGGCCATGGCGATGTTGCGCTTGGCGTCGATATCGCTGGCGACAACATTGATGTCACGCCCCGACAGGGCCATCAGGTCGCGGCCGACGCTGACGCTGGAGCCCAGTTGCGTGATGCTGGACTGGGTGTTGTTCACGCTGAGGTTGTTTACCTTTTCCTTTTGTACCGCGCCGATACTCACGTCACGACCGGCAATCAAACTGAGGTCGCGACCGGCCTGCAGGGTGCCACCGATATTCATCACATCGCGGCCAGCCTTCATAACAAGATCGTTTGCAGACTCGATACGGGCGGCATTCTCAACGAAGTCCTGAAGCACCCCAGCACTTTGCTGATCGCGAATGACGGTACGCTCGTTGATGACATCGCCACGGGTAGCAGTCAGTGTCACATCGCGGCCATACAGGATGCCGCCGGCCTTGTTGATCAGGTCGTTGCCTGCCAGCAGGTCAAGGCGATTGCCCGCTTCGATCAGACCAACGTTAACCAGATTGTTGCCTGCCGTTGCCGACAGGTTGTTGGTGGCGCGTAATGTTCCGACGTTATCGAGATCGTCACCTGCAATCAGCGTGACGTCGTTGCCGGCAATCAGCGCACCGGTCGGGGCGAGCCGGTTGTTGGCCTGGGCCAGGTACAGCACAGGTACCAGGACTTTTTCGCCATTCACCTCATGTTCTTCAAGCCACACGATGTCGTGAGTCAGGGCGGCCACTTGTTTTGAACTCAGCGATACGCCCACCGCCAGGTCCAGTTGCTCCTTGCTGGCGATGGCGTTGTTCATCAGATATTTGAACTGGTCTTCGTTGGAGGTCTGCCCCGCCAGGAACGCCTGACCGGTACGGGCCACGACGGCTTGCTGGACGAGGCGTTGCTCGTACAGGCCATCACCGAGACGTCTCGCACTGGCTTCCGGGTCGTAACCCAGATTGGCCAGCAGGTAGTCCGAACTCATGAACTGGCGCAACTCGGTCAGGAGCGGGTTGGTTTCGATCAGGTATTTATGCGGGTTGGACGGCGCGGCGGTGCCGGGCAAGCCCTGGACACGGGCGACCTGGTTGTTCGGCACAGCGGTCGGAGTGGTTGTGCCGTTCTGGGCCATGGTGTTGCTGGAAGCCACAGGGGTAATGACGGGAACGATTGTCGCGCCTTGACCGGGCAAGGGAACGTTGCCGTTCTGGCCCTGAACCTGTGTCACGTCGGCAACCTGCGTCAGGCCTGTGGACCCCGCGCTATGACCGGTGAGTTGCAGACGGGTCGCTGAATCGACTGGAGCACTGGAGTCAAAGGCGGAAGCGTTGGCGCTCAAGCCCGAGTTCTGACGGACTACGTCAGCCAGTTGGCGAGTGGCGGTCGAAACCTGCCCGGCTGTCCCGAACTGAAGAGTTCTGGCCTGGGTATCGGAAACGGTTTGCTCGCGTTGGGCGACAGACACGTTGGCACTGCCAAGCGTCCAGTTTTGGGGCGCAGTGCTGGTTTGAGTGGCGGCGACATTACTGCCGTTCTGGGCACTCAGGCGGAACAGGCCGTTCTGGCCGGTGGGCAGGCTGAAGCCTGGCAGGGTAAGTGGGTTGACTTGTTGTTGGGACAGATTAGGCGGCAGTTGGGCGTTGACCCGGATGATCGTAGTACCCGTGCCAGAGGGGCTGGTGCCTTGAACTTTGCTGGTACCGCCAGCGGCTACGTAATCTTGGCGAATGACACTATTCTGCAAATTCTGAGTAGCTGTAATAGAAACATCACCGCCAGCCTGTATTACAGCATTTCGGCCAACACTACCACTGCCGCCTCCCACGACTTTTTCCACATCACTGAGTAGCTCTAGGCGTGTAATCTCTTCAGGGACTTCGATAAGACTATTCCGATTATACAGCGATACGGGCAAATGCTCATTCCACAGCTCTTCGGGATAAAACACAGGATAATATGGCATATACTGCGAAGTGACAGCATCGTGCACATCATAAGTTACATACTGATAAGTCGTATCACCCCCTCCCGTATTAAAAACCTTAGTCACTACAGCCAGTCGAAGCTCCCCCCCATCACCAACATAATATATATTAGGAAAATCAGGGTTATTATATTGATTATAATATGTAGCCGCCCATGTAGCATCCCAATCATTCGCACGATAAATACGTGTACGCTCTACTGACCCACCAACAGCACCGATATTTTTCACACTATCAGCATTTATAAAAATATCCCCCGCAGCACTGATAGCACTCTTACTATTTAAAAAATCCCCTCCACTGAAATTGAAGTTTTTACCCGATGCTAACCAAGCAGAAGCCGAAACATCAGTATCCTGAACACCTTCAAAGTACTCCCTTACAACATAATCGACTGGCAAATAATAATTTTCACAACCGTAACAACGAATCCCCATGACCCCCTTCACCAAAGTCCGACCCGCAGTAGAAACCTGCGTGCTATCCGAACCTTCCGTGCGGTTCTCAAACGCCGTCGCACTGATCGCAAAGTTGCCGCCACTCTCCATCGAACCCGAGATATTCGAGACCTGATTGGCCCGCTCAACGCCATACCCTTTAATGGTCAAGTTATTCAGCGCATAAAAGTCGCCCTTCAGGTTGGTCAAACTCCCCACATTGGCCTGCATATCCCCACCGCTGAAGATCAGCCCCTGGCTGTTAAGCAGGCTCGCGGTGTTGAAGTTGAGGTTTTGCGTCGCGCCCAAGGTGCCGTAGTTGGTCACACTCCCGGCATTGACGATCAGATCGGCCGCCGACGTCAGTCGCCCGTAGTTGCTGGCCAGACCGCTGATGTTGAGTTCGGTCCGGGCGCCGCCCATGAGACTCGCCGTACTGGTCAGTGCCAACTGGCTGGCGGTGAGGCCCAGGGTGCCCAGGCTGCTCGTACGCCCATTCCCCGCATACCCTCCACTCAGGTTCAGGCTCAGCGTCCCGTCACTGGCAATAACCCCCTCATTCGTCCAGCTTCCACCCGTACCCACAAACGCGCTCGAGGCCAGCAGTTGCCCGCTGGCGGTCTGGTTGAAGGTGCCGACGTTAACCGTCAGGCGACCCGCCTGGATCACGCTGCTGTTGGTCCAGTTGTCCGCCGTGACGGTCAGGCCGCCGCGGGTGACGAGGTTGCCACCGGCCTGGGTGAGGTTGGCGGTGGAGATGTCGAAGGTGCCGGCACCGGCGTGCAGCAGGTTGCCGTTGGTGTTGAGGAAGCTCGCGGCGTTGAGGATCAGGTTGCTGTTGGCGACTTCCACGGTGCCGTTGCGGTTGTCGAATTGGGTGCCGATCTGGAAGTCGGCGGCGTCAGTGGTGCCGAGTGAGCGTATCTGGCCGGTCTGGTTGTCGAGGCTGGTGGCCTTGATGGCCAGGCTGCTGTCGCTTTCGATGATGCCCAGGCGGTTGTTCAGGGCGCCGGTCAGTCTGAGGTCGACCTGGCCGCCGGCGATCTGGCCGTCGTTGTCGCCGCTGTTGTCGAAGTCGTTGCCGATGACCCGTACCAGGCCTTTGGCGTAAATGCCGCCGTTGCGGTTGTCGAGGTTGGCGGTGGTGAGCAAGGCTTCGCCGGTGCTGGCCGAGACGCGGCCGCCGTAGTTGTCGAAGCCGCCCAGGGCGGTCAGGCTCAGGCGTTGGCCCTGGATGACGCCGCCCTGACGGTTGGCCGCGAGGTCGTAGCCGTTTCTCAGGACGCCGGTGATCTGCGTGGTCAACAGCCCTTTGAGGCTGGACAACACGCCGCCGCGGCTGTCGAGGCTGGCGGCTTCTACTGTCAGGTCACCGTTCTGGGCAATGAGGCGACCGTTGAGGTTATCGACGCCCTCGCCCACTTCGACCTTGAGGGTGCTTTGGCCTTGTACCGCGCCCCGGGTGTTGTCCAGGCTCGCAGCGTCCAGTTCCACGCCTGCGTTCTGGCTGTAGATCAGGCCATCGGTGTGGTTGAGGACCTTGCCGGTGGCGGTGATCAGCAGGGTGTCGTTGGCCGCGATGGTGCCTTTATTACTGTTGTCCAGGGCGCCGGTGTTGAGGGTCATCAGGCGCTGGCTGATCAGTTGCCCGCCCTGGTTGTGGACGGCGCTGCTGCGCTTGAGCAGCCAGTCACCGCCGCTGGCGAGTGTGCCACCGGTGTTGGTCAGGGCGCCGATCAGGTCGAGGGTGGCCTTGCCCGGGCTGGTGATCGTGCCCGCGCTGTTGTCGAGGGCGTTGGCGGTGATCGCGAGGTCCGCACCGCTGTCGATCAGGCCGTTCTGGCTGTTGTTCAGCAGGCCGGTAACGGTCAGGGTCTGTGCCGCGCCGCTGGAGAGGATGCCGCCGCGGTTGTCGAGGCTATCAGCGGTCACGGTCAGGGCTGTCTGGCTGACCAGCGCGCCATTGCTGCTGTTGAGCAGGGCCCCGCTCAGGTCCACGTCCACCGCGCCGTTACGGCTGGACAGGGTGCCGCGGTTGCGGTTGTCCAGGGAGGTGGCGGTCACGTCCAGCCCTTGCCAGCCGGAGATGAGGCCGTTCTGGTTGAGCAGGCTGTCGGCATTGAGGGTCAGCAGGTTGCTGCTGATGAACTGGCCGCCGCTGTTGTCCAGGGTCTGGCCGGTCAGGGTGAAGCTCTGGGCGCTGGAGATTTCACCGCCCTGGTTGTTGATGTTTCGCACCCGCGTGAGGGTCAAGGGACCTGTGGCGGTGATCAGGCCGGCGCGGTTGTTGAGGTCCGCACCGTTGAGGTCGACGCTCAGCCCGGCATTGCCGATCAGGCGACCGGCATTGAGGGAGATCGCGTTGAGGACCAGGGTCATGGCCCCGAGCCCGGAAACTTCACCACCGGTGTCGGCGCTCAGGCTGTCGGCGGTGAGGGTCAGGGTGCCCTGGCTGTTGATCAGGCCCTTGGCGCCGGTGTCGAGGGCGGCGCTGTCCAGGGTCAGCGCGGTGTTGGCCAGCAGTTGTCCTGCGCGGTTGTTGAGGTCGCCCGAGGTGATCTTCAAGGTTTCGGCGGCGTTGATCAGGCCGTTGTCGCGGTTGGTGAGCAGACCGGTGACGGTAAGTTCCAGGCCATTGCGGCTGGTCAGGGTGCCGCCGGTGTTGTCCAGAGTGGCGGCCGTGGCATCGACACCCGCGGCGGCGATCAGGCCCTTGACGTTGTTCAGGGCCTGGGCGATGCGCAGGGTCAGCAACTGGTTGCTCAGCAGCGTACCGCCGCTGTTGTCCAGCGATAGGGCCTTGAGGGTGAAGGCCTGGGCGCTGGAAATCTCACCGCCCTGGTTGAGCGCGACCCCGAGGTTTTTCAGCAGCAGCGTGCCGGGCGCGTTGATCAGGCCGCCCTGGTTATCGAGCAGGCCCTGGTTGACGTCCAGGCTCAGGGAGGTGGCGCTGGTCAGGTTGCCTTTCTGTTGTTCAAGGCTGCTGACGCTCGCAACCAGTGCCTGGCTGCTGGCAATGCTGCCGTCGTGGTTGGTCAGTTTGGCGGCGGTGAGGTCCATCCGCTCGCCGCTGCTGATCCGGCCCTTCTGGCTGTTGTTCAGGTCGCCGGTGTCGATCGTGACCCGGCCCTTGGCGCTGACGGTGCCTTGCAGGCTGTTGTCGAGAGCGGTGCTGTCCAGGTCGAGCTCGCCATCGGTGACCAGTTCGCCGCCCTGGTTGAGGATCGCGCCGGCGCTGTCGAGGGTCAGCTTGCCGGCACTGGACATGCTGCCCGCCGTGTTGGTCAGGCTGCCGACGTCGAGGGTCAAGGTGCCTTCGCTGCTGATCAGGCCCTGGCTGTTGTCGAGGGTGTCCGAGAGGTCGATGCTCAGGTCGTGTGGGCTGAGCAGCACGCCGCCGGTGTTGTCCAGTGAGCTGCCGGTCAGGGTCAGGCCGGTCTTGCCGGACAGCACGCCGTCGCTGCGGTTGGTGGTCTTGGCGATGTCGAGGGTCAGTAACTGTTGCGCAAGGATCTGACCGCCAGTGTTGGTCAGCGTCTGGCCGGTCAGGGTGATGCCCTGCTGGCTGGAAATTTCGCCGCCCTGGTTGTCGACGTCATCGACGGTGAGGGTCAGGGCCTCTCCGGCCCCGACAAAGCCATTGAGGCCGTTGTTCAGGGTGTCGCCGGTCAGGTTCAGGGTGCCCAGGGCAAAGAGTTGTCCGCCCTGCTGTTGCAGGTTGCCGATCACGGCGGTGAGGGCTTGTTTGCTGGAAATCTGGCCTTGGGTGTTGTTGGCGGTCGTAGCACTGACGTCAAGATCGCCATCGGCAATCACGGTGCCTTTGACGTTGCTCAGGGTGTTGTCGACGGTCAGTTTCAGGCCGGCGCGGCTGCTGATCAGACCTTCGTTGTTGTCCAGGCTGTCGCTGTCGATCTCCAGGCCGGTGGCCGACACGGTGCCCTTGAGGTTTCTGAAGAACTCGACCAAGTCCAGGGTCAGCCCCTGGCTGCTCAGCAGTTTGCCGCCGCTGTTGTCGAGGCTTTTGGCCGCGAGGGTAAAGGCCTGGGCGCTGGAGATTTCACCGCCCTGGTTGTCCACCGCCTTGAGGTTTTTCAGCAGCAGTGCGCCGGGGCTGTTGATCAGGCCGTTCTGGTTGTTCAACTGGCCGTTGTTCAGGTCCAGACTCAGGGTGGTGTTGCTGAACAGTTCGCCGCCCTGCTGATCCAGGCTTGTGACGCTGGCGGTCAGGGCCAGCGCACTGGCGATACGGCCCGCGCTCTGGTTGATGACTTCACCGGCAATCAGTTCCAGGGTGTCGCTGCTGGTCAGTTGCCCGCCCTGGCTGTTGTCGAAGGCACCGGTGGTGACGGTGGTGGCGCCCAGGCCGGAGAGTTTGCCTTTTTCGCGGTTGTCCAGGCTGGCGCTGACCACGGTCAGGGCCGCGTCGGTGGTGATCGAGCCGGTCTGGTTGATCAGTTCGCCGTCGGTGGTGACCTTGAGCGCTCCGGCGCTGGACAGCGTGCCCCGCATGTTGTCCAGGGAAGCGGCCTTGACCGTCAACGCCGCTTCACTGCTGATCAAACCGGCGCGGTTATCCAGTGCGCCGCTCAGGGTCAGCGTCTGGGCCTGCTGGCTGGCCAGGGTGCCGCCGGCGTTGTCCAGGCGTTTGCCGTTCAGGGTCAAGGTCTGGCCGAACAGCAGGCCCTTGTTCTCGTTGATCACCCGCTCGACGATCAGTTGCAGCGCCGTACCGGCCAGCACCTTGCCGCCGTCACTGTTATTGAGTTGTTCACCGATCAGTTCCACGCCCACCTGGCTGGAAATTTCACCGGCCCGGTTGTCGATTTCGTCGACCTCGAGTTTCAGCGCTTTTGTGGCGCCTACCAGACCACCGGCCCCGTTATCCAGGGTCTTGCCGGTCAAGGTCAGGGTGCCCTGGGCCACCAGTTCGCCGCCTTGCTGGGTCAGGCGGTCGACGGTGGCGCTCAGGTTGTTCTGGCTGGCGATGCGGCCCTGGCCGTTGAGCACCGTGTCGGCCTGCAAGGTCATCACGCCCACGGCGTTGAGCAGGCCGTTCTGGTTATTCAGTTGGGTGCCGGTGAATTCAAGCCCGGCCTGGCTGGTGATACCGCCCTTCTGCGCGGCGCTCAAACCGGTCTGGCTATTGTCGAGGTCACCGATCAACAGCGTCATCAGCTTGTCGGAGCGGATCACCCCGCCGCGGTTGATCGCGCTGTTGCTGTGTACGGTCAGCAGGTCCTGCCCCACTACCCGGCCGCCCTGATTGTTCAGAACCTGGCTGGTCAGGTTGAGGATGCCCTTGGCCTGCACCTGCCCGCCGCTGCGGTTATCCAGGGTGCCGGTCAGGGTGATATCGAGTTGGCCATCGGTGAGCACGGCACCGGCCAGGCGGTTATCCAGGCTCGCGGCCTGCAGGTTCAGACCCAGGCCGGCCCCCAGGGTGCCAGCCTGGTTGTCGAGGGCTTGAGCCAGAATGACGGTCAGCACCTCGTCGGCCATGACCTGGCCTTCGGCGTTGTGCAGGCTCTTGGCCTCTAACGTGATGGCCCCTGCACTGCTCAGCAGGCCCTGGCGGTTGCTGACTTCGCCGGTCACGTCCAGCGTGAGGCCCGCCTCGCTGCTCACCTCACCGCTGTCGTTGGTCAGGGTATCGGCAGAGAGGTCCACGCTGGTGCCGGACACCAGCCCGCGCAGGTTGGTCAGCGCCTTGTCGATGCGTACGACCAAGGATTCGTCGCTGAGCACCGTGCCATCGGTGTTGTCCAGCGAGGTGGCCGCCAGGGTAAAGCTCTTGGCACTGGAGATCTCGCCGCTTTGGTTGTTGACCGTGCCGAGATTGGTCAGCAGCAACTGGCCGGGGGCCGTAATCAAACCGTCCTGGTTATTCAGATGGCCGTTGTTCAGGTCCAGGCTGACGTCGCCGTTGCTGTACAGCTGACCATCGGCGTGTTGATCCAGGCCCGTAACCACAGCGGTCAAAGCCATGGCGCTGGCGATACGCCCCGCTTCGCTGTTATTGACCTGAGCGGCAGTCAGGCGCAAGGCCTCGGTGCTGGTCAGGCGACCGTCCTGGCTGTTGTTGAAGGCGCCGGTGGTGACGGTCACGCCTTTACCGGCAATCCGGCCACTGAGGCTGTTGTCCAGGCGGCCGCTGGTGAGAGTCAGGGCTGCATCGCTGAGGATTTCGCCGCCCTGGTTGACCACGGCGTCCGTGACGGTAAGGCTGGACGTGCCGGTGCTGGTGAGGCTGCCTGCCAAGTTCGACACAGAGCCAGCGTTCAGGGTCAGGATGCTATCGCTGCGTATCACGCCTTGATCGTTATTGAGGATCGCGGTCGAGAGATCCAGGCCCGTGACCACCATGGTCAGGGCCATGGCACTGGCAATACGCCCCGCTTCGCTGTTATTGACCTGCGCGGCAGTCAGGCGCAAGGCCTCGGTGCTGGTCAGGCGACCGTCCTGGCTGTTGTTGAAGGCGCCGGTGGTGACGGTCACGCCTTTACCGGCAATCCGGCCACTGAGGCTGTTGTCCAGGCGGCCGCTGGTGAGAGTCAGGGCTGCATCGCTGAGGATTTCGCCGCCCTGGTTGACCACGGCGTCCGTGACGGTAAGGCTGGACGTGCCGGTGCTGGTGAGGCTGCCTGCCAAGTTCGACACAGAGCCAGCGTTCAGGGTCAGGATGCTATCGCTGCGTATCACGCCTTGATCGTTATTGAGGATCGCGGTCGAGAGATCCAGGCCCGTGACCACCATGGTCAGGGCCATGGCACTGGCAATACGCCCCGCTTCGCTGTTATTGACCTGCGCGGCAGTCAGGCGCAAGGCCTCGG